>DASVVJ010001260.1:0-26881 GCA_036389955.1 Myxococcaceae bacterium
CGAGGAGTTCGCGCGGGGCACGTTGTCCGAGCTGGCCGCGCGCTACAGCGCGGAGGAGGCCCGGGGTGAAGTGGTGGTGTTGGTGGAGGGCCGCACCGGCGAGCGCCGCTGGTCCGAGGAGGAGCTGCGGCGTGCGCTGGAGGAGGGCCTGGGGCGCGGCGAGAAGCTCAAGGCGCTGAGCACCGAGCTGGCCCGCCGCGCGGGCTGGTCTGGCCAGGACGTCTACCGCCTGGGGCTGAGCCTCAAGCGGTAAACCCAGGCACCCAGATTAGAACGAGAACAAGGCACTCAATTCGAACTGGAGCAGACGGCTCTCTCCGCCCCAGATCCGCCGCGAGACCATGTCCGTGCGGAAATCGAAGTTGGGGTTGACGTCTTCCGGCCGGCTTTCGACTTCCGAGGCCGGCACTCCCAACCGCTCGTTGGTCAGGACGTGATCGGTGTTGTACAGGAACGAAGTGGATGCCCGGAGCGTGAAGGCCTCGCCAGCCTTGGCAGTGAGGCCGACTTGTCCACCCACCTGCAGGTAGGACTGAGTGGACAGCAGCTTGCGCAGGGCCGCGCTCATCTCGTTGTAATACCGGCCCGAGCTCACATAGTTACCCATGGCGCGCAGGTCGAGAATGAACTGCTGATTCTTCGCGTTGTTCCTGAACGCGGTGAACTCAGAGCCCACCAGGAAGCCCAGGACGCGCGGAGCTTTGATTCCGGTCTCTTTACGGTTCCAGCGTCCATTGAAGCAGTTTTCCGGGCGGCCCAGTGTTGGCGGATCGTTGTCCCGATTGAAGCAGTTGGAATAGATGCCTGGGCCCTGCACCGGCAGGGTGTAGTGAGCCCTGAAGTACGGGTCTGCCACCCCGATCTTGCGCGACAGCGCTGTATAGAGGGTGTACTTGTGGACCTTGTCTCCAACGTTGCCACGCTCACCGAGCTCGGTGTTATCCAGGCTTGGGTCGCGGACCGCCGCCGTAGGCGCTTCGTAATTGATACCCACGACCCAGGTCGGTTTGGTGTAGTCGTTGGCCTGGTTGAAGAAAGCGTATGCAAGCCCAAAGCGCATGTTACCCAGACCGCCCCGGCGGCTTGCATAGGGTATGGAAAAGAGGCCCTCCACATCGGTTCCCGACTCAAGGCAGTTGGTGTTCCTCAGGCTTCCATCAGGGTTCAGACAGTTATTGACGATCGTGGAGTTGGCCGCGTTGGTGTCTTTTACAAAACTGTAGCTGTCATTCTGTTGGAGAACGAGGGGCAGGCCAAAAGAGAACTCGAGGTCTTTGTAAAGACCGATGGCCAGATTGATGTTCAGCCGCGACTCGACACTCTTGTGCCAGAGCTCCGTGGCATTGATGAGCCCTCTGGGCTCTCCTGTCTCAGGATCTGGCCCCGCGAGCTGCTCGCGTAGAATCTTCGTCCGGCCCTGCGTACGGTCGAACCTGACGTCGATGATCAGATCGAACGGATCATCTTCGTCGAACGAGGACGCGATGCGGGTGATCTCCGCCGCGCTGGCGGTCAATGGTGCGCCGAGCAGCAGCGTCGCGAGAATAGCGCCAAGCCTGAACATCCGACCTCCGAAGAGCCCTCTGGAGCCCCAGGGCCCGCGGATGCTGGCAGCCCCCTCGGGACTGCTTCGTGCGGTGGCCTAACCCCTGGGAACTGTTGAGAAATTACCAGGGACGCTAGTCCCCAGACCCAGGGGTGTCAAGAAATGGGTGGCTTAGTTTGCCGCCACGGCCGGATGGAGCAGGGAATCCAGGCGCCGAATCTCCGCGTCCAGCTCGCCGCGCTGGCTCTCCGGCAGCGAACGCCGGAAGGTGCGGTGGCTGTCGAACGGGTCCAGCACCCGGTCATCCTGCGTCATGAGCTGGTAGTGCAGGTGAGGCGCGAACGAGCGGCCACTGTTGCCGCTGGCGGCGATGACCTGGCCCGCCGAGAAGCGCTTGCCGGGCTTGAGGTCGCGCGGCAGCTCCGACAGGTGGAGGAAGAGCGCGCGGCGGCGCTTGCCGCCGAGTTCCTCCAGCTCGAGGCAGTTGCCGTTGGAGCTGAAGTTCCAGTTCTTGCGCTTCACCACGGCGGTGAAGGGGGCCTTCACGGGCGTGCCCACGGCGGCCTTGAAGTCCACGCCCTTGTGGCGGCGGCCGTCGCGCAGCAGGGAGGTGATCTGCTCGTAGTTATCCAGCGGCGAGTTCTCCAGGCGCGACTCCATCTCCTCGCCGGTGGGCAGGTAGTAGCGCGGGTTGCTCTCGCCCGGAGGCGTGAAGCGGTAGGCGCGGTGCGTCTGGCCCGTCTTGCCGCTGGCGAAGCGCACGGCGTGCACCAGCGGCTCCTCGCCCGGGCGCACCTGGTAGAGCACGTCCAGGGTGTCACCCCGGAGGATCTCGTTGGGCACTTCCACCCACCACACGAGCGTGCGCGTCACCACCTGCGCCAGCGCGGGCCCCACCGTGGCGTCCGTGGCCTGCACAAGCGCCGTCTCCAGCGGGCCCTCGATCTTCACCGAGGCGCGAGCCAGGCCCGCGGCAACGAGCGGATCCACGGGCGCGGGAGGCGGAGTCGGCGCCGCGACGGCGGCAGCGGCCTCGGGAGCAGGGGCAGCGCTCACGGGAGGCGGGACATTCTTGGGCTGCTTCCACCACCAGACGCCCCCAGCGGCGCCGCCGAGAATCAGCGAGGCGAGCAGCACTGAGCCGAAGCGGCTCTTCTTCTGAGGTTGACCGAGTGTGGGAAGAGATGGCCGCATGCTGGCTCCCTGAGTCGAGCGGGTACGCGGGGCCGAAACCGCTGAATTTTCCGCGATATTTCGGCCAGCGTCATTCGTCGGGGCCGTCGTCCTTGCCTGGCCCCTCGTCCTTGCCGTCGTCCTTGCCCTCGGGGGCGGTGTCGCGCAGACCGAACTCCTTCATCTTGGTCTGCAGCGACTTGCGGCTGATCTGCAGCAGCTTCGCCGCCCGGGTGACGTTGCCCCCGGTTTCTTCGAGGGCCTTGGTGATGAGGTCCTTCTCGAGCTCCGCGGACTTCATGCGGATGATGTCCTTGAGCCCCGTCTCGCCCGTGGGTGCCTCCAGGGCCGGAGGGCTGGCGGGCAGGCCATGCGCCGTGCCGCTCCCCTGGCGCACCGGCTCGGGCAGATCCTTGGCGGTGATGAAAGGCCCATCGGCGAACAGCAGCACACGCTCGATGAGGTTTTCCAGCTCGCGGATGTTGCCGGGCCAGGCGTAGGCCTGGAGCACCGTCATGGCGTCGTCGGCGATGCCTTCGATCTTCTTGTTGAGGCGGCGGTTGTACTTCTCCACGAAGTACTTCGTGAGCATGGGGATGTCCGTGCGGCGCTCACGCAGCGCGGGCAGTCCGATGGGCACCACCGCCAGCCGGTAATAGAGGTCCTTGCGGAAGCGCCCGGCCTCGATCTCTGCCTGCAGATCGCGGTTGGTGGCGGCGATGAGGCGCACGTCCACCCGGGTCGTCTTGATGCCGCCCACGCGCTCGAACTCGCCCTCTTGGAGCGCGCGTAGCAGCTTCACCTGCATCTCCACCGGGATCTCGCCGATCTCATCCAGGAAGAGGGTGCCCCCGTCGGCCAGCTCGAAACGGCCGGGCTTGGAGGTGACCGCGCCGGTGAAGGCGCCACGCTCGTAGCCGAACAGCTCGCTCTCGATGAGGTTGTGGGGAATGGCCGCGCAGTTGATCTTGATGAAGGGCTTGTCGCGGCGGCTCGAGGCGCCGTGCAGCGCCGTGGCGATGAGCTCCTTGCCCGTGCCGCTCTCGCCGGTGATCAGCACCGTGGAGGGCGTGTCCGCCACCTTGTCGATGACCTTGTAGACGTCCTGGATCTGCGGAGACTCGCCGATGATGGCCGCCCGGGCCTTGATGTCCGGGCGCACCGAGCGCCGGGCGCTCTCGTGGGCCTTGGACGCCTTGGCGATGACGGCGGACAGCTCCGTCTGATCGAAGGGCTTGGTGATGTAGTCGAACGCGCCGGCCTTGATGGCCTCAACGGCCGAGTCCACCGTGCCGTGGGCGGTGATGATGATGACGGGCACGTCCGGGTTGGCGCTCTTGACCGAGCCCAGCACCTCCATGCCGCCCACCTTGGGCATCACCAGGTCGGTGACGATGATGTCCGCGCCGTTCTTGTTGAACTCGGCGAGCCCCTGCTCACCGTCGGCGGCGACGGTGACGTCGTAGCCCTCTCGCCGCAGCATGGCGGCGAGCACCTTGCGCAGGTTTGCCTCGTCGTCGAGGACCAGGACCTTGGCCATGCGCGGTTCCCCGGCGCCGCTACTTGCGCGGGGCCGGAACGCCCTCGAACGTGCAGATGGCGTCCGGGTGCTTGATGCGCAGGATGAGCGCCTCGAGCACGCGGAACGGGTGGTTCATGTTCGAGGCGCCCAGGTACGAGGTGACCATGTCCATGGCCACGGCCAGGTCCATGTTCTCGCGGCCGGTGGACACCACCACGCCTGAGTCTCCGCGCAGCCGGTTGGACTGGTACACCCCGTCCGAGGCGAGCTGGCGGATGGTCTCGATCTCGAGCACGCCCGTCTTCTCGAAGATGCGGTGCAGCAGCGAGAACAGGCGCGGCGAGAGCACCACGGCATAGGGCCCGTAGTGGCCATGCTCGTTGAGCTTCCGGGTGGCCTCGACGATGGCCATGTAGCCGGCGCCCGAGTGGGACCAGTCACCCAGCGGCACGGTGAGCCGGCCATTGGCCGTCATCAGCCCCTCGTGGCCCAGCTTGGGGTCGCCGTAGAAGATGAGCTCGTCTTCCTGCTGCGCGCAGAGGGCGGCGGCGCCCGCGGCGGCCGACACGTCCAGCGGCATGTTGTGGATGCGCGCCGCCTCCATGTCACGCCAGTGCAGCAGAAAGTCCTTATAGATGATGGGGATGGTCTTGAACTTGCGGGCATCGGTGAAGACCATCGCCGTCTCCTGCTCGCCGACGATGTCCACCGCGCCGGCGGAGACGCCCTGGTACTCGTCGTGGGGCACCGTCTGCACGCCCGCGCCCAGCGGGCCGTAGATATCCAGGATGCGGCGGCCCACGAGCGAGCGGCGTGCCACCTGAATGACGGTCTCATTCAGGCGCGCCCACTCCTCCTCGCGCAGGGGGTTCTCGGCATGTCCCAGGAAGTCAGCCATGAAAGTCTCCTCAGAGAGGAATCGTCAGCGGGTGCCGCCACGGCCACCGCTTCCTCCGCCTTGGCGCCTGAGCGAACCCACGGTGAGCGGGTAGGCGTCCTTAGAGGGGGGAGCGGAGAGTCCGTACATCAACCGGTCAGGGGGAAGCAGCGAAACAGGCTCGATACTGGGCCGGCCCACGTTCTGCCCACCGGAAGCAGGCGAGGGGGCGGCGGAAGAGGGCGCGGACGGTGAAGGCGGAGCGCCTACCGCCTTCTGGAAGTGGCCCGGGGCGATGGGCTGGGCGAAGTGGCTGTCCTGGGCCGCATCCAGCATGCGCAGCATCTGGGTGGCCTCGGCCACATGCTCCTTCTCTTCAGCGGCCAAGTGGGCGAAGAAGGCGCGGACCTCGGGGCTCGTGGAGAGCTGGGCGAAGGCCTCGTACTCATTGATGGTCTCCAGCTCACGCGCCAGGACTCGCCGGATACGCGCCACGTCGCTGAGGAGTTCGCTGTCAGAGGGGCCAGCCATCGCGCAGGGACCATTGCGGCCTGCCGGGGTAACCGTCAAGCAAAACAGTGGCCGTCTGTCGGGTTGCTTCATTTACTTCGTGGCCGTGAGCGGCCCGCGTAGATTCGCGCGTCCGCTTGCCCGCTCCTCCGCCCACGCATACGCCGTCGCCCGATCCGCAGCCCTCCGCGCCTGTCCGGCCTCCGGAGCAGGGCAGTGGGAAAGGGGCGCTCTTCGTAGCGGCGGGCATTCTGGCCTCGCGGCTGATGGGGCTGGTGCGCGAGCGCGTCTTCGCGCACTACCTGGGCAACGCCGAGGCGGCCGCCGTCTTCAAGGCGGCGCTGCGCATCCCCAACTTCCTGCAGAACCTGTTTGGCGAGGGGGTGCTCTCCGGCTCCTTTATCCCCGTGTACGCCGAGCTGCTGGGGAAGAAGGATCAAAAGGAGGCGGACCGGCTGGCCGGGGCCATCTTCGGGCTGCTCGCGCTGGCCACCAGCCTCCTGGTGGCGGCGGGCATGGCGGTCACGCCGCTGTTCGTGGACCTGATTGCCCCAGGGTTCGAGGGCCAGTCCCGGGAGATGGCCGTTCGCCTGGTGCGCATCGTCTTCCCGGGCACGGGGCTGCTGGTGCTGTCGGCCTGGTGCCTGGGCATCCTCAACAGCCATCGCCGCTTCCTGCTCTCCTACCTGGCGCCGGTGGTGTGGAACCTCGTCGTCATCGCCGCGCTGGTGGCCGCCGGTGGCCGGGTGGACGAGGCGCGGCTGGTGGAGATCCTCTCCTACGCGGTGGTGCTGGGCGGGCTGCTGCAGTTCGCCGTGCAGGTGCCCTCGGTGATGCGGCTGCTGGGGCAGTTCCGGCCCTCGCTCTCCACGGCGAGCGAATCGGTGCGCCGGGTGCTGCGCAGCTTCGTGTCGGTGATCATCGGCCGCGGCGTGGTGCAGATCAGCGCCTACGTGGACACGGCCATCGCGTCGAAGCTGTCGGAGCGGGCCCTGTCCTCCCTCTTCTACGCGCAGACGATCTACCTCATCCCCGTGAGCCTCTTCGGCATGGCGGTGTCCGCGGCCGAGCTGCCCGAGATGGCCCGGGCCACCAGCGGCTCTACCGAAGAGGTGAACACCAAGCTGCGCGAGCGCATCGAGGCGGGGGCGCGCCGGGTGGCGTTCTTCGTGGTGCCCTCGGCCGCCGCGTTCTTCCTTATTGGTGACGTGGTGGCCGCCATGCTGCTCCAGACGGGCCGGTTCACCGCCGCGGACTCCCGCTATGTCTGGTACCTGCTCATGGGCTCGGCGGTGGGGCTGGTGTCCGCCACGGTGGGCCGGCTGTATTCCTCCGCCTTCTACGCTCTGAAGGATCCCAACACCCCGCTGCGCTTCGCCATCGTGCGCGTCTCGCTGGGCGCCGCCATGGCCTGGGGACTGGGGCTCTACCTGCCCGAGGCGCTGGGGCTACCCCGGCACCTGGGCGCTGTCTTCATCACCGTGGCCAGCGGGCTGGTGGCCTGGCTGGAGTCCACGCTGCTGCGCCGGCAGCTCGCGCGCCGCATCGGCGGACATGTGGGCCCGCCGCTGGGGCTCGTTCCCAAGCTGTGGGCGTGCGCGGCCGCCGCCGGCCTGGTGGCGCTGGGCGTCAAACTGGCCCTGACCCAGGCCCTGGGGCCCATGGCGGGGGTCTCCGTGGAGTGGGGCGGCAGCCTGCTCGCTCCCCCGGCGTTGCACCCGGTGTGGACGAGCCTGGCCGTCGTCCTTCCCTTTGGCGCCGTGTACTTCGGCCTCACCGCCGCTCTGGGGATGCCTCAGGCCCTGGCCGTCTTCAAACGGCTGCGCAGACTGGCCAGACGGTGAGCGGAGGGCTGTTCAGGTGGGGGGGAGGCGAGCGTCCGTTGGCGTTAAAAGGGGATGCCAGGTGGCCTCATCCGCGTTGAAGAACGGTTGGGGTGTTCGTAAAAGGCCGCAAGCGACTTCCGT
The DNA here is from genome assembly GCA_036389955.1 of Myxococcaceae bacterium. GTDB lineage: Bacteria > Myxococcota > Myxococcia > Myxococcales > Myxococcaceae > DATHBR01. The sequence continues at coordinate 7,596 of DASVVJ010001260.1, forward strand.
CCAAGCATGTCGCGTGTGTAGAGTTCGCCGCCTTTTTCAGGAGCCCGGTTCTCCTGGACGCTGGGCAGCAATTCCTTCAGGAAGGTCTCGGCAGTGAGCGACGAGAAGAGCGGTTCTGGATCAGGTGGATTTGGCGGCCCCAAGAAGCCCAAGGCCACCTTCGGTGACGTGATGCTCGGGATTCCCTCTGGCGGTGGCCAGCGCGAAGGCCGGGGTGGGGGTGACCGTGGCCGCGGTGGCCAGGACCGCCGTGGCGGCGAGCGTGACTCGCGCCCTCGAAGCGAGGGTGACGCGGGTGGCGCCTCCGCTGGTCCTCGTGAGGACCGCCGTCCCCGGGGTGACCGGGATCAGCGCGGTGGCCAGGGTGATCGTGGCCCCCGTGGTGGTGGCGGCGGTGGCGGTGAGCGCCGGGGAGGCGGTGAGCGCAAGCCCCAGGGCCCCCTGGTCGTCGTGAAGCGCGCCTCGGGCGTCATCGAGACGCGCGGCCCGGTGGGTGAGACTCCCGCCGCGGGTACGGCGACGTCCGAGGCGACGTCCGCCGAGGCGGCTGCGTCCGCGGCGCCTACCGAGACGCCGGTGGCTCCCACGCCTGCCCCCACGCCGCGCCGCGAGCCGGTGCCGGCTCCGCACAGCCCTCTCTATGAGGAGGTGCCGGAGAACGAGACCTTCGCCCAGATGTTCGAGGCGCAGGAGAAGGCGGGCGGGGTGCCCGCGCGCCGCAGCGTGCGCATCGGCGAGAAGGTGACGGGGAAGATCTTCCAGCTCGGCGCCGACACGGCGTTCGTGTCGCTCGACGGCGTCAAGAGCGAGGCGATGATCGAGCTGCGCGAGCTCAAGGACGACGAGGGCATCCTGCGCTACGGCGTGGGCGACCCCATCGAGGCGCACGTCATCGAGTCGGGCGCTCGCGGCATCCTGCTGAGCCGGGCGCTGGCCAAGGGCAGCGCCTCCATGGCCATGCTGGCCGAGGCGCGCGCCTCGGGCATGCCGGTCGAGGGCATGGTGCTGGGCGTGAACAAGGGCGGTGTCGAGGTCGCCATCGGCGACGTGCGCGCCTTCTGCCCGATCAGCCAGCTGGACATCCGCTTCGTGGAGAAGCCGGATCAGTTCATCGGCGAGAAGCTCACCTTCCGCGTCACCGAGGTGCGCGACCGCAACGTGGTGCTGTCGCGCCGCTCGCTGCTCGAGGAGGAGCAGAAGAAGCTGGCCGAGCAGACGCGCAAGACCCTGTCCGAGGGCAAGGTCGTCAAGGGCAAGGTCACCGGCGTGCGTGACTTCGGCGCCTTCGTGGACCTGGGCGGCGTGGAGGGCATGATCCCCGTCTCGGAGATGTCCTACCAGCGCGTGGGCCACCCGAGCGAGGTCGTGAAGGTGGGCGACGAGGTCGAGGTGGAGATCATCCGCCTGGAGGCCGCGCAGCCCAACTCTCCGGACAAGGCCAAGCAGAAGGAGCGCATCACCCTGTCCATGCGCGCCCGCATGGAGGATCCGTTCAAGGCGGCGCTCGCCACCATCAAGGAGGGCGACCGGCTGCAGGGCAAGGTCGTCCGGCTGCAGCAGTTCGGCGCCTTCGTGGAGCTGCGCCCCGGCGTGGACGGCCTGGTGCACATCTCCGCGCTGTCGGATCGCCGCATCGCGCACCCGCGTGACGTGGTGAAGGAGGGCGAGACGATCTGGGTGGCTGTCGAGAAGATCGACACCCACGAGAAGCGCATTGGTCTGCGCCGCATCTCCGAGGAGGACGCGCAGCGTCCCGTCGAGGAAGTGCGCGCTCAGGCTCAGGCGAAGGAGGCCGCCAAGGCCGCCGAGGCCGCGATTCCCCGCCCGAAGGTGGGCCAGGTCGTCACCGGCAAGGTCGATCGCATCGAGCCCTACGGCGTGTTCCTCGTGTTCCCGGGCGGCAAGGGACTGATTCCCGCCGCCGAGACGGGCACCGACCGCGGCACGGATCTGCGCAAGCACTACACGCTCGGTCAGGAACTGAAGGTGGCCGTGGTCGATATCGACGCGTCCGGGAAGATCCGGCTGTCGATCACCGCGGCCGAGCGGGCGGAAGAGCGCGCGGAGCTGGACGCCTGGCAGAAGACCCAGAAGCCCGCGACGGGTGGCGGCGCGAAGGGATTCGGCACCTTCGCGGACCTGTTGAAGAACAGGAAGTAACGAGGGGCGGGCGTTCGATAAAAGGTGTTGACGCACGAGGGGGAGGGCGGTACTTACCGCCCGCCTTTGCCGCGGGGTGGAGCAGCCTGGTAGCTCGTCGGGCTCATAACCCGAAGGTCGCAGGTTCAAATCCTGCCCCCGCAACTCCCGGCCGGCTCTCCTGAAAAGGGGGGCCGGCTTTTTTTATTCGCGTCCCGCCGGTAGGCGCCCCGCGCAGGCGGCGCTTTCCGGTGCCTCTTGGTTAGCTCAACCAGGAGAGCGAGGACAGCGGGGCCTGCATCGTTCGCCCAGCGCGTCAGGCACTTCCCGCCCCCCCCCACACACATCTACGGGGGGAGATCTTCACCTTTCGTCATCAGCGGGCCTTGCATGTCCGGTATAGGATAGGTAACAATGCGAGGAGAATAAAAATACAGTCGTAGTGAAACAGGTAGGCGCAGGTCATCACTTGAGAGCAGGACGATTCCATACATCTTCCTGAAAACATCAGACAAGGCGTGCGCTCGCCCTGTTGACAAAAATCATGGCAGACATTCAGGTCAGGCCGATCGCCATTGTGGGCCTTGGCAATGTTTTTCCCCAAGCCAACAATGTGGAATCCTTCTGGAACCAGGTGCTGAGGGGCTCCACCTCCATTCGTGAGCTGAGGGACCCCAAGCTCCTTCCTGACTGGTATTACGCTGCTGACCCAGCCGCTGCGGACCGGACCTACTGCAAGCACGCCGCGGTGCTGGATGAGCTGAACCTCGACTATCGAAAATACCGGCTCCCGCCGAAGACCGTGCAGGACATGCACAGGACGCAACGGGCGTTCCTGGATGCGACCGCGCAGGCCCTCGAATCCGCCAAGTCCATTATTGAGAAGGTTGCCGCCGAGCGCATCGGCTTTGTTCTCGGCTCGCTCGGCGGAGGGCTTCGCCCGGACACCCGGGTCCGGACGCGTCTGCTGGACATGGTGCGGTCTTTATCTGAATCCGCCGCCATGAGGTCCTTGGATCCCCAGGTCGCCTCCAGCGTGCAGTCCGCGGTCGTCAAGCAGCTTGAGACCGAGATGGCAGGCCTCACCGAGGACGAGGCCATTGCCTCATTCAGCAGTGTGTGGGTGGGGCGGGCGGCCAAGCTGTTCAACATCCGAGGCCCGCACGCCACCGTCGATGCTGGCTACGCTTCCACCATGGCCGCCATCCAGGCGGCCAGCGATCAGCTCAACTCCGGCGACTGCGACGTGGCGCTGGCCGCGGGCTGCAGCCAACTGCTCACGCCGCATGATCTCATTTCCTTCAGCAAACTCGGCGGTCTGGCCCTCTCGTCGCTGACGCCTTTCGATCGCCGCGCAGGCGGGACGATCCTGGGCGAAGGGGTGGGTGTCTTCGTGCTGCGCCGGCTGGATGATGCCGTGGCGGCGGGGGAGACGGTCCATGCGGTCATCCGCGGCATCGGGGTGGCTTCCGACGGTAAGGGCAAGTCCCTGCTCGCTCCCAATACCCGGGGACAGGTGCTGGCGATGCAGCGGGCCTACAGCCAGGCAGGGTACGGTCCGGGTGACGTGCAGTACGTGGAATGCCACGCCACCGGTACGCCCTTGGGGGATCTCACCGAAATCGAGAGCCTGAAAGAGGTGTTCGGTGCGCGGTGTGCCGCCCAGAGCGTCATGCTGGGCGGGGTCAAGGAGCTGACAGGCCATCTGCAGGCGGCGTCAGGGGCCGCGGGGCTCATGAAGGCCACCCTGGCGCTGTCCCACAAGTTCTTGCCCCCCCAGCACTCGTTCCGGGAGCCGGCGCAGGGCATCCACTTTGAGAACACCCCGTTTTACATCTCCAACCATGGGAAGCCCTGGCCGACTGTCCCGGGTGGGCTGCGGCGCGCGGGCGTCAACTCCTTCAGCTTCGGCGGGATCAGCTACCACCTCACCTTGGAGGAATATGCTCCTGGGTATCATGCGGGACTGAGCAAGCGGCTGCCCCGGCCCGAAGCAGCGGAGCCGATAGCCATCGTGGGCCTGGGGGGCGTCTTTCCGCAGGCGGAGAACAAGGAAGAGCTGTGGCGCAACCTGTTGGACAAGCGCTGCGCGATCGGTGGAATCCCGCCGGAGCGCGCGCCGATTGACCGCTACCTGGACCCCACGCGCACGAGCAAGGTCAGGCCCTATACCAACCTGGCGGGATACATCGTCGACGGAGCCTGGCCGCAGGAGCGGGTTCGGGTCCCCCCCAAGGTCTCCTCACAGATCGATCGTGGGCACAGCTGGACCATGAAGGCCGCCCTCCAGGCGCTCGATGACGCGGGGTATACGCCGTCGGCGGTGGATCCACGGCGCGTGGGGGTGGTGGCGGGGTATCTGCCGCCCCTGGAGCGTGAGTTCCAGACCCAGGCTCGCGTGTACTACGCCGAGTTCGATGGGCGCCTGGCCGCGCAGTTGAGACAGCACGGCGTCGATGACACGACGGTGGCCAGGATCCGCCAAGAGGCGGAGGACAGCTACAAGCGCGAGCTGCCGCCGATCACCGAGGACACGCTGCTGGGCTATCTAGGCAGCCTCTCCGCCAGCCGCATCGCCCACCACCTGGACTTCCAGGGACCGGCGCTCATGGTGGAGAGCGCCTGCGCCTCCAGTCTGGTGGCGATCGACGTCGCCATGAACTACCTGCGCTCGAAGACCTGCGACATGGTCCTCGCCGGCGGCATGTATGCGTCACTGGGCGTGGACGCACTCAGCCAGTGCTGTTCCTTTGGCGGGTTGTCGCAGACCGGCTCCTTCCCCTTCGACTCCCGGGCGGATGGCTACATCACGAGTGAAGGGGCCGCCTTGATCGCCTTGAAGCGCCTGTCGGACGCCGAGGCGGCGGGGGATCGGATCTACGCGGTGATTCGCTCGGTCGCGGGCGCCACGGATCCCAAGAGCGCCTCGATCTGGGCTCCCAGCGCGGAGGGGCAGACCCAGGCCGTGCGCCGAGCGGTGGAGAAGGCGGGGGTGTCCCCGTCCGAAGTCCAGTACGTGGAAGGGCACGGCACGGGAACCCCGGTCGGTGACCCCATCGAGGTCGAGACCTATCAGTCCGTCTATGGACACGCCTCCCCGGAGGGGAAGATCTTCCTGGGGTCCATCAAGTCGAACATTGGCCATCTGAACTCCGGAGCTGGAGCGGCTGCGCTGATCAAGGTGGCCCTGTCGCTGCACCACAAGCAGATCCCCCCGAACCTGGGCTTCGAGAAGCCCAACCCCCGGATTCCCTGGAGCCAGCTGCCTTTTCGGGTGCCCACGGAAGTCGAGCCCTGGGCAGTGCCTGGAAACGGCATCCGGAGGGCAGGGGTTTCCTCATTCGGACTGGGGGGCACCAGCTTTCATGCGATCGTGGAGGAATACCGGCCGGCACGCGGCACGAGCCCCCACGCCGTGACGGGGGCCGAGCCCGAGCTTCCGCCGTTCCTCCATCTCAATGGAGACAGCCGGGGGAGCATCCTGCGGCAGGTGGAGGTGCTTGCCCAGAAGTTGGAGCGGCAGCCTGGCCTGGAGCTCCGGACGCCCCTGACGGACACGAACGCCCCTTGCCGGTTCGCCATGACGTTGCCCAAAGGACCTGCCGTGGGCAAGGCGCTGGAGCGGGCCAGGCGGCTGCTGGCCAGCGATGGGGCACCGAGCCTGCCCGAGCAGGGCATCTTCTTTTACGATGATCGGGATTCACGGCAGCTGCACCGGGGGAAGGTGGCGGTGGTCTTCCCCGGGCAAGGGCCGCAGTACGTGAACATGCTCCGGGAACTCGCCGCGGAGTACCCGGTCGTGGCCAGAACCTTCGCGGAAGCGGACAGCGCCTTCGAGGCGATGACGGGGCGACGCCTGACCGACACCTTCTGGGTCGCTCCGGGGACCGAGAGCACGTACCGGCAGGATGACGACACCGCGCACGCCGCGGTCTTCCTGGTCAACGTGGCGCTCTTCCGGCTGATTCGCTCCTGGGGCATCCGGGTGGATGTCCTGCTGGGGCAGAGCTCCGGCGAATACGCGGCGCTGGCCGCCAGCGGCATGCTCTCGCTCGAGCAGGGGCTGCGCGCCATCTACAAGCGCACGCTCGCGGTCACCCGCCTGCCTGTGACTTCTCCGGGGCTGATGGCCAGCATCAGCGGTGACTTCGACAGGATCCGCCAGGTGTTCCGGGAGGCTCCCGGCTACGTCACCGTGGCCGCGGAGAACGCCCCCGGGCAGGGAATTGTCGCGGGAGACATTCCAGCCGTCGAGTACGTCATGCGGTGGTGCACCGCAAATGGGTTCGAGGTCCGGGCGCTTCCCGTGTCTCACGCCTACCATACACAGCTCATCGCCAAGGCCATGCCCACCTTCAGGGCGGAGCTCCAACAGCTCTCTTGGGCCGACCCCCAGTTGCCGGTGCTCTCCAGCACCCACGGCCGCTACTACCCGGCACAGGTGCAGGCCGAGCTGATGCCGCGTCACCTGGCCCTGCAATACGTGCTGCCCCTGCAGTTCTGGCGGCACGTGCGCCAGCTCCATGACGATGGGGTACGCATCTTCATCGAGTCCGGCCCCAAGTGGTCCCTGACTGCGTTCATCCAGGCCACGCTCAAGGGCGACCCATACGTGGCCCAGGCCAGCAACCATCCCAAGACTGGCGAGGTCGAACAGTTTCAGCGCTTGTTGGCATTCAGCCACGTCCACCATCTGATGCAGGGCTAGGTGTTCTTTAATGAGTCTCGTGACATTGGAATTGATTCAGCAGGAAGTGGTGGCCGCCCTGGTCAAGGGGGTTGGCTATCCGCCAGAGCTCTTTGGGCGTGATGTGGACCTGTTGAACGATCTTGGAATGACGGCCACCGAGATCGCGGACGCTGTCACCTTCGCAGAACGCAAGTTCGGTATCCCAACACATATGTCAATTCACTCTACGCAGCACTCGACGATCGGGACGATTGCGCAAGGCATCCTGAAGAACCTCAACCGGGAGGAGCCAGCGGCCAGCGACCGTGAGATCTCGCTCGCCCAGGTCCTCGCGTTCGTGGATGACTGCGCGCTGAAAAACGAGCGCCCCACGCTGGAAACCATTCTGGCGGAGACACAGGGGGCCTTGGCGCGTCTGGCTTCTCCGGCGCCCGCCAAGGTGGCGAGCGCACCGGAGGTGTTCATCAACCCGGCCGATGTGATGAGGATCCTCACCAGCGCCCTCGTGGAGCGCACGGGCTACCCCGTGGACATGCTGGAGCCGGACCTGGATCTGGAAGCGGATCTCGGGATTGATACGGTGAAGCAGGTAGAGGCCTTTGCCATGGCCCGGGTTGGCATGGGGGTGGAGAAGGACGAGAACTTCCGGCTGCGCGACTACAACACGCTTCGCAAGATGGTGGATTATCTGGTGCAGCGGGCCTCGCAGGGAGCGCTCCCCACGGCTCCCGCGTCCCCGGCTCCCGCGTCCCCGGCTCCCGCGGAGCCCCTCCCCGCGATTCAGCAGCCCGTGGCTTCATCGGCGGTCACCGCCGAACAGATCCTGGAGGTGCTCCGGGCCACGATGTCCGAGAAGACGGGCTACGCGCTGGACATTCTCCAACCGGACCTGGACATGGAGGTGGACCTCGGCATTGACACGATCACCCAGATCGAGGTGTTCGCCCATGCACGCATGAAGTCCGGGGTGGAGCGAGATGAGAACTTCCGGGTGCGTAACTACAACACGCTCCGGAAGATGGCCGAGTACCTGGCCAGCAGGGCTTCGGGTCCCATCTCGGCCCCGGTCAGCGCCGCTCCAGTTCCGGTCCCGGCCGCCGCGCTGGGGAACTCTGCGGTGGGGGTTCAAGCAGACGCCGTCATGAAAATCCTGGCGACGGCCCTGGTCGAGCGGACTGGCTACCCCCAGGACATGCTCGAGCCGGATCTCGACCTGGAAGCCGATCTTGGCATTGACACGGTCAAACAGGTGGAAGCGTTTGCCCTGGCCCGTACCTCCCTGGGCATCGCGCGGGATGAGAACTTCCGGCTGCGCGACTACAACACGCTTCGAAAGATGGTGGAGTACCTCGTGGGCAGGGCGTCCGCGAGCACCCCCGCGCTCCCTGTCCAGGAGGTGAAGGCGGTCAGCTCCGAGCCTCCCGCCCGCCCAGTGGATGCCCCGCCGGCTTCACAGGACGGGGTGAGCGAGGAGAAGATCCAGGCGCTGCTCATCGCGACCCTCCAGGAGAAGACCGGCTACAACACCGAGATCCTGGCGCCGGACCTGGACCTGGAAGTGGATCTGGGAATCGACACCATCACCCAGATCGAGTCCTTCGCCCTGACTCGTACGGCCTTCGGCATTCCCCGGGACGACAGCTTCCGGGTGCGCAATTACAACACCATCCGCAAGATGGCGGGCTACCTGTTCAGCAAGGCGCAAGCGGGTGGCTCCGTGCGGCCGGAGTCCCAGCCTCCGGCTCAACAGCTTGCCGTCCCAGAGGCGATGAGCCTGGAAGAGGTCCGCCGGTTCGTGGCGCGGTGTGAGGCCACCGGGGACGTGGAGTCCCTGCGGCGCCTGGCCGCGCATGTCAGCGCCAAGCTGGCGGCTCCGCTCAAGCAGCTCACCCCTCCCGACCGGTTCTCCGGCAAACGGTACGAGGTGCGTCCAGTCGAGCAAGCCACGCAAGCGCACCCCGAGAACATCGCGCACCTGCGTGGAAAGACCCTGGGGCTGTCCACCGACGCGCAAGGCACCTACAAGCAGTTGGCGAAGCGGTTGGAGGCGGCGGGGGCCCGGGTGGTCCTCCTGCCCTCGGGGCCGGAGGCCAGCGGGGCGGAGACCGTCGACTGGAGCCAGCCCAAGGCCGTCAGCAAGCGGTTGAAGGAACTCCAGACCGCTCAACCGTTCGATGGGCTCATCCTGCTGCACACCACCGCTCCAGCTCCCAGGCTCGCGGACGTGGATGCCGACACGTGGACGGCTACCGTCAACACCTTCACCCTGGGGCTCTACGCCAGCGCCCTGGCCGTCTACGACCGGGCTGGCGCGATGGCCGGCGGCGGCTGGTACCTGGTGGCGACCGCGGGCGGTGGTCAATTCGGCCATGCCAACGCCAACGGGCAGATTCCGCTGTCCGGCGCCGCGGGGGGCTTCGTCAAGTGCCTGAAGCGGGAGCTGCCGAACGCCCGGTGCAAGGTCGTGGACCTGGACAGCCAGGGGCAGGCCAACTGGGCCGAGCAGATCTGGACGGAGCTGGTCAGCGCCGATCCGGATGTCGAGGTCGGATACAGCGGTGGTCGGCGCTACGCCTTCCGGGATGTCGAGATGGCTTTGGCGACGGACAAGCAGTCGATGTCGATCAAGCCTGAGTCCGTGGTGCTCGTCTCGGGAGGAGGACGTGGGGTCGTCTACCATTGTGCCAAGCTCCTGGCGCAGGTGACTGGCGCGCGAGTGATCATCACCGGGCGCACGGTGCCGCCCCAGGGCAACGAGGAGTGGCTCAAGATCGCCGAGGCGGAGTTGCCGGCCTACCGGATGGGCTACGTCAAGCGCTACCTGGCGGCTCACCCAGGGGCCACCCCGGTGCAAGGCATGCGGAGCTTCGAATCCGACATCACCCGTCGGCGGGAGCTGCACCGCAACCTGGAGGACTGCCGCACCCAGGGCCTCCGGTTGGAGTACAAGGTCTGTGACATGACGGACCTGTCCGCCGTCCGGCGGCTGCTGGCGGAGGTCCGCCAGCAGTACGGCCGCATCGATGGCATCGTGCATGGGGCGACCATCGAGGAGTCCAAGAGCCTGCCGATGAAGTCCGAGGAGATGTTTGTCCGCACCCTGGCCTCCAAGGCTCATCTGTGGCAGCTGCTGGTCCAGGAAACCCGCAACGACAACCTTCAGTTCTTCATCAACTTTGGTTCGGGCAGCGGCCGGTACGGCAACAGCGGTCAGAGCGACTACTCGGCGGCCAACTGCCTGGTGGCGAAGGCAGGGCAGGTGTATGGCGCCCTGCGGCCCGGCGTGCGGAGCGTGACGATCGACTGGCCCGTGTGGGTTGGCGCCGGCATCGTGGAGAACAACCGGGACTACCTGGAGCGCCTCAGCAAGGCGGGAGTTTGCGTCATCGACATCGTCGAGGGCGCTTACTGGTTCGTGGCGGAGCTGCTGTACGGGGGCAAGGCGGGCGAAATCGTCATCGCGGATGACAGGACCTTCGCGGAGCGTGGCTGGCCTCAGCACGACAAGAAGGGCCTCGAGGTGACCGCCAGGGAGGCCGGCGGGACCCGCTATGCCATCTGAGCCGGCAACCTCCCTTCCGTTGGTGGTCCTGTCAGGGAAACCGTATGAGGTGGGCCGGCAGTATGGCTCCCTCATGCGGGAGGAACTGGCACAGGCCGTCGCCCTGGAAGGGCTGGCTATCCGCCCCATCCTGGAGCGCTTGGGGGTGAAGGAGCAGGAGCTGAGGCGTCGAGTGTCGGCGCTGGCCTCCCTGCTGCCCCCCGACGTTCACGAGGAGATCCGGGGGATTGTCGACACGAGCGGCATCCCCCGGCAGACCTTTCTCTACCATACGCTCATCCTGGACGTGTTGTCCGGGGCGCCGATTGGCTGCTCTCAATTCGCTGTCATGGGGGGCGCCAGCGCGCAGGGGAATGTCATCCATGGGCACAACCTGGATGTCCCCTATCCATCCCTGGCGAAGTTCATGCGCCCCTGCTGTGTCGTCTACCGGGTGGAGGGGCGCATTCCCTATATTTCAATCACCTTCTGGCCCGCGGCGCTGGGGGTGTGCTCTGGGATGAACGCCGAAGGCTTGAGCCTGGGCGTCAACGTTCCGGTCGCGCCCATGGATCAGCGGCTGTTCTACCCGCTCACGTTCCAGAACCGCGAGGTGCTCGCGCGCGCGAGGACGATGGATGCGGCGGTGGACCTCGTCAAAGGAATGTCCCGGGGCGGCAACTGGAACCTGATGCTCGCACACCGGTCCGGGACTGCGCGGGTCTGGGAGCAGGTGGGGCCCCACTCCGGCCAGTATGGGGCCCAGCCCGGCAAGGACTACGTGGCTTCCACCAACCACTTCCTGGTCGCACACAAGGCCGCCAGCGGGCATGAAGCGGTGGCCCTGGAGATGCTCCAGGAGATGCAGGAAGACTCCATTCATCGGTATCGCCGATTGGAGCAGCTCATTGGCGAGCGGTGGGGCCGGATCAACCTGGACACCGCGGTGGAGTTCCTACAGGACTGCGATGCGCCCGCTGGGATGGGGGCTCCGTCGATGAAGACCCTCTGCAGGATAGATAACGCGCTCAGCATGGTCTACGAGCCCACGACGCTGACGCTGGACTTCGCGGCGGGGCAGATGCCGGCGGCCCGGGAGCAGCGGCGCCGGCTCGCGCTGGGGCCGCTGTTTCAAGACCGGATCCCGGAAGTGAAGACGGCTCGCGAGAGCCCAGCCTCGCCCGTAGGCCGGTTTCCCATGCAGGGGACCGCGCGGGAGGACGGAAGTTGGAGCCGAACCTTTTCCCTCCAGGAGGATCTCTACCTCCAGGAGCACCTGGTCAATGGCACACCCGTGTTGCCCGGCGCCGCGGCCATGGAGTGGCTCGCCGAGGTGGCCACGGCCGCGGGAGGCGCAGAGGTGGCGGAGCTGCGCGACGTGACCCTGGAGAAGTTCATCCGGGTGAGGGCAGAGCGGCCGACGGAAGCCTACGTGCGGGTGGTGCCACGTGGCGACTGGCTGGAGCTGTCCGCGTATGCGGACCTGCTTCACCCGCGCGGCGCGGTGCTGCGGCCGGGCGTGCTGCACTACCGGGCGGAGGCCCGCCTGGGCGAGCGGCCGCGCCAGAAGGTGGAGCCAGGCCTGGAGAAGGGGCGCGGCCCCGATGGGGAGATCCCGTTCAGCCGCTCCTACGTCCAGGAGGCCTATTTCCATGTGGGCGCGCTGTTCCGACGGGTGGAGTGGATCAGCTATCTGAGCCCGCGGGAGGCCATCGCGTGTCTGCGGGTGCCCGAGCCGACGGGCTATTTCGCTTCCGTTTCCCCGGCCCGGTTCTGCGTGGACCCGTTCTTCCTCGACGGCTGCTTCCAGTTGGTGGGCACGCTGGGAATCCTCCACAACCTGCGGGCCCCCGTGCCCAAGGGGGTGGGGCGGCTGTCTTTGGGACAGGCCCCTCGTCCGGGCGAGCGGCTCTGGTGCCGGGCCACCTTGGACAGACAAGCGGGGGAGCTCCTCTATTACTCCTTCACCGTGTGGAACGACGAGGGATGGATGTGCCTCGAGGCGAAGGACTACTGCTCGATCAGCGTGGATGCCTACACCCCAGCGCAGAGTGCCTCCCTGGTGAGTTCGCTGGATCCGTCCGGTTTCCTCCGGGCTGAGAGGAAGGCGGTGTATGCGTAGCGTGCGACAGGAGCCGGTGGCCATCATCGGGATGGGGTGCATTCTGCCGGATGCGCTCGATGTTCCGGCGTTCTGGCGAAACCTCCAGTCCGGGCATGTCTCCGTTCGCGAGCTGACGGAGCCTCGGTGGGATTGGAACAAATACGGCAGCAAGGATCTGGGGGCGATCGATCGCACCTATGCCCTGATGGGAGCTCCCGTGGGGGAGCTGCGGCTGGACTGGAAGCGGTTCAGGCTGCCGCCGATTGAGACCCGTCTCCTCCACAGCGTGGAGCTGATGCTGCTCGAAGCGACCCATCAGGCCATGGTGGGGGCCGGCTACACCGCCGACCGTGCGTACGCCCGCGACAGGGTCGCGGTGATCGCTGGCTCCTCGGGGATGGGGCGCAAGAGCAACCAGCCCTTCAACTTCAAGTGGCGGCTGCCGGAGCTGGTCTCGGCCGCCAGGCAGTCGGCCGCGTTGAGGCAGCTGCCTCCGGGGCTGTCCGAGCAGATCCTCGAGGCCGTCCAGAAGGAGTTTACCCAGCGCTACATCGATCAGTCAGATGACTGGGCCTTCTGGGGCTTCATGAGTCCGGTGCTGGGCCGCATCTGCGGTTTCTTCGGGCTCCAGGGACCGCACTTCTGCGTGGATGCTCACGCGGCCTCCGGGCTGGCGGCTCTGGAGACGGCTGTCCAGGGGCTGATGAGCGATGAGTGGGACATGGCGCTGGTCGGAGCCGCCAGTCCCGCCCTCTCGCCCATGGAGTATGTGCTCCACAGCAAGCTACGCCGGCTTTCCACGAGCGGTGTCTTCCCGTTGGATGCCCGAGCGGATGGCACGGCCCTGGGAGAGGGCGCGGTGATGCTGCTGCTCAAGCGGCTCGAAGCCGCCGAGCGGGACGGTGACACCATCCACGCCGTCCTTCGCGGGGTCGGTGGGGCCAACCAGGGACGTGGCCCTGTCATGACCGCGACGGAGGCCCAGGTCCATCAGCGGGCCGCGGCGGAGGCGCTCCAGCGGGCCGGTGTGGACGCCGGAGCGATCACCTACCTGGAGACAGGCGCGACAGGCGTAACGAGTTGGGACGCACAGATCGTCGCCGGCCTGGGAGGGGCCTACCAGAGCGCGCGGCAGGTCGCCCTCGGAGCCGTCGCGGAGTCCATTGGCGATCTTCAGACCGCGTCGAGCCTGGCGGCGGTGCTCAAGGTCATCCACTCCTTGAAGAACCGGGCGCTCCTGCCGCAGCGTACCTTCCGGACGGGGCACCCCCAGATCCCGTTGGAGGGGACCCCGTTCCGCGTCAACGCGGAGCAGGCACTGCCGCAGCAGGGGCCGCTTCGCGCGGCCATCCATGCCGCCGGTTTTGGAGGCATCGCCTACCACGCGGTACTGGAGGCGTACGCGCCGGAGGCCCCGCGGCCCGCGGCCCCAGTGTCCGCCCGCCGGCCCGCGGCGGAGCCCATCGCCATCGTGGGCATGTCCTGCCGCTATCCCGGGGCGGACGATCCCCAGGCCCTCTGGGAGAATGCCCTCCAGGGCCGGAGCGCCGTGGACGACATCCCCGACGAGCGCTGGCCGGTGTCGCTCTACCACGTGCCGGGCAAGGTGGTGACCCGGAGCAGGGAGGCCTTCTTCCGCGTTTACACGCCGAAGTCCGCGTTGGTGAAGGACAGGCCTTTCCCCTACCGGGAGTTTGGCCTGCCGCCAACGGCGGTCGCCCAGATGGACCAGACCCATCTGTGGTGCCTGGAGGTCGCCAGGGACGCCGTGCGAGACGCGGGCTATGGGGCATCGCGGGCACTGCCCGCGGAGCGCACGGCCGTGATCCTGGCGGCCACGCCCGGAAGCCACAGGGAGACGGTGGTGGAGGCGCGGCTGGCATATCCGGAGTTCGCCGAGCTCTACCGCCAGGTGCTCCGGGGGGCGGGGATTCCGGCAGAGCGGGTAGAACGCTTCATCGAGGAGGCGCGGGAGCTGTTCCAGGCCCGGAGTCTGCCCATCACCGGGGAGACGCTGCCGGGCATTCTCAACAGCGCCCCCGCCACCCGGCTGGCCAGGGCCCTGGATACGCGTGGTTGCGCCTTCACCGTGGAGTCCGCCTGTGCCTCGTCACTGGCCGCGGTGGCGCTGAGCATCCAGGGCCTGCGTGATGGCCGCTGGGACGTGGCGCTGACCGGAGGGGCCTGGTCCCAGATTACCGTCCCTTTCTGTGTGAACATGTGCTTCGCCGGCGTGGTCTCCCCGACGGGACAGACCCGCCCATTCGCCAGGGATGCGGATGGGTTCGTGCATGGGGAGGGGTGCGGGATTTTCGTGCTGAAGCGGCTCTCGGACGCCCAGCGCGACGGTGATCGCATCCACGCGCTGATTCCAGGCGTCGGCGGTTCGTCCGACGGGCTCGGCCGGTCCCTCTTCGCCAGCCAGGAGACCGGGCAGGTGCTGGCGATGCAGCGTGCCCTCCGGGACGGTGGCATCGAGCCGGCGAGCGTTCAGTACATCGAGGCGCACGCCTCTGGGATGCCGGAGGGTGACATTCCGGAGGCAGGTGCCCTGCTCAAGGTTTACGGGCGCAAGGACAACCTCGCGGCCGTGGGCGCCCTCAAGCCGAGCATCGGCCATTCGTACATCGCCTCTGGCGCGGCCAGTCTCATCCGAGCGGTGCTTGCGCTGCGGCACCAGACCCTGCCTCCGATCTTCACCGGGGCTGCGCTCAATCCCATCATCCCCTGGAATGATCAGCTGGCCTTCCACCGCAAGCCTCAGGCCTGGCATGCGCAGGGGGCGCCGCGCCGCGCTGCCGTCAACTCCTACGGCATTGGCGGAACCAACTATCACGTCGTACTGGAAGAGTATGTGAGATGACGACCAGCTCTGATGCAGCCCCCCAGGCGGCCGTGCCCGTCGCCATCATTGGTGCCTCGTGTCTGGTCGCGAACGCGCAGACGCCCGAGCAGCTCTGGGAGCATATTTCCCGAGGGACCCCCAGCTTCTCCGAGGTGCCCGCGGACCGCTTCTCCAGAGAGCACTTCCACAGCGACAACCCCGCGGAGCTGGACAAGGGGCCCGTATGGCGCGGCTCCTTCTTCAAGGAGCTGGAGCTGCCGTGGCGGGAATACAAGATCGGGCCCAAGATGCTCGACGAGCTGCACCGGTGCGAGCTCTACACCGTGGAGGCCATCCGCCGGGTAATGGCGGATGCCCGCCTGCATGAGCGTCCTTTTCCCCGGGAGCGGACGGCGGTCATCATGGGCGGGGCGGAGATGGGGTTCGACCTGCGAATCGTCCATCCCTACCTCTGGCACATGTCCCGGATGATGGAATCGGTCCAGGAGGCGCTCGACCAGTCCGGGCTCCCCGCGCCGGCACGCCAGCGCATCCTCACGGAGGCCCAGCGCGTGCTGAACGGGATCAGCCATCGCGACATCACCCGTGGTTCCGTTTCGGGAATGAGCCTCGCGCTCGGCCGGGCGTGCTCCCTGTTCGACCTGAAGGGGCCACACTATGTGGTGAACTCCGCCTGTGCCTCCATGCTGGCGGCGCTCGAGCACGCCACCAAGGGCCTCATTCTGGGCGACTACGATGTCGCGCTGGTGGGAAGCACCAGCCCCTACCTGTCTCCCTCGCCCTTCGTCACCTTCGAGCGCATGGGCCTGCTGACCCGTGAGGAGATTCCCCGCCCGTTCGATGCTCGCTCCAGCGGTACCCTCCTGGGAGAGGGCGTTGGCTTCGTCGCGTTGCGGCGGCTCGATGACGCGATCAAGGCCGGGGATCAGATCCAGGCGGTCATTCGTGGGATCAGCGGGGCGAACCAGGGCAGCCGCGGCGCGCTGCTCAGCCCGCCGGGAATGGCCCAGGTGCTGGCGGCTCAGCGGGCCTACGCGCAGGCTGGATACGGCCCCGAGGCCGTGCAGTTCCTCGAGTGTCACGCCAATGGCGTGGACTTCCTGGAAGCCTCGGAGCTCTCGGCGATGGCAGAGGTGTTCAAGGGGGTGGCCGCCGGGAGTCTGACGCTCGCTTCGACCAAGGACATGGTCGGCTATCTCCAGTCAGCGGCGGTGCTCCCCGGGCTCCTGCGCACGTTGATGGCCCTGCGGCACCGGGAGCTTCCGGCCCAGCGGCATGTGCGCGAGCCGCGCGCCGAGCTGCGTGGGGACGGGGTGCCCTTCCGCCTTCTGTCCAAGCCTGCCCCCTGGGAGGCTCCCGCCAGCGGCGCGCCCCGCCGGGCCAGCGTCAACTCCCTGGCGATGGGAGGGCAGGCCTACCACCTCACGCTGGAAGAGTATGTGCCGGCGTTCCACGCCCAGCTGGCGGCGCGGATCCGGCCTCCGAAGGAGCGGGAGCCGGTGGTCGTCGTGGGGTTCGGCTCGCTGACGCCAGGCGCCAAGGACAGTGACACCTTCTTCGAGAACATTCTGGCGAAGAAGGACCAGATCATTCCCATCCCGCCCGAGCGCTTCGATCTCAAGCGCTACTACGATCCAGACGGCGCCGTGGGCAAGATCTACTGCCCGCTGGGGGGCTTCACGCAAGGGTTCCACTTCGATGGGGAAGCCTTCCGCATGCCTCCGGCCCTGGTCTCCCAGATGGACCGTGCGCACCTGTATGCGCTGACGGCCGCCGCCGAAGCCATGCGCAAGGTGAAGCTGGCCCCGAGCGCCGCGGAGCGGACAGCGGTCTTCATGGCGGACATGCCTGGGCGCCTGCGTGAGCGCGAGGTGGACTTGCGCGTGGGCTACGCCGAGATGGACGAGGGGTTGAGGAAGGTGCTCCGCGCCTGCGATCTGCCCCAAGCCATGGTGGACCAGGTGGCTGGCGAGGCCGAACGGAAGTTCAAGGAGGGCATGGCTCCCCTGACGCCCTATTCCATGGCGGGTTACGCGGGGAGTGCGGAGGCCGCGCTCGTCGCCCACCTCTTCGGCTTCAAGGGGGCCATCGGCACGTTCGAGAGTACGTGTGCCTCCTCGCTGGCGGCCATTTCCGCGGGGGTGGCCAGCCTCCAACTGGGGGAGACGGACACCGTGCTGGCGGGCGGCTCCTTCGCGGACATGACGCCCGAGCTGTACACCGTGAACTGCACCTTCCAGGGGCTGAGCAAGAAGGGCAGCCGCCCCTTCGATGCGGACGCTTCTGGCTTCGTGCCCGGAGAGGGCGCGGGCGTCGTGATCCTCAAGCGGTTGAAGGACGCGGAGCGGGACGGAGACCGCATCTTCGCGATCATCAAGGGCGTGGGAGCCTCCAGCGACGGCAAGGGCAAGTCACTGCTGGCGCCCAACCCGGTCGGTCAGGAGCTGGCGGTCCGGCGGGCCCTGGAGCAGGCCGCGGTTCCGGCCAGCGCCATCCAGTACATCGAGTGTCACGGGACCGCGACCCCCGTGGGGGACTTCACCGAGGTCTCCACCTATACCCAGGTCCTGAAGGGGCTTCCGCCCGGGTCCGTCGCGATCGGCTCGGTCAAGTCGATGATTGGCCACCTCCACTCCGCGGCCGGGGTGATCAACCTCATCAAGGTTCTCAAGAGCCTCGAGCACAAGGTCCTGCCGCCCCAGATCAACTGCGAGCGCCCGAATCCCGACATCAAGTGGGCGGAGGTCCCGCTCGTGGTGAACACCGAGAAGAAGCCCTGGCCCGCGCCCGCTCAAGGGGGGCCCCGCACGGCTGGCATCAGCGCCTTCGGGATGGGGGGCACCAACTTCCACGTGATCGTCGAGGAGTATCTGGGCAGGCCCAGCGCGCCGAAGGAGGCGGTCCTGGGCCGGGATTCCCACCCCCTGATCGAGGCGATCGTGGAGCGGACCGGCGACTCACTGGTCGCCATGAGGAACCTGCACCTCGACAGCGATCCGTACCTCCAGGAGCATCAGGTCGACGGGGTTTCGGTTCTGCCCGGCACCTTCGGCATGGAGATGATGGCGGAGGCCAGCCTGCTGCTGAGGCCCGGGTTTCATGTGGTGGGGCTGCGGCAGGTCCAGTTCCACCTGGCCGCGAAGGTCTGGCCCGGCAAGTCCACCCGGTTGGTGGTCACCGCCCACGCCGCGAAGGCGACCGAGCGGGGGATCGTCCCAGTGGCGGTCCAGGTGAGCACGGAGCTGCGGCCGCGTCCGGACATGGCGCCGATCAGCCGCAAGGTGTTCACCGCCACCGTGCTGCTCTCCGCCACGCCGGTGGTGCCTCCAAAGGTGGATCCGGCCACAGCGGCGCTGTGCACGACAGCGGGTCGGCGGGATGCCCGGCCGGTCTACAACCCCACGCAGGACGTCTACCTGGGCCCCAAGATGCAGGGGTTCCGTTATCTGCGATTCCTTCCGGACCGGCAGCTGGCCGCGTGGGTGATGCAGGAGCGCATCGGCGAGTTCTTCTCCTTCACCCAGACGCCTGAGCTGTGGACGGCTCCGCTGGCGCTGGACGCCATCCACCACGCGGGCGGGGTGCTCACCTACTTCCAGGATGAGCGGATCGCGCTGCCCGCGGGCGCTGAGGAGATCCGTCTTCATGAGCGCCCGCCTTACGGCAAGGAGATCTGCGCGCTGTGCACCTATCTGGGAAGCGACGGAGACATCGCCCGGATGCGCGTGGTGGCTTTCGATCCAGAGACCCTGAGGACCTATGTCGAGATCGAGGGGCTTCGGTTCTTCCTCCAGCGGAGGATCGGACCGGTGCTGAAGCCACTGCTCGAGGAGAAGGCGGGCGGGGGCCGCGGCTGATTGCCATGACGGAATGGTGTCAGGTCCATCCGGTTGATGTGAACGTGCCGGGAGGTCAGTGCATCACCCTGGCGGTGGTCCCGTTGGCCCCCGTGCGCCAGGGCTGGGAG
>DASVVJ010001261.1:0-1600 GCA_036389955.1 Myxococcaceae bacterium
TCCAGCACCCGCGCCAGCTCCCGGTACGCGAGCAGCACCTCCCCTTTCTCGAGATCTCCGGCCTCGGGCCACTCCCCCAGGGTGATGAGGGCCTTGTCTCCTGGGAGCTCCTGTACCGTCGTTTCTGGGCTTTTGAGCCGCTCGCGCAGCCCCGGCACGCCCCCCAACTCCCCCAGCACTGGCTGGCCCAGGAAGTTCATCCAGTGCGGACCGCGCAGGCGCTTGCCCATGTCCCTCGAATATCCAGTCGGACTGGGAATGTCGATGCCGGGGTAACGCTTCCAATACGGCAGCAACTTGAGTTCCATCCCTGCCATGTCCAGTTCCCCATTGAACGACAAGCCACAAAACCCCGAGCGCACAGGCAGCAACGTGGCCAACTCGACCGCCAGCTCACGTACACGGCTTGGACCGTACTCCTCCAGGTATTCGCTGGGCAGCCAGAAGATCGCCTCGCATGTCGCGTCCGGCTTATTCGTCTGGGTGACGAACCCCTCATCCTTGCCTCTGTAATGAAAGGCGTACCGGGGCCCAACGGGCGCTCCTTCCTCCAGGTAGGCCTGCGGGCATTTCCTTTCCCGTAGCTTGCTACGGATCACCTCCCAACCCGCCTCATCCAAGTCCTGCCAGTACCCTTCCGTATCCGCGTAACTGCGCAATGCACCCGGCCCTGTGTACCGCAGGTAAAGCTCCAGCGCGCGAAGCACATCCTCCGCGTATTCGGGATGCCGCGGAGGCAAGTAGAAGGTCAGACTCAGCCCCTCCCTTAGCCGGGTGTATCCACTTTGGGTCTGCACTCGAACGCGTGGATAATGTTCACTCATCAGTAGACTCCCAGGTGAGGCTGCACCCGCCATGGCTTCACCTTCAGGGCATCCCTATACAAATCTCCCTGGTTTTCCACACCATCCGCGCGGCCCTCTGAATACTCTCTCCATCGAGACCGTTGATCCGTATTCACACACGGGAACTTGTAATCGTAGACGGCCTGCACTTGATGCGGCGCCCCCTTGATGTGGATGACGACGTCGGGCTCCAGGGTTTCTCTCAGCTCCGCGCCTCGTCCCCGATCAAGCAACTGCTTGACGGTTTCTGGCGGAATGCGCTCCGCCTTCCCCGTGGCCGGGTCGTAGCGGTAGCGCGGCGAGAGGCTATAGCCCTCAGGCTTCAACTTCCCCAATGCTACGTCCGCGCACGCCAGGGCGAACCGGTGCTGTTCCATCCCTAGCTGCATTGCCCAGGTGATGGGCTTTCCCTGATTGTCTTTTCCCACCACCTCGTTGCACTTCTCCGCCGTGGGGCGCCCGCCCTGGAAGTGCTTAAGCAGCATCTCCGCGCGCGCCATGTTGGCGCACTCGGCCAGTGCCTCGTTAATGCGCTCTAGCAACTCGTCGTCCAGAGATTTGCTGGCGTCGATGACCGCCTGCCCTCCCATCACGCCCGCTGTGGCCAGCCCGCCCGCCACTGGCGCCCGCACAGGCCTCAGCGGCGGCACCACCGGCAGCTTCTCTCCCACCTGCGGCACCGCCAGCTCGGGCCGGCGCAGGCTGGCCTGGGTGGCCGAGTCCTTCGCCTGCTCATACTGGCCCCGCGCTCCCGG
>DASVVJ010001262.1:0-10812 GCA_036389955.1 Myxococcaceae bacterium
GTCACCCTGCGCGCCGACGTGCAGTGCTGCGCCACCCCCGAGGTGAGCATCGATGGCAGCACCGCCTACGGCCCCTGTGCCACCCTGGGCGCAGTCTTCGAATCCCACCAGGCCGAGGTGGACACGCTCGGCGCCGCCCTCAAGGACGCCATGGCCCGCTCGGCCCGCTAGCCCCTGAACGCACGACGGGCGCCGCGCGGTAAGGGCGGCGCCCGCCTGGGTACTTCGTCCGGCCTTGCGCCTCAGCGGCCCAGCAGCACGCCCAGCGCCAGGCTGCCGCCGGTGGCGATGTCCAGCAGCCCGTCGGAGTTGAGGTCCTCCAGCGTCACCGAGCTCGAGGTATCCGAGGAGGACCAGAGCACCGGCGTGGAGAAGCCACCCGCCCCGTTGCCCCGCCACACCACCACGTTGTCCGTCGAGGGCGCCGTCGCGGCGAGGTCCAGCCGCCCATCCCCATCGATGTCACCGATGGCCAACCCATCCAGGCCCGGAGAGGTGGAACTCAGCGTCAGCGTCGCCAGGGGAACGCTCGAGAACGAGCCATCTCCCACGCCCTTGAGCACCCGCACCTCGTAGTTGGGCGCGTTGCCTCCGGCCACCGCGAGGTCCAGCTTCCCATCCCTGTCCACATCCCCCGCGGCAATCGCGACGGCGTTGAACCCCAGGCCCATCGTCCTCGCCGTGCCGAAGCCGCCCGCCCCGTTACCGGTCACCACGGACACGGTGATGGTCGTGCTGTTATTGCCGGTCGCCACGTCCACGCGGCCATCATTGTTGAAGTCCGCGGTGAGCAGCACCAGAGGCGAGGCAATCACCGAGTAGTTGTTGGGGGTGGGGTTGAAGGTTCCGCTGCCATTGTTCACGTGGACGTGGACCTGGCTTCCCGCGGTGACGATGTCCAGGTCTCCATCCAGGTCGACATCCACGGTGCGCACCACCTTGGGCGAGCCGATGGTGGTCACGGTGGTCCCTGTCAGCGGCAGCCCGGTCCCATCCCCCAACAGAACGGTGAGGTTGTTGGTCACGTTGTTGGCCGCCACCGCGTCCGGGTTGCCGTCGCGGTTCACGTCGGCCACCGTCACCGAGAAGGGGTTGGTGCCCACGGTGGAAGTGCTGGCCGTGCCGAAGCCTCCCATGCCGTCTCCCATCAGCAGGCTCACCCTCGTCGTCGCGCGGTTGGCCACCAGCAGGTCCGGCTTGCCGTCCTTGTTGATGTCCCCTGTGGTGACGCTCAACGCGGTGGCCGCCGCCGTCGCCCCCGGCAGCGCGGTGAACAGGGCCGCGCCCGCCACGCCCGAGTTGGTGCCGCGCAGCACCGACACCCGGTTGTCCGCGGTGGTGGTGCCCACCAGGTCCTGCCGCCCGTCGCCGTCCAGGTCCGCTCCCGTCAGGCTCGTCAACCCGGTGCCCGCCGCGACGGTGGGGCCAATGGTGAACGGCACCACGGGGCCGCCGGCCGTGCTCTGCCCCAGCAGCAGGGTGATGCTGGGACCCAGGAAGTTGCCGGTGGCCAGGTCCAGCTTGCCGTCCTGGTTGAAGTCGCCCACGGCCAGGCCGCGCGGATCGCGGAACTCGGGGCTGGTGCCGGTGGCCGTGGTGTTCACCGCGCCGAGGAAGGAGCCATCTCCCACGCCGGGCAGCACACTCACCGAGTTGTTGCCGGAGTTGGCCACCGCCAGGTCCAGCTTGTTGTCCCTGTTGAAGTCTCCCACGTTGAGCGAGCGCGGCCCACCGCCCACCGAGAAGTTGCCCAGCGAGGCGAAGGTCCTCAGGCATGCGCCCGTGGCCGCGTTCCGGTTGGTGCGCAGCGAGGTGACGTTGCCGCCACTGGTGTTGCCCGTGACCACGTCCGGGCATCCGTCCGAGTTGATGTCCGCCGCCACCACCGACGTGGGCTGAACGCCGACGTTGGCCGTCACGGTCACGGGGAAGGTGCCATCGCCGTTGCCATAGAGCACGGAGACCGTGTTGCTGCTTCCGTTGGAGGCCACCAGGTCCAGCTTGCCGTCCTGATCGAAGTCCGCGGTGGCCACCGCGCGCGGCGACGTGGCCGTGCTCCAGTTAGCGCCGGTGTAGCCGCCCGCGCCGTTGTCCACCAGCACGCTCACGTTGTTGCTGTTCTGGTTGGCGCTCACCAGGTCCACGCGCCCGTCATTGTTGAAGTCGCCCGCCGCCACGCCCTGGGGGTTGGTGGCACCGGTGGGCAGCGGCACGATGGTGAAGGCGGTAAAGGTGCCGTTGCCGCGGCCCCGCGTGACATGAAGCGCGTTGCTGCCCGAGGCGGCCGCCACCAGATCCAGGCGCCCGTCCTTGTCCAGGTCCGACACCGCCACGGCTGACGGCAGCGTCGCCACCGCGAGCTGCATGCTCGCGGCGAGCGTGCGCTCGCAGCGATCCACCATGGTGTTGAGCATCACCGCCACGCCGTTGTCCCCGGTGCGAGCGGCCACCACGTCCGGCCGGCCGCTGCGGTCCGCATCCAGCACCACCAGCCCGCTCAGAGGCCCGCCCGCGGCCACCACCAGCGGCGTGTTGCTCAGCGCGCCGTTGAGCTCCCCGCGCAGCACGAGCGCATCGCTGCCCACCCCGGACACCACCACATCGCTCCGCCCATCCCCATCCATGTCCGCCACGGCCAGGCCCGAAGGCTGGCCACCGGTGTTGACGGCCGGGAGGACGGCGAAGGTGCCATCTCCGTTGCTGTGCGCAACGCTGACCACGCCAAGGGTAGCGCGGGCGGCCACCACGTCCGGCCGGGCGTCCACGTTCAGGTCCGACACCGCGAGCGCCACGGCTCCCGTGCCCATGCCCAGCGATGCCACGGCGCCGAAGCCACCCGAGCCGTCACCGAGCATCCGCTTCACGTCCGAGTCGGAGTCCGCGAAGACGAGGTCCAGGCGCGCGTCGAGGTTGAAGTCCGCCACGGCGATGGAGCGCGGTGTGCCGCCCACGTTGGTGCGCGTGGGCGCGGCAAAGGTCCCCGCCGTGGTGGCCAGCGCCACCTCCACCGTCCCCGCCGCGCTGGTGGCGGCCAGGTCCAACCGCCCATCGCGGTTGAAGTCCCCGACGCTCAAGCCCATGGAGTTGCCCTGGAGCGTCACCGCCGTCACGGGCGCCGCGAAGGCACCATTGGCCAGACCTTTGATCAGCATCACCTCGGGTCCGGCGACGTTGCCGACGAGCACGTCTGCCCGGCCGTCGTTGTCCAGGTCCCTCACGAGCAGCGAGCCCACGCTCACCCCCACGTTGACGGCGGTGGGCGCTCCGAAGCCGCCCACCCCATCTCCCATGAGCACCTGCATCGCGTTGGACGCAGGGGTGGTCACCAGCAGGTCCATGCGCCCATCCGCGTTGAGGTCCGCGCGCGCCACCTGCGTCGGTGACGTGCCCGCGGGCATCAACCCCGGCGAGGCGAAGCGCAGCCCGTTGGCCAGGGTGACGCCATTGAGGATGACGCTGTTGGGCAGCGAGCCCACCAGCCGCGAGGTGACGCGCATGCGCACGGTGGCGTTGGAGGACGGCAGATCCGCGGTGCTGTTCCAGTGGAACACGTGGGTCACGCCCGTGGGCGAGGTGGCCACGCTCTGCACACCCGAGCCCGTGTCGGAGCCGGCCTGGGTGGCCCGCTTGAAGACGCCGCCCTCTTCGTACTCGATGATCATGTCGGCGGGCGACGACTGCGGCTGGCTCACAGTGTACTGGAGCGTGGTGCAGCCGGCCGCGGGGCTGACGGGCAGCAACACGCCCGACACCTGCGCCGCGGGGCGCAGGAAGGTGACCGGGGTGGTGCCAATCCTGTTGCCCGTGCCGGTGACGACGGTGGCGGTCACCGTCCTCACGCCAAAGGAGGTGGAGCGCAGGTTCGTCACGCGCTCGCCGTTGACATCCGTGGGACCGTTGCCCGGATCGAAGATGTTGTTGGAGCCCGAGGAGGTGAAGACGACGTTCACGCCGGGCACGCGGTTGCCGAACACATCCTCCGCGGTGGCGGTGAGCACCGCGGCCGACACGCCGTCAGCCTCGACCTCGGAAGGCACGGCGATCAGCCCCAGGTTGGCCACTTCACCGGCCACGAAGGTGGAGCTGGCGGTCGCCGCCAGCGGCAGGGCGTTCACCGTGGCGCTGACGGTCTTCACCTCCGCGCGAGAGGAGCGCAGCCGGGCGACGAACAGGCCGTTGACGCCGGAGACGCCGGTGCTGCGGTCCAACGTGTTGGCCACACCCGACACGCTGAGGCTCACCGCCTGGGCCTCCACCGGGTTGTTGTACGGGTCCCTCACGGTGACGGTGATGACCGCCTCGCGGACGTTGTCCGCCACGACGGTGCCCGGCGACACGGAGAGGGTGGAGGTGGTGGTGCTCGGGGCGGCGGGGGTGATGTCGAACGGGTTGCTCGTCTCGGGGGTGACACCCGGCAGGGAGGTGAGGGCCAGCAGCTGGTAGTCCTGGCCGGCGGTCTCGACGAACAGATCATTGAAGGTGGCCACGCCCGCCGCCGCGGACCGCGACGGGGTGCCGCCCAGCGAGGCGCTTCCACCGCTGGGATCATTCAGCGACAGCTCCACCGTGTCCGTGGAGTTCGTCACCCGGTTGCCCGCCGCGTCGAGCAGCTCCACCTGGATGGACCCCATCGTGCTGCCGGCCATGAGCGAGGCGGGCGGCTGGGTGATGAAGGCGAGGGACGCCGGAGGACCGGGAATGAACGTCACGTTCCGGCTCTGCGCCACCGCGGTGCCATTCACCATGGCGCTGATGGTCTTCACCTCGGCCCGGGTGGAGCGCAGCGTCGCGGTGAAGAGGCCGTTGGCGCCCGTGGTGCCGCTGCTAGGCGTCAGAATGTTGTTGGCGCCCGTGGCGGCCACAGTCACCGTCTGGCCGGGCACCGGGTTGCTGAAGCGGTCCTGCACCGTCACCGTCACCGTGGTGGAGTCGTTGCCATCGGCCAGCACGGAGTTCTTGCTGGCGTCCAGCGAGCTCGTCAGTGCCGACTGGGTGTCCGCCGTGACGTCGAACAGGGCGCTCAGCACCTCGAGGGCACCCGAGGGCCCCGGGGTGGTGGCGCGAAGCTGGTAACCCGTGCCCGCGCGCTGCACACTCAGATCATTGAAGCTGGCCAGGCCGGAGGCCACCGGCTGAGCGGGGGTGCCACTCAGCGTGGCGCCATTGCTGGCCACCAGCCCCATCGTCACCGTGCCCGCGAAGCCCGTCACCCGGTTGCCCTGGGCATCGATGACCTCGACGTTCACAGCAGGCGCCATCGTCCGCCCCGCCGTGACGCTGGCCGGAGGCTGCGTCAGGAACCTCAGCGCCGCCGCCGGGCCAGGAATGAAGGTCACCGTGGGACGCTGCGCTACCGCGGTGCCGTTGACCGTGGCGTCCACCGTCTTCACCTCGGCGCGGGTGGAGCGCAGCGTCGCGGTGAAGACGCCATTGGCGTCCGTGGTGCCACTGTTGGCCGACAGCGTGTTGCTGTTGCCCGAAACCGCCAGGCCCACCGTCTGGCCCGCCACCGGATTGCTGAACCGGTCCTGCACCGTCACGATGAGGGTGGTCGAATCCGTGCCATCCGCCATCACCGGGGTCTTGCTGACCTCCACCGTGCTCACCAGGGCAGACACCGTGTCGGCCGCGACGTCGAACGAAGTGCTCAGCACCTGAAGGGCGCCCACGCTGGCACGAAGCTGGTAACCCGTGCCCGCGCGCTGCACGCTCAGGTCATTGAAGCTGGCCAGGCCGGAGGCCACCGGCTGAGCGGGGGTGCCACTCAGCGTGGCGCCATTGCTGGCCACCAGCCCCATCGTCACCGTGCCCGCGAAGCCCGTTACCCGGTTGCCCTGAGCATCGAGCACCTCGACGTTCACAGCAGGCGCCATCGTCTGCCCCGCCGTGACGCTGACCGGAGGCTGCGTCACGAACCGCAGGGACGCCGCGGGACCCGCCACGAACGTCACCGTGGGACGCTGCGACAGCGCCGTGCCATTGACCGTGGCGTCCACCGTCTTCACCTCGGCGCGGGTGGAGCGCAGCGTCGCGGTGAAGACGCCATTGGCGTCCGTGGTGCCGCTGCTGGCCGACAGCGTGTTGTTGCTGCCCGTGACCGCCAGCCCCACCGTCTGGCCCGCCACCGGATTGCCGAACCGGTCCTGCACCGCCACGATGAGGGAGGTCGAGTCCGTGCCATCCGCCATCACCGGGGTCTTGCTGACCTCCACCGTGCTCACCAGGGCAGACACCGTGTCGGCCGCGACGTCGAACGGGGTGCTCAGCACCTGAAGGGCGCCCACGCTGGCGCGAAGCTGATAGCCCGTGCCCGCGCGCTGCACGCTCAGGTCATTGAAGCTGGCCAGGCCCGCGGCCGCTGGCTGAGGGGTAGTCCCCCCCAGGGTGGCGCCGTTGCTGGCCACCAACTCCATCGTCACCGGCCCCGAGAAACCCGCCACCCGGTTGCCCTGGGCATCGAGCACCTCGACGCTCACAGCAGGCGCCATTGTCTGCCCCGCCAGCAGGCTGGCCGGAGGCTGCGTCACGAACCTCAAGGCCGACCCGCTGCCAGGAATGAACGTCACCGTGGGACGCTGCGCCAGCGCCGTGCCGTTGACCGTGGCATCCACCGTCTTCACCTCGGCGCGCGTGGAGCGCAACGTCGCGGTGAAGACGCCATTGGCGTCCGTGGTGCCACTGCTGGCCGACAGCGTGTTGTTGCTACCCGAAACCGCCAGGCCCACCGCCTGGCCCGCCACCGGATTGCCGAACCGGTCCTGCACCGTCACGATGAGGGAGGTCGAGTCCGCTCCGTTCGCCATCACCGGGGTCTTGCTGACCTCCACGGAGGTAGCAAGCGGCGACAGCGTGTCGGCGACAATGTCGAACGCGTTGCTCGTGGCCGCCACCGGGCCCACCGAGGCGCGCAGGGTGTAGCCCGTGCCCGCACGCTGCACGTTCAGATCATCGAACGTCGCCACGCCCTCGGTGGTCAGCCGCATCGCCGTGCCCTGCAGCGGCGCGCCATTGCCCGCCACCAGCGCGATCGTCACGTTCACCCTGGCCGTCACCGCGTTGCCCTGCGCATCCAGCAACCGCACCCGCACGGGCGGCGCGAACACCTGCCCGGCCCGTGCCGAAGCAGGCGGTTGATCGAGGAAGACGATCCGCGCCACGTTGGCCGCCACGAACGTCACCTGGGGCTGCTGCGCCAGCGTCACCCGCTTGCCCGCGGGCCCCGCCTCCACCGTCAGCGTCTTCGTCTCCGCGCGCGTCGAGGCAATCGTGCCCATCGCCTGGCCGTTCGCGTCCGTCAAAGGCGGCTGCACCAGCAGGTTGTCCGCACCCGTCGCCGTGAAAGCCACCTCCTGGCCCGCCAGCGCCTTGCCGGTGCGATCCTTCACCGTGACGCGCACCTGGGCGGTGCTCTGTCCGTCGGCGGCAATGCCCGTGTCGGGCACCACCTCCACCGTGGAGGCGGTTGCATCCGGCCCTCGCTGCGGCACTCCGACACTCACCGGAGGGCTACCTTCGATGCAGGCAGAGAGCGTGAGGAGCAGCAGCGCGATGAGAAAACGCGTGGGCACAGGCAGTACCTCAAAGACGGCGACGGGCAGAACGGCTCTGCTCGGTAGATAACAGACGCCCAGGTATAGGAGACCTAGGCGTCTGCGTGAAGTTCTTCAGCCGTATTGGATGACCGGGCTGGGTGGGGCATGGCTGCACTGTTGCTCTTCAGGGCAGCAGGGCCATAACGCTGATCCCCTCCCCAGAGCGAGAGCAACTCTCGCGCCATGCCGTGCACGGGGACAAGCCCTGGAAACCCCTTAGCTTTTGCGGGGCCGGCTCGCCTTTCTCCGTGCGAGGCACTGTGCGGTGAGACGTTTCGCCACAACGGCGCGCCGGGAGAAAAAGCCCAATGCTCCCGGGCGGATACGACGAGGCCCCGACATGATCAGGGCCCCGTTGTGGCACTTTGCGACAGGGTGGAGCGGGCTACTTGCGCTCGCCGTTGTCCCTCAGCGGAGGAGCGCTGCGCGGCTGCGTGCCCTCCTCGGCGCCATACCCGCCAATGCCCTTCTGGTGGATCCGGTCCTGTCCCACGTCCTCGTCCGCCACATCACGGCGCGGCGCATTCTCGTCCTGGTGGCGGGACTCACGCCGGATCGTCTCGGCGTCCACCATGTCCGTGCGCTCGTCGCCCTTCACCGGGTTGCCCTTGTTGTCGGCCATCGTCCTGCCTCCTTCGTGAGGGTGGTCCTCCAGAGAAAATCCGAACCGTCCCGGTGCGCGGCAAGGTGTCCCGCCCATGCCCCGCTGCTCGCCCCGCGAGCAAAAGAAAAGGGCCTCTCCCCCGAAGGGAAGAAGCCCTGGAACCCTTCATTCCAAAGGGCTCAGCTCTTGTACTTCACGGAGCAGCCGTACGGCTCGGTGGTGGAGGCCGGCACCGTCTTGCCGGTGAGCAGCGCGTCCACCGCCGCCTTCACGTGATTGCTGGGCTTCTCGGCCTTGCCGCGCGCGTCGTCGTCGATGGCGCCTACGTAGCGCAGCACGCCCTTCTCGTCGATGACGTACATGTGCGGCGTCGTCTTCGCGCCGTAGGACTTGCCCACGGTGCCCTCAGGGTCCTGCAGCACGGCGTAGGTGAAGCCCTTCTCCTTCTTCCACGCGGCGGACTTGTCCGGCGTGTTGTTGGCGGTGGAGTCCACCGCCAGCCACACCACCTTGCTGGCATCGAAGCCCTTCAGGGTGTTGGACATGGTGTTGGCCTTGTAGTGGCGCTGGACGTAGGGGCAGCCCGGGTTGGTCCACTCGAGCACGACGATCTTCCCCTGGTACTGCGCCAGCGAGTGCTCCTTGCCTGCCTCGTCCTTCAGCTTGAAGGCGGGGGCGGGCTTGCCAACCTCGGCGGTATCGGCGGCCAGCGCGGGGAAGGCAACTCCCAACGCGGCGGTGAGCGCCAGGGCGGTCAGGACACGCTTCATCGGTTCATCTCCTCGGTACTACGGGTTGGAAAAGGGAAAATGGGTCAGCGGGGCTCACGTCGCATCGGCGCGCAGCCCGGACGCACGCTCCACCGCCTGAATAACGAGCTCGGTGGTGAGAAGCTCGGGCAACACCTCGGGCCGCTCCGGCGTGGAGGGGCTGATCATCAGATACATGGGCACGCCAGCGCGGCCGAACTCGGCCAGCTTGGCGGAGATGCGCGCGTCGCGCCGCGTCCAGTCCGCCACGAAGAAGGCCACCTGGTGGCGGGCGAAGGCGGCGCGCACCGGCTCGCGCGCCAGCACGGTGCGCTCGTTGAACTTGCAGGTGAGGCACCAGTCCGCGGTGAAGTCGATGAAGACGGGCTGCCCCGCCTTGAGCGCGGCGGTCACGGCGGCCTCGTCCCACGGCTGCGCGGCCACTTCGGAGATGCGGGCCGTGGGCGCCGTCTCATCGAAGCGCAGCGCGAAGCCGCCGATGCCCACCAGCACCAGCAGAGCGGCGGCCATTCCGCCCCAGCGGCGCGCGCCTTCCGCGCCCTGAGCCAGGCCGTACACCCAGGCCCCCAGCGCCACGGCGACGAGGAACGCGAGCAGCCGCGCCATGCCATCCACCCCGGCCAGCCCGCCCATCACCCACACCAGCCACACGCAGGTGCCCAGCAGCGCGAAGCCCAGGAACTGCTTGAAGCGCTCCATCCACGCGCCCGGCCTGGGCAGCCGCTTGGCCAGCCCCGGCACCAGCACCAGCACACAGAAGGGCAACGCCAGGCCCAGGCCCAGCGCGGTGAAGATGATCAGCACCGTGCCCGCGCCGGCCGCGAAGGCAAAGCCCACCGCCGTGCCCAACAGCGGCGCCGAGCACGGGGTGGCCAGCACCACCGCGAGCATGCCCTCGCCCGCGCTGCGCGCCAGGCCGTGCGAGGCGTCCACCTTGCCCGCCAGCGCCGTGCCATCCATCCCCACGTTGAAGACGCCGAAGAGGTTGAGCGCGAACGCCACCAGCACCGCGCACACCGCGGCGACGAAGAGCGGCTCCTGGAACTGGAAGCCCCAACCCACACTGGTGCCGCCCGCGCGCACCGCGAGCACCGCCGCGGCCAGCGCCAGCATCGTCCCGACGATGCCGCCGGTGTACGCCAACGCGTGCATCCCCACGCGGGCCCGGGACTCCTGGGCCAGGCGGGTGAAGCCGTACGCCTTGAGCGCCAGCACCGGGAAGACGCACGGCATGAGGTTGAGGATGGCGCCGCCCAGGAAGGCAAACAGCAGCGCCAGCCCCAGGCCCACCGCGGACTCGGGCGCGGCGGCTCCCACGTTCGCGGGAGCCCCAGGCGTGGCGGACGGAGAGGACGGCGACGTTGCGGCCTGCGCCACGGGAGCGGCCTCCACGGGCGCCAGCGGCAGATCCACCTCCATCGATTGATAGCCCGTCTGCGCCGTGCCCAGCCGCAGCACGCCCTTGAGGCGAGGCTGCTCCTTGGGCACATCCGGCGCGGCCTCGCCCTTCAGCAGGAAGCGGCCCGCGCCATCCGGAGTGAGCGCCATGCGGGAGATGCCGCCCATGCGCTCGGCGACGAAGAAGTCCGGCTCCACCTCGGGGCGGACCTTGCCCTCCAGAGCGGACACGGTGAACGTGCCGCTGAAGGGCTGCCCCACCTTGAGCGACGGGCTGTCCAGCGCCAGCGCCACCGCGAGGCCCTCGCGCTCCGGCGTCCGGGGCACCCGCTCCTCGAAGGCATTGAACGTGGCGCGGACCTCGGAGTCCGGCACCGTCTGCGCGCCCACGGCCAGGGGACGGGTGAGCACCAGCTGCACGGGAATGCAGTTCACCTCGCACACCAGC
>DASVVJ010001263.1:0-3681 GCA_036389955.1 Myxococcaceae bacterium
ATGCGGGGCTCCAGCACGGCGAGCGCCGCGGGCCCAAAAGCCCGGCTGACACGCCCGCGCAGCCGCGTGTGCACGGGCGGGTCCTTCATCACCAGCGACTGGGCCACGGGGTTACGGGGCAACCAGGGCGGGAGGAAGGACTGCCCGAGCCCCTCGGAGGAGAAGCGCCGGGGATCCTTCAGCACGGCCACCACGTCGTCGAAGCGGCTGACGGCCCACATGCCTCCGGGCTCGACCTGGCGGATGCCGGTCCGCCGCAGCTCGGCGTAGAGCGGATAGGGGTTGGCGCGGACTTCGGGGGACATCAGGTGCAGGGGGCTGTCCATGGATGCGGGCCTCCGGTGTGGGGTCACCCCCTGGAGAACAAGACCCGCGCCAAGGAGCGGATGCCTGTGCTTTCCGTTGGTTACCGGGCATCCCCTCGCCGTGCGGCTCCGGGACTCCTTCAGAATGATGTAAGGGTTCCTTCATTTTGAAGGAGCTTCGTCATGCGCCTGGAGGACCTGGACATCCGCGAGCTGCTGGAGATCGACCCGGAGGAGGGCTCCGTGCGCTTCGCGGGGCAACGGGCACTGATCCTGGACGCCGTGGCCATGGGAATGCTGCGCAAGCAGATCCTCGACACCTTCGGCCAGGCGGCGGCCCGTGCGCTCTTCACGCGCTTTGCCTTCGCGCATGGGTGGCGCATGGCCGAGGCCCTGTGCTCCGGGTACCAGTGGGACAGCGTCAACGACTGGCGCAACGCGGGTGGGCTCATCCACATGCTCCAGGGGCTCATCCGCCTGGCGCCCCAGGCCTCGGATCCGTTCTCCGAGGAGGGCGCCACCATGGAGGCCTCGTACGTAGCCGAGCAGCACCGGCTGCACCTGGGCCGGGCGGAGGAGCCGGTCTGCTGGTCGCTCTCGGGGTTCGCCAGCGGGTACCTCAGCCGCACGGAGGGCACGCGGATCTACGTCCTGGAGGATCGCTGCATCGGCCAGGGACACCAGACGTGTCACTTCCACGCGAAGACCCGGGAGCAGTGGGGCGCTGTATTGGAGCCTCACCTGCCCTTCTTCGAGCAGGACGGGGGGCTCGATGTGGCCCTGCGGCAGATCACCGCGCGCCTCACCCAGGCCGAGCGGAAGCTCGCCGCCCGCCAGCGCGCCCTGGCCGAGCTGGCGCCGCAGGGCGAGCTGCCCTCGGATCTCATCGCGAGGAGCCAGGGAATGCGCCGGGTGCTCGAGCTGGCGCGCCGGGTGGCGCAGGTGGACTCCACGGTGCTCATCTCGGGAGAGAGCGGCGTGGGAAAGGAACGCGTGGCCCGGCTGCTTCACGAAGAGTCCCCGCGCGCCTCGGGTCCCTTCCTGGCCATCAACTGCGGCGCGCTCTCGGAGACGCTGCTGGAGAGTGAGCTCTTCGGCCATGCGCGCGGCGCCTTCACCGGCGCCATCCGGGACCGGCCGGGCCTGCTGGAGGCCGCGAGCGGAGGGACGCTGTTCCTGGACGAGGTGGGGGAGATGCCCTCCTCCGTTCAGGTCAAGCTGCTGCGGGCGCTCCAGGAGCGGCAGATCCGGCGCGTGGGAGAGAACCGCGACCGTCCCATCCGCGTCCGCATCGTGGCGGCCACCCATCGGGACCTGGCGCGAGAGGTGGCGGAGGGCCGCTTCCGCAAGGACCTGTACTACCGGCTGTGCGTCGTCGAGCTGCGGGTGCCTCCGCTGCGGGAGCGGCGCGAGGACATTCTTCCGCTGGCCCGGGCGATGATTACCTCCTCGGCCCGGCGGATGGGACGGCGTGCTCCTTCGCTGACCCCCACCGCCGCGGACCAGCTCACCCGGCACGAATGGCCCGGCAATGTGCGCGAGCTGGAGAACGCCATGGAGCGGGCCGTGGCCCTCGCCGAGGGCAAGCGGATCGAGCTGGCGGACCTGCCCGAGGAACTCCGCGGCGCCCTGCCTGCCCCCGTGGCCTCGGGCGGAGTCCGGACCCTGGAGTCACTCGAGCGCGACTACATCCTCGCCGCGCTGGAACTCAACCGGGGCAACCAGACCGTGACGGCGCGTCAGTTGGGCATCGGCGCCGCCACGCTGTACCGCAAGCTCAAGAGCTACGGCGCGCTCGCGCGAGATCGCTCATAGGCCTCCAGTGCCTGGATGATCTCGTCCACCGAGTCGGTGAGCAGCAGGTACCGCCCGTACTCGTGGCCTTGCGCCAGTTGCGCCAGCAGCGGGTAAACCGGACGCTTGTACGTCCAGAACTCGCGCCCCATGAAGATCATGGGGCTGATGACGCCCACGGAGTTGTAGTGGTTCTGGCAGGCGTCCTGGAACACCTCCTGAATGGTGCCCGCGCTGCCCGGAGAGAAGACGACGCCTCCGCTGGCGATGGTGAGCAGGCCGTCCTCCCGGACGCTGTTGGCGAAGTACTTGGCCACATGGGTGGCGAAGGCGTTGGGTGGCTCGTGCCCGTAGTACCAGGTGGGGATGCCCATGCTGGCGCAGGCGGGGCGATCCTCGGCGCTGAGCGGGAACGCCGCGCGCACCTCGAAGGCCTTCGAGAGCCACTCGCGATCCTTGTAGCTCGGGGCCCCGGCGAGCAGGGCGAGGCCGGCGTCCAGCTCTGCCTCGGTGCGCCGGGCGAACCAGGCGCCCACGTGGGTGGCCTCCATGGCTCCCGGGCCGCCGCCGGTCACCAGGAAGAAGCCACGCCGGGTCAGCTCCCGGGCCAACACCGCCACCGCGCGGTAATCCGGCAGGCCTCGCAGCATCGAGTGGCCGCCCATGATCGCCACGACCCTGCGGGGCTTGCCGCCATTGGCCAGGAACTCCTCCAGCGCGTCGGTGACGGCGTGATCGTGCAGCCGCTGCGCCAACGTCTCGAGAATGGACGGTGGGTTGCCCCGGCCCTGCGCCACCCAGTGCTCGTAGACGCGTGCATCCAGCGTCTGGGCGTAGGTCTCGGGCCGGGCGGGATCGAAGCCCTCGTAGAGTTCCTCGGGGGTGTAGAGGCTGCTGCGATAGGGCATATACGGCAGCCCCATGAAGGGCGGGAACACCATGGCCCCATGGGAGAGCGCGGCCTGCAGGGCTTCCTGTTCGAGCTGGCAGCCCAGGAAGGCACAGCCCGCGAGCGGCGCGGCGCTGAGCTGCCGGGTGAAGGCCCGCAGGTCCAGCCCCTGGATGACCACGTTGCAGAAGGAGGTCCCGCTATGAAGGTACCGCTCGAATGCCTCGATGGATTCGATCTCGGTCATGCGCGGGAGAATCCCACGTCTCGTGGACCGATTCGAGGCTCACGGACATCGAGGATCCAGACGTTTCCAGCCATGTCCCCCGCGCAGACGAGTTCCTCCCCCACGGTCACCGTTCTGAAGGGGAAGAATCCAGAGAGGGTCGAGAGACACTGTCCCGACTCCAGGTCCCACACCTTCAGCGTCGCGGCATAGGAGGCCGACACCACGCGCCGCCCGTCGGGCGTCACCGCGCAGCTGCTCACGGTGCCCTCGTGGCCCTTGAGCGTCGCCAGCTCCCTGCCCGTCTCCAAATCCCACACCTTCAGCGTCTCATCCAGGGAGGCGGACACCACGCGACGCCCATCGGGTGGCACCGCGCAGCCATTCACGGTGGCTTCGTGGCCTTTCAACGTCACCCGTTCCTTGCCCGTCTCCAGGTCCCACACTTTCAGCATGCCGTCCCGGGC
>DASVVJ010001264.1:0-6993 GCA_036389955.1 Myxococcaceae bacterium
CCGCCTCGAACTCATGCTCGGCGCCGAGCATCTGCCGGATCGCATCGAGTTCTTCCCGCTCTACCCTCGCCACAAGGAGGGCCTCGTCGATGACGCCTGGAGCCATGCCCAGTACGTCACCGGCATGCTCCACCTCAAGACGCGCGAGCCCATGTTCCAAGCGCTCACCAAACTACGTGCCAGCAAGCCAAACTCCAACACTCCGAGGGGCGGCGCCGCTGCCTTCGGCATTTCCTGAAAGAGGACTCACCATGGGATTGCAAGTCGTCATGGGTGCCACCCTGCAGTGCAGCTTCGGCGCGGCGCCTTCCTCGCTGGTGGTGCTGCCCACCAACAAGGTGCTCGGCGGGGCGCCAGCGGCCAACATCATGGACAACAAGCCCATGCTCAATGTCCTGCCCTTCGGCGTGTGCATGTCCCTGGCCAACCCCATGGTTGCCGCGGCGACCGCCGCCGCCATGGGGGTACTGACTCCCATGCCGTGCATTCCCGCCACCGCCGCGCCCTGGGCCCCTGGCTGCCCCAAGGCTCTCATCGGCAACATGCCGTCGCTGGAGAGCAACTCCAAGCTGATGTGCAACTGGGGCGGTGTCATCCAGGTCGTCAACCCCGGGCAGGTCGCGGTGAACAATGGTTGAGACGACTCCTGGCTCTTCCGCCCCCAGAAGTTCCCTCATTGGGGCGGTGCTTGGCGCCAGCCCCCTGGGCCCGCCAGAAGAAGAGCGCGCCACGCCCGAGCTGGACAAGGTGGGGGAGCTGGTGGCCCGCGGTGCCTATGCAGAAGCGGGCCAGCTGGCCGAGAAGCTGCTGCGCGAGGGCGTGCGCGACGTGCGGATCATCGGTCCCTGGCTCTTCGGCACCTTCCTCGCGCGGGATCTCCCGTCGATTCACACCATCTTCGGCACGCTTCAGGAGCTGCTCACGCAGCGGTGGGCCTCCTTTGGCCCACGTGCGAAGAAGGAAGTGCTGGCGGACAATGGCTTGCGCTGGCTCTTCAAGGCCATCTGCCGGCACCTGGAGTATCATCAGTCTCTCCAGGACAAGACGTGGAATGGCTGGCGCGAGCCGCGCAACCGCGAGACGCTGCAGCAGGCGCTTGACCTGTCCGAGCCACTGCTCGCAGCCCTTGCCTCGACGCTGCCCAAGGGCCACAGCGTGCCGCCCTTCCGCCAGGTCATCTCCTGGATGCAAGCCTTCTTGAAGACCGTGGCATCGCAGCCCGCCCCTGTTTCTCAGCCTGCTGTGACCGCGGAGCAGACCCGCGAAGACTCGCCGGAGACGGCTGACTCGGAGCCCGAGCCCACGGCTGGAGAGGAACCCGCCGCCACCGCTCCGCGGTCCGCCGCTTCCTCGGTCCCGGCTTCCCCGGCGCTCGAGCTGCTGATGCGCAAGCTTCAGGCCTTCAACTCGCTCGTGCGTGAGCAGGACTTCGTCAAGGCGAGCGTGGTGGCAGCGGACGTGCTGGCCCTCATTGAGCGGTTTGATCCTCGCGTCTACCTCCCCGCGCTCTTCGCCCCCTTCTTCAGTCACCTCAGCACCCATGCCCAGGAGCTGGAGCCCCTGCTCCAGAGCATGGAGTCCCTTTCGTTCAGGGCTCTCAACCAGCTCTACCAGGTGGACCTGGATACGTTCCTGCTTCAGAGCCCCATGCAGGGCCGCGGTGAGGAGGAGTAACGGCTGTGGACCTGACCGCTCTCTCGTCCAGCATGCCTCACGATGTCACGCCCAGCGGTGACTCCTCCTCCCTTGAGTCCCTTATCACCGAGCGCATTCGCACCTTCGAGCTGTCGGCCCTGCTCGATGCCCTTGCCGCCTGCGGCTACTCCGACGCTGACATCGAGTACCGCAGCCACCGGACGCTGCTGAGCCAGGGGCACCCGATTCATGCCATCGCCTTCGAACGCCACCCGCGCAAGCGCGTGGTGATCACCGTCAACCTTGGGCTCCTCAGCACGCAGTCTCCGCTTCCTTCCTTCTTCCTCAAGGCCATGGATCAGTCGGACCATGACGTCCTGGAGGACTTCCTCGGCTACTTCGACCACCACCTGCTGCGCGACCGCGTCGCCAGCCAGGCGCCGGAGCGGAACGTGTCGCTTGTGGGTGGTAAAGAGGTGCTCGAGGACCGGCTGCGCCTGCTGCGGCCCAGCTGCCCGAGCACCCTCCACTGGCTCTGCGCCCTCATCTTCCCCGAGGCCGAGGTCAAGGTGCGGCGCACCCTGCAATGGCAGTCTGTCGCCTCGCCTGGCCTGAGGCTCGGCTCGACCGCCCTAGGAGCTGGATCCTCGGTGGGAGGCTTCGCCCGCATCCCTCAGACCGGCATGGAGGTCACGCTCTGCGTCGATGAGCTGCTCACGAGCGATGGCACCCCCTGGGCCCTGGAGGCACGCCGCCGCTTCAGCCACCAGTTGCAGCCCTGGCTCGCGGAGAGCGCGCTCTTCCTGACCCTGCTCCTGGTCCTGCGTGGCCACTCCAGCCACGCCTCGCTGCGAGATGACAGCCACCTGGCCTACGACCCGATCGCCGGCGGGCCCGAGCGCGACCACGTCGTCGTTCTCTTCTCCGGTTCGACAAGCAATACCTCTCAAGTGGAATACGCGATCACCCCCAAACCATAGATCCTCCACTTGACGCTTCACGCAGGATCACTCTAGTCTCTTACACAACCAACCAAGTCGTGTCTGTCTTTCCGCCCTGACAGGGCGTGCAAAGCAATGACGCGCGCCGCTCACCCACACCAAGAGGAAAGTAACAATGTCTGTCCAAGACGAACTTCCGCGTTCGCGAGTCACGCTCACCTACCGTACCAACATCAATGGCCAGGCCGAGGAGGTGAAGCTGCCCTTCCGGGTGCTGATGCTCGGCGACTTCTCTCAGGGCACCTCGGTCGACCGGAAGGTGGACTTGGAGGAGCGCAAGCTGCGCTCGGTCAACGGCCGCAACCTCAGCGAGCTGATGAAGGACATGAAGATGTCTCTTCAGTTCCAGGTGCCCAACCGCATCAACCCCGAGGC
Source organism: Myxococcaceae bacterium (assembly GCA_036389955.1). Taxonomy (GTDB): domain Bacteria; phylum Myxococcota; class Myxococcia; order Myxococcales; family Myxococcaceae; genus DATHBR01. The sequence continues at coordinate 3,012 of DASVVJ010001264.1, forward strand.
CGACGGGGACCTGAACGTGGAGCTGCCCATCGAGGGCATGAGTTCCTTCCACCCGGACGAGATCGTCAAGCACGTGCCCAAGCTCAAGGCCCTGCTGCTCATGCGCACCCTGCTGTTGGAGATGCAGTCCAGCATCGACAACCGCAAGGAGCTGCGGCGCGTGCTCTACGAGCTCTTCTCCAAGCCCGAGCAGCTCAAGCAGATCCTGGCCGATCTCAAGGGCTACGAGGGCCTGCGTCTGCCGGAGGGCGCCATTGGTCCCCAGCCGCCTTCTCCTTCCGTCGACGCCGGCACCGGCCCGAAGCCTTCCTGAACGCCTGACAGCACTTCGAGGAAACAACCATGAGCGATACCTATCTCAACCGTCTCTTCAGCAGCATCCGTCTCCAGACGCCCGCGGCGCCGGAGCCGATGATCGCCAACAACCTCAATACCGTGGTGGATGAGAAGTCCATCACCATCGAGAACCGCTTCATGTCCTCGGTGGCGGCGCTGCTGCTCAACGTGGAGCCCGCCGAGGGCGGCCCCGATCAGCCCGTCCGCTTCGACAAGGGCAAGGTGATGGAGGTCGTCAGCCGCATCGACGCGATGATCGACGACCAGATGAACGAGATCATCCATCACGAGAAGTTCCAGCAGATGGAGTCCGCCTGGCGCGGGCTGGAGGATCTGGTCAACCACACCAACTTCAAGGCGGACATCACCATCGATGTGCTGGATGTCTCCAAGGAGGAGCTGGCCGAGGACTTCGAGAACAACTCGAGCAACATCCTCTCCAGCGCCCTGTTCGACAAGGTCTACATCCGCGAGTACGACCAGTATGGCGGGCGCCCGTTCGGGGTGATGGTCGGCAACTACGAGTTCTCCTCTACCACCGCGGACCTCACCTGGCTGCAGCGCATGGGCCGCATCGCCAATGCCGCGCACAGCCCCTTCGTCTCAGCGATCAGCCACAAGTTCTTTGGCTGCGAGACGATCGAGGAGATGGAGGCCATCAAGGACCTCGAGGGCGTGCTGGCCCACCCGCGCTTCGCGCGCTGGAAGGCCCTGCGCGAGTCGGAGGAGGCGGCCTACATCGGGCTCACCTTCCCCCGCTACGTCCTGCGGCTGCCCTACCACCCCGACAAGAACCCGTGCGAGGTCCTCAACTTCACCGAGCAGGCCCTGGGCGACACCCAGAAGTACCTGTGGGGCAACGCGTCGATCCTCTTCGCCCGCAACCTGGTGAAGGCGTTCGAGATCTCCGGCTGGTGCCAGGCCATTCGTGGCCCCAAGGGCGGCGGCATGATCACCGGGCTGCCGATCGACACCTTCAACCTCCAGGGCCAGGACACCTTCATGCCCCCGGTGGAGATCGCCATCCCGGACTACCGCGAGTACGAGTTCGCCCGCAGCGGCTTCATTCCGCTGGTGTACCGCAAGGGCTCTGGCGAGGCGACGTTCTTCAGCTCGCAGTCCGCCAAGCTCTCGCACCGCTACAAGGATCCGAAGGACTCGGAGAACTCGCAGCTGGTCACCAACCTGGCCTACACGTTCTCCATCACGCGGCTGGCGCACTACGTGAAGTGCATCATGCGTGACAACATCGGCAGCTCGGCTGATGCGCCGTACATCCAGGCGCAGCTCGAGTCGTGGCTGGCCAACTACGTCACCACCGTCAACAACCCGGACGATGTGACGCTGCGGCGCTTCCCGTTCAAGGCCTCCAGCGTCCTGGTCAACCCGCGCGGCGGCGAGATCGGTTGGTACGACTGCAAGGTCGCTGTCCTGCCTCATGTCCAGTTCGAGGGCCTGGACGTGGAGCTGATGCTCGAAGCACGGCTCGGCTGATGTCCCTCACCACCCAAAGCAAAGGAAACTCCCATGCCTGATTTCTCCAAAACTCTCAACGTCTCGCAGGGCTTCAACTTCAAGAAGGACATGCAGTCGCGGACCGGCTACCTGACCGCTCTGAGCATCGGCGGCCAGAAGCTCGAGGCGGACATCGAGACCATCAAGGACCCGCTGAACCCCACCACGGATATCCCCGGCGGTGTGGTGGCGGTGCTGAACTACTTCTCCTGGTCCACGGAGCGGACGGGAACCATCCAGCTCAGCGGGCAGATCTCCGCCGACAACCGGCAGAAGATCGCCGAGATGCTGCTGGGGACCATGACGAACACCGAGGTGGCCTTCACCTTCCGCGTCTGCGAGTACGAGCTGGGAACGAAGAAGTACTTCCAGTCCGCCTACGTGGACAAGGAGCTGCAGGGGCTGATCGAGAAGAACGGCGACGACCTGAGCATCGCCGTGTCGGACGACCCGTCCACCGAGGTGCTGAGCCCGCGCAACTACCAGTTCACGATCAGCATCAAGCCGAAGTCCATCGACCAGGAGGTCTACCTGGCCGTGGGTGAGAAGCGGAAGAAGGCCTCGATGTGGGGCGTCAAGGAAAAGGCCGCTTAAACCCTCACACGTCACCCGGAACGGGGTCTCCCCTGAGATGAGAAACGGAGCCATGCAAAAGCATAAGCTGGCACGAGTCCGCTGGCAGATGGGCCAGACACTGCTTCCAGAGCACTTCCTCATTCAGGAGGAGTCTCTGGAGGCGGAGTTCCGCCTACGGGTGGAACTTGGAGGATTGCCCTCGCACGGAGTGGGCAATCTGATCTGGAACGAAACGCTGCTGGCCCAGGGGAGCCTCTCCATCTCCTCGATGACGGCGGTGATGCCGGGCGGCATCCTGGTGGATGTGCCCGGCAACGCTGCCCTGTCACCCTTCTCGCTGGAGGCCACGGGTAAGTCCTCGCTGGCCCTCTATCTTCACCTGCTGTCCGAGAAGCACAGCGCCGAAGGTGTACCGCTCTACACGAACGATCCTCCGGTGGTGCGGCGCATGCTGCACCGGCTGCTGCTGTCCTCCGAGCCCGTCGTTGACGGAGCGGTGGCCTCGCTCAAGCTCGCCGTGCTGATCAAGTCGCTGGAGGGCACCTGGCACCTGGAGAACAGCTGGGTCCCCCCGCTGTTGCTGGTGGGGTCCAATCCCTTCCTGGATGTGATGCTGCGTGACCTGGACGGGCTACTGGAGCACGCGCACCATCTGCTGCTCACCCAGCTGTCGGACAGCTACCTGCGCAGCGACCGGCTCAACAACGCGCGCCGGACGCTGTGCGAGGTGTACCGCCTGCAATCGCTGCGCGCGGACATGAAGCACCACGTGTACTCGCACCCCTACGAGCTGTTCGAGGCTTTGCGGCGGCTCTACTTCGAGCAGTGCTGTTACCTGGATGCGCTTCCCGACGAGCGCATGCCCACCTACCAGCATGATGAGCTGGCGCAGAGCCTGGGCGGATGGATGAAGCTGCTGAGGCAGGGCTTCCGGCCTGAAGACAGCCGCTCCACGCATCAGCCTTTCACCTGCCGCGATGGCCTCTTCATCCTCTCGCCTCTCCCTTCGGAGGTGCAGAGCGCGGGAGAAACCTACCTGCTGGTGCAGCGCAAGGAGCCGGGAGAACGGCTGCAACTGGAAGGAGTGAAGCTGGCCAGTCCTTCACGGCTGCCAGTCGTCCGCCGCCTGGCCCTCAAGGGCATTCCCTTCCGGCATGTGCCCTACCCGGAGTTCCCTCATGCATTCGGTCCGGAGATCGATTGGTACCTGCTCTCCCCGGGCGATGAGTGGAAGTACGCGCTGCGCGAGGACGGCCTGGCTTTCTACGTCACCCCCGCACTCGACGGCACCAAGGTCTCTCTTTTCTGGCGCAAGGCTTGATATGGCGCACACCTCCTTTCTCGACAAGTTCTCCAGCAGGCGTCCGCGTGATGAGCGCGGCAGCCTGACGCATGTGCTGCGCAATGTGCAGGACATGCTCAACACCAAGGAGGGCTATGGGTACTTTCTGCGTGGCTTCGGGCTGGGCAGCTACCGGGAGAAGGCCGCCACAGGGAAGATCGTCGAGGCTCTCGCCAAGGAAATCACGAGGGAGATCCGCCAGCACGAGCCCCG
>DASVVJ010001265.1:0-3809 GCA_036389955.1 Myxococcaceae bacterium
AGCAGGGCGGCCACCATCACCACCGAGGCGGCGCCCACCGCGGGGATGAGGGCGATGAAGAACGTCACCGCGGCGAAGAAGAAGGGCACGGGCACCCGGGCAATGAGGTAGCCGATGAGCGCGGCCACCGCTTGCACTCCCGCGGTGGCGATCGACGACACCAGCACGGCGATGGCAACGGCCCGGAACTCACGCAGCAGCTCCGTCGTCTGCCCGCGCTTGAGGGGCGAGACGCTCTCGAGCCAGTCCACCATCCGCCGGCCGTCCACCAGCAGGAAGAAGAAGGCGATGAGCATCATCGCTGTCTGGAAGATGAACGAGCCGGTGGCGGCCACTGCGCCGGTGACGGCCTTGGCGGCGGTGCCTCCCTGGCTGCTCACCTGCTGCTGCAGGGTCTCATCCAGCTTCATCTCCTCGACGGCGAAGCGGTCCATCAGGTTCTCGACGATCCGCTGCGCGGGCCCGGGCAGGCGCTCCACCAGGCCGTTGATGCCCTCTTTGTTCACCGTCTCGCGGACGAAGGTCACGCCCTCGGCGGCCTCGCCCACCAGGAAGGCGGTGAGGCCCGTGAGGGGCAGCAGCAGGGCGACGATGACGCCCAGACACAGTAGGCCAGCGGACAACTGAGCGCGCCCTCGGAAGGCCCGGGTCAGCCGCTTGTGGGTGCTGTAGAGCGCGCCTGCCAGCACAGCAGCCAGGAAGAAGCCCTTGGCGAACGGCTCGACGACCAGCGCCAATAGGACGATGGACAGAATGATGAGGCCAGTGAAGACGCGCCGGGCGACCTGATCCGAGACCATAGAGTCAAAATTAGGGAGCCCTCCCCTGGACGGAAGGGGCGGCCCGGTCCGAAAGGTGACTTCCGTACGAAGAACAAGGACTTGGGGACGGGAAAGAGGCGGGTAGAGTGGCGGGGATGCCGCCCATCGACTCGCCCCAGTTCGCTTCCTGGATGCTGCAGGTGTTGCCCGTGGCCTACCTGGCCGTCACCTTTCTCCAGTCCGGCCTGGACAAGGTGTTCGACTGGAAGGGCAACCTGAGCTGGCAGACCGGCTTGTTCTCCAAGGTGCCGGTGATGCGCAGCCAGGTGAAGCCGATGCTGGCCTCTATCACGGTGTTGGAGATCGTCACCGGGGCGGTGTGCGCGGTGGGCATCGTCATGCTGCTGGCCACGGGCAGCCCCCGGCTGGCGTGTGTGGGAGGAATCCTCAGCGGGGTGACCTTCGTGGCCCTGCTGTTCGGCCAGCGCATGGCCAAGGACTACGCGGGGGCGGCGGGCATTGGCCCCTACTTCCTCATCAGCCTGGCGGCGATCTTCTTCAACCGGGGATGAGCCAGGCGGCGCGGGTGGGATAGACTGCCCCGCACATGGATCGGCTGCGCTTTTATCTGAACGACCGGCTCGTCGAGGAGTCGGGGCTCTCTCCCACCACGACGCTCTTGCGCTACCTGCGGGACCGGGTGCACCTGACGGGCACCAAGGAAGGGTGCGCGGAGGGTGACTGCGGCGCCTGCACGGTGGCCGTGCTGGAGCAGGACGGGAAGGGGGCTCCGGCGCTGCGGGCCATCAACTCGTGCCTGCTGCTGTTGCCCATGGTTCAGGGCAAGCGCGTGTACACCGTGGAGGCCCTGAAGGAGGGCGGCAAGTACCACGTGGTGCAGCAGGCGCTGGCGGAGAAGCTGGGCTCGCAGTGCGGCTACTGCACCCCCGGGGTGGCCATGGCCATGCTGGAGGCCTGCCACCGCAAGGACTTCGACGAGCGCTGGAAGCTGGACGCGCAGATGTGCGGCAACCTCTGCCGCTGCACCGGCTACCGCCCGATTCGCGAGGCCACCGAGCAGGTGGCGGGCCTGAATCCGGCGGACCGCTTCGCCCGGGCCCTGGCGGAGACCAAACCCGAGCCCATGGAGCTGGCGTACGCGGCGGGGCCGCAGCGCTTCTTCACTCCGGCCACCTTCGAGGCGCTGTGGGACGTGCTGGACGCGCACCCGGAGGCCCGCTTCGTGGTGGGCGGCACGGACCTGTCCCTCGAGGTGACCAAGCGCTACGCGGAGCCGCCGCTGCTGGTGTCGCTGGAGGCGCTGCCGGCGCTGCGCACCCTGGAGGCGCGGACCGGAGGCCACCGGGTGGGCGCCACGGTGACCCTGACGGACCTGGAGGACTACTCGCGCGCGGCGTGCACGCCGCTGGAGCGGATGCTGCGCTACTTCGGGGCGCGGCAGATCAAAAACCGCGCGACGGTGGGCGGTAACCTGTGCAACGCCTCGCCCATTGGAGACCTGGCGCCGGTGTTCATCGCCCTGGGCGCGGAGGCGGTGCTGCTGTCGCGCGCGGGGGAGCGGCGCATGCCGTTGGATGAGTTCTTCGTGAGCTACCGGCGCACGGCGCTGCGGAAGGGAGAGATCCTCGCCTTCGTGGACCTGCCCGCGCAGCCCTCGGGCGCTCGGACGATTGCTTACAAGGTGTCCAAGCGCCGGGAGCTGGACATCAGCGCCGTGTCCTCCGGCTTCCGGGTGGTGGTGGGAGCGGACGGCCGGGTGAATGAGGCACGGCTGGCCTACGGAGGCATGGCCGCCACGCCGGCCCGGGCCCGGAAGACCGAGGCGGCGCTCGTCGGGCAGCCCTGGACGGAGGCGAGCGTGGAGGCGGTGCTCGCCCACCTTGAGGAGGACTTCAAGCCGCTGACCGACCATCGAGGCTCGGCGTGGTATCGCGCCTTGGTAGCGAAGAACCTGCTGCGCGGGTTCCTTCAGGAGACGCTCACGGAGCCTTCCCCCCGGCTCCAGGAGCGCCATACCGCCACGGTTCAGGTGAGGTGAGTTGAGATGGTTGCCATTCCCTCTGCAATTGCCCCGCAGGAACTCGAGGCGAAGAAGAGCCCCGTCCATGCCCCCTCGCTGCATGAGAGCGGGCTGAAGCACACCAGCGGCGAGGCGCTCTACGTGGATGACCTGCCCACGCCTCCGGGCGCGCTGGTGGGCCACCTGATTGCCTCGCCTCACGCCCACGCGCGCATCGTGCGCCGGAGTGCCACCAAGGCCCTGGCGGTGCCGGGCGTCCACGCGGTGCTCTTCGCCCAGGACATTCCCGGGGTGAACGACGTGTGCCCCATCAAGGGCGTGCACGACGAGCCGCTGCTGGCCACCGACGAGGTGCACTGCGTGGGGCAGGCGGTGGCGCTCGTTGTGGCGGAGAGCGCGGCCATCGGCCGGCAGGCCGCGGCGCTGGTGGAGCTGGAGTACGAGGTGCTGCCTGCGGTGCTGTCCATCCGCGAGGCCATCGAGAAGGGCTCGTACATCGCTCACCCGAAGGATCCGCATCCGCACCGGATGCGCCGGGGCGAGCCGGAGTCCGCGCTGATCGCCTCGCCGGTGCGGGTGCAGGGCGAGTGCACGACGGGGGCGCAGGACCACTTCTACCTGGAGACGCACGTCGCGCTGGCGGTGCCGGAGGAGGACGGGGCAGTGCACCTGTGGTCCTCCACGCAGCACCCATCCGAGGTGCAGGAGAAGGTGGCGGATGTGCTGAGCGTGGGCCGGCACATGGTGAAGGTGGAGGTGCCGCGCATGGGCGGCGGCTTCGGCGGCAAGGAGACGCAGGCAGCGGGCTTCGCGGCGCTGGCGGCGCTGGGCGCCACCGTCACCAAGCGCCCGGTGAAGGTGTGGCTCAACCGCGACCAGGACATGGAGCGCACGGGCAAGCGCCACCCGTTCTGGGCGCGCTACGACGCGGGCTTCAACGCGCAGGGCCAGCTGCTGTCGCTCAAGGTGGAGCTGGTGTCCGACGGCGGGTGGAGCAACGACCTGTC
>DASVVJ010001266.1:0-4348 GCA_036389955.1 Myxococcaceae bacterium
TGCCAAAGCAGGCTTGACCGAATGGGTAAAATTGGTCTTCGAGAAGATCGCTCAAGGCCGCCTGCCAGGACTTTGAAACATGCACAAGGTTCTGAGAGCGTTCATTGGAGTTGTCGTACTAGGCGTTACCGCATGTGTATCGACACAAACTGCGCCCCTACGCTCACCTTCCCACCACCAGAACTTTCGCCACGACGCCCTCTCCCACTTTCATCAGCCCCCACATCAAGAACACCATACGTCAAGAGGTGAAATCGGCTCTGCGGAAGCCGCCTTGGTGGATGTGGACTACTTTCAGGGGCTTCTAGTACGCGCGGGGGTCCCTCCCAATGCCCTCCCAAGGAACAGACACCGGCTTGCCCCCCAGGAGGCACTCCAACTGTTGTCCTGGCTGATGACGGCCGAGGTTAGTCTCAAGGACTTTGGCCCCTGGCGAATGGCTGCAGCGCTGCTATGGGAGGTCGCCCGCTCCCCAGAGCCAGTCTCACGTCAGGTCCTCCATGCGCGCATGCGGCGTTTCGCACCGCTGCTGGTGCTGCGCCCCGATGGATACCTCGTCAAGGCGACAACTGGCCGAGCCATTCAGCACGTGGATACGGTCAGGCTGGATCGCGGGGCCCTCCGTGCCTGGGGATTCGAGGTAGGCCCCTTCTATGCTCCAGAAGGAGATTGGCTCTTTGCCGTGAATGGCGCTCTGGAAGTGCCTGAAGGCCAGCCGCCAGCAGGCCGCTTCGCTCCCGACGAGGACACATTTGTTCCTGTGGTGGAAGGCGCAAGGCAAGCAGTCGCCGATGCTGTGAGAGGTATTGTTTCGCTGGTGATGCATCCCATCCAAAGCTTGGAGGATTTGGCTCAGCTTCCCGAGGTGGTGCGCATTCTTATCGAGAACTCTCCGCAATACTGGGAGCAGTTCCAGAACATGCCCCACGGTGCGCAGATTCGAACGGTCTCTCGCCTGCTGAGCAATGTGGTCCTTCTGGTTGGCACAGCCGGAGCAGGTAGCGCACGCGCCGTATCCGCAGTCGGCCAACTCGGACGGCTGGGTGTGCCGGTACTCTCGCTCTCCGCCGAAGGAACACTGGCCCTACGAGTGGTGGCGGTACCCGTCGGCAGGATGGCAACGGCTGTTGGGTCTGCTCCCTTTGCGGTCTACGTTCTGCACATGGCTCAGCAGGGAGCCGGCCATGGTGGCAGCGCTGGGCACGGTGGAGCAGAGCGCAGGGGTGGCTCTTCGTGGACACCTCCGCCTGGTGGACCGGGCAAATGGGTCCGTGCCACCGAGCACATGGAACCGCCCGCGCGGAAGTATCAGTCCCAGGTGACGAGTGCACCTGAAGGGTGGGTGTATCGTGTCTTTTATGGTTCAGGTCCTGATGACTATGTGGATTTCGATGGCTTCGTGAACGGCGTGTTACGTGAAGCCAAGGGCCCTGGTTACCTGGGTTTCTTTACAAAGGGCGGCAGGCCCGAGAAATGGTTCAAGGGCGCGCAAGCAATGCTCAAGCAGGGAGAAAGACAGCTCAATGCAGCCAACGGCCTGCCGGTAGAATGGCACTTCGCGGAACGCGAGGTCGCGGACGCCATGCGCAAGGCGTTCAACAGCAATCGCCTCAATGACATCAAGGTCGTGCACTCCCCTGCCCTGCCATGAGTGATCGATCCTCCATGCTCGAGACGTATTATGTTGGCACATACTGGCTCGCCCGGCAGGAGACCGCGGAGTCGTGCGCCAAACGGGCAACTCGATTCTTCGAGAGACTCTCGGAATGTGACCGAAGTTTCAAACAGTGGTTTGAGCAGGCCGATTCACGTTCAGAAGCTCTGGGAAAAGAGTTCACGCCTGTCGAACAGACTTTCCTGAAGATGTTTGCATTGAAGGAGAATCAGCAACTTCTTGGCGGATTCTCTATTGGTGCTTGGAATGGCGAAGAGAGCAGTCATGCCAGCGGGTTAAACATTGCATGCGGGTCCCCTTCCCATCGGGTTCCTGATGCTTGTGTGCTCACTTTGCCTGAGGAAGGAGCCACCGCAGAGAGAGTCACCAGCGTTACCGTTCTAACTCAATCCCTGCGTGCGATGGTACTAGCCTGGGAGCCAGAATGGGGCATCGCTACCTCGGAGTTGCACCGCGATGAATTCCTCAAAACAGCCAAGGTGGGCATGTTCGTCGGCTGGATCATGTACTTCTCAAACCAGCGTGGGCCCCTGCCTTCACTGCCTGCTCCAGTGACCGTTGAACCGGTAGAGGACAAGGGATACCTTGTCATCCTCACTCGCGAACGCTTCACGGCGAGCAATCCGAAGCATGTGGAGTTGGCGGAACTTGTCCATGAACGGCTTGATCGTTCGGGTCTCCTGAAGCCTCTTCAGCCAGAGACACGGTGAACAGCTTGCGCCACCAAGCCAGTATTCCCATCGGTTGAAAGGTGGGAGGGTGCCTCCATGTCGTTGCCTTGATCCCGTCGCAGTCCGTGAACTCAAGGACTGTCTGAAACGCGGGTCGGGCGGGCTCAAGCCCGTGCGGAGGCAATGCGCTATGGGGAAAAAGTTCCAAGGGCAGAAGCGGATCTTTGCCGCGCTGCTGTCGCTGGCACTGAGTGGCGGGTGCAACACCCTGGGCTCGGAGGAGAACGGGCCCTCGCGAGGCACGAGCAACCTGGATGGAGAGGGCGAGGGCTGCGAAGTCATCCCACCCTTCACGCCGAACTTCGAGCCCGAGCTGCAGTGGGAGTGGACCGGCAGCCCCACCCTGCCCGAGTTCAAGCAGGTGATGATGACGCCCATCGTCGTGGAGGTGAACGGCGACGGCGTTCCCGACATCGTCTTCAGCACCTTCGCCGGCACCGACTGGAGCGTGGGCGTGCTGCGCGCCATCAGCGGCAATGACGGGCACGACCTGTGGGCGAACACCGACCCCGCGCACCGCATCAAAGCCGCCGCAGGCCTGGCCGCCGGAGATATCGACGGGGACGGCCTGGTGGAGATCTGCGGCATCCCCAGCAACGGGCGCGGCATCATCTGCTACGAGAACGACGGCACCTTCAAGTTCCGCTCGGTCGAGGACGCCTTCGACTACAACGAGTGGGGCGGGCCCTCGCTGGCGGACCTAGACGGCGACGGCACGGTGGAGATCCTCGACGGCAACCGTGTCTACAGCAACACGGGCGCGCTCAAGTGGGTGGGCTCGGACGGCATGGGTGGCGCGCAGTACACCGGCCCGACCTCCTTCGGCGCGGACATCAATCAGGACGGCAAGCAGGAGCTCGTCAACGGCCGGGCCGTGTACAAGCACGACGGCTCGCTCCAGTGCGCCAATGACACCATTCCCCAGGGCACCGCCGCCGTGGGCAACTTCGACGGAGACATTCAGGGCGAGATCGTCGTCGCGGGCCACACCAAGGTGAGCCTGCTGGATGACAACTGCGCCCTGCGGTGGACGGCGACCATTCCCGGCGGCTGCGCCGATGGATGCGGCGGCGCGCCCATCCTCGCGGATGTCGACAATGACGGTCTGCCCGAGGTGGCCGTGAGCGGCGACAACGCGTTCAGCGTCTTCGAGACCGATGGCACGCTGAAGTGGACGAGCCCCATTCAGGACTGGAGTTCGGGCAAGGCCAGCGCGGCGGCGTTCGACTTCGAGGATGACGGCCAGATCGAGCTGGTGTTTGCCGACGAGGTGGCGCTGCGCATCTACAACGGGAAGACGGGCGCGGTGCGCTTCCAGACGCGGCACAGCACGGGCACCACGCACGAGAACCCCGTCATCGCGGACGTGGACGGCGACTTCGCCGCGGACATCGTGGTGGCCACCAACAACATCGCCTACCCGCCCTACAACGGCATCCGCGTGTACCACGATCGGCTGGAGGGCTGGGCCCGCACCCGGCGCATCTGGAACCAGCACGCGTACTCGATGACCAACGTGAACAACAACGGCACCATCCCCGCGCAGCCGGTGAGCCACTGGCGCCGGCCCAAGCTCAACGTGTTCCACTCCAACGCGGCCAACTACCTGGGTGAAGGTGATAACCCCTACGCCGCGGCGGACCTGCTCTCCGCCAACGTGAGCGCCGAGTGTGGTGAGGGCGGCACGCTCCTGCTCAGCGCGCAGGTGAGGAACGAGGGCGAGAGCAGCGTGGCGCCGGGGATCCGCGTGGCATTCTACCGGGGCAACCCCGCCTCGGGCGGCACCCTGCTCGGCGTGGCCACCACCTCGCAGGCTCTGCCCGCGGGCGGCAGCACCGTGGTGACCCTGACCGTTGCCTCACCTCCGGGCGGCACCGCCGAGATCTTCGTCGTCGCGGATGACGATGGCACGGGCACGGGCCGGGAGGACGAGTGCCGCGAG
>DASVVJ010001267.1:0-3485 GCA_036389955.1 Myxococcaceae bacterium
CGCCCGCGCCGCCTGCGCCAGTTGCCAGATGACTTGCCGCAAGGTGAGGCCGTGCTTCTCCGACCACTTGTAGAGAGGCACACCCTCCACCCACTGCATGACGAGGTAGGGATAAGAACGGCCCCTTGCGTTCGTCCACACGCCCCGCTCCTCGAAGCGAGGCACCGCCGGGTGGTGGATGCGTGAGAGCAGCCAGGCCTCGCGCTCGAAGCGCGCATCATTGGCCTCTCGGGCCAGCTTCAGCGCGTAGCTGGCACCCTCAGGCCGGTCCGCGTGGACGACGCGGAACACCACGCCGTGGGTGCCGCTGCCCACGCGTTCCTGCACGACCCAGGAGCCAACGCGTGAGCCTTCTTCAGGAAAACGGGAGTCCGGTGGGGGAGAAACCATCAGATGCCTTCGGTAGTGAGACACCTACCCTACCTCATGGGTGATGTTTGCACACCCCCCACCTGGCCTCCCGGGTAGACCTCCGTCAAGAGGATGTCAGAGGTTGGATGTACCGTAGCGGGATGAACGAGGGATTGGGTGGGCAGGTGGAGGTGGAGCTTGCGACTCCCGAGAGGGACTCGCATCCTGAGGACATGAGTGATCAGCCACCACAACGGGCGGCGACCTATGAGGACCTGGAGAGGCTCCCGCCCAACGTCATCGGTGAGCTGGTGGGAGGTCAGCTCTATGCGAGCCCCAGGCCTGCGCTGAGGCACACGCGGGCTATCACCATGCTGGCCGACCGCCTGGTAGGACCGTTTGACAGGGGACTTGGAGGGCCCGGCGGATGGTTGCTCCTGTTCGGGCCTGAGCTGCACCTGCGCCAAGACGTTCTGGTGCCAGACCTGGCCGGCTGGCGGCGTGAGCAGGTAGCCGAGATGCCCGACACCGCCAGCTTCTCTCTGGCTCCGGACTGGGTGTGCGAGGTGCTCTCGCCTTCCACCCTGAGGTTGGACCGGGGAGTGAAGATGGGGGTCTACGCCCGCGAGGGCGTCAAGCACCTGTGGCTGGTGGACCCGGTCGCCCAGATGTTGGAGGTGTACCGGTTGGAAGGCACCCAGTGGCTGCTGCTGGACACTCATGTGGGCAACAAGCCCGTACGGGCCCAGCCGTTCGACGCGGTCGTCCTGGAGCTTGGAGCAGTCTGGGCCCGCTGAAGCCCTCCCAACGGAGAGGCTTCCTAGCCGAATGGGTAGGCCGCCTCCCTGACCGTCTCGCCGATGTGGCGATTTTCCCGGGCTTTTACCTTCTGCCCTGAAAGGAAACGCCATGTCCGAACTCGCCTCCCTCTCCCAGTCCATCGCCTCCGTCGTCGAGCGCCTCTCTTCCAGCATCGTCCGCGTCGAAGCTCGCCGCCGCCGCGGCGCCACCGGCATCGTCTGGAGCGCCGAGGGCCACATCCTCACCACCAGCCACGCCGTCGAGCAGGAGGGCCACATCCAGGTCACCCTCCCCGATGGCCGCTCCGTCAACGCCGAGCTCGTTGGGCGCGACCAGAGCACTGACCTCGCCCTCCTCAAGGCCGAGGCCACTGGCCTCACTCCGCTCGCCCCTGCCTCCCTCGAAGGCGTGAAGGTGGGCCACTTCGTCCTCGCTCTCGGCCACCCCGGCCGCACCACCCGCGCCACCCTGGGCATCGTCAGCGCCCTGGGCGAGGGCTGGCGCACCCACGCCGGTGGCCGCATCGATCGCTACCTCGAGACCGACGCGGACCTGCCCCCCGGCTTCTCCGGCGGTCCTCTGGTGGATGCCCAGGGCCGCTTCCTCGGACTGCTCACCGCCGCCTTCTCTCGCACCGCCGCCGTCGTCATCCCCGGCGAGACGCTCTCCCGCGTGGCCACCACCCTCCAGGAGCATGGTGGCATCCGCCGGGGGTACCTCGGCGTCGGCGCCTACCCCGTGCGCATCCCCAAGCACCTGAGCGCCGCTGCCGGCAGCGACACCGGCCTCATCTTCCTCTCGGTGGACCCTGACGGCCCCGCCCACCGCGCCGGCCTGGTGCTCGGCGATGTGCTGGTGAACCTCGGCGGCCACACGCTCGAGGGCGTCGAGGATCTGCTCGGCTACCTGGGTGACGAGAAGGTGGGCACCACCGTCCAGGCCCGCGTGCTGCGCGCCGGCGAGGTGCGCGAGGTGTCCCTCACCATCGGCAAGCGCTCGTAACGCGCGCCTCCCCCGCTCTGAAAGGCACACACCCCATGAAACTGCTGCAACAGTTCTCGGATGATCTCGAAGCGCTCGTGGCCCGTGCCTCGCCCGCCGTCGTGGGCGTGGAGCATGCGCGCGGCCACGGCACCGGTCTGTTCCTCACCCCCGACGGCTACATCCTCACCAACCGCCACGTGGTGCGCCAGTCGCGCAAGCTCACCGTGTCGCTCTCCAATGGCGAGGAGCGCAAGGCCACGCTGATCGGCGGCGACTCGCCCACCGACCTCGCCGTGCTGCGCGCCGAGGGCACCGACTTCCCCACCCTGCCCCTGGCCGACCCGAAGGACGTGCGCATGGGCCAGCTCGTGGTGGCCATTGGCAACCCGTTCCGCCTCGAGCAGTCCGTGTCCCTGGGCGTGGTGAGCGCCATCAACCGCAGCCTCACCCTGCCCGATGGCACCGTGCTCGAGGGCATGCTCCAGACGGATGCCGCCATCAACCCCGGCAACTCCGGCGGGCCGCTGCTCAATACCCACGGCCAGGTGGTGGGGCTCAACACCCTGGTGCTGCCGTACGCCCAGGGCATCGGCTTCGCGGTGAGCGCCAGCACCGCGGCCTGGGTGGCCGGGCTCCTCATTCAGCGCGGCAAGGTGGAACGGCGCTACCTGGGCGTGGCCGCCCGCGCCGTGGTGCTCGAGCCCACGCTGGTGCGCGACACCGGCCAGCCTCGCGGTGTGCTCATTCTCAAGGTGCAGCAGGGCACTCCCGCCGATGATGCCGGGCTGCAGCCGGAGGATCTGCTGCTGGCCGTCAACCACCGCCCCGTGGGCAGCGTGGACGACGTGCAGCGGGTGATGGCTCTGTCCGACGAGCCCGAGCTGCTCCTGGACGTGCTGCGCAAGAACCGCCGCCGAGAGCTGTCCGCTCGCGCGCACCCCCGCATCGAGCCCGTGGCCGCCGCCTGAGCGCCGCAGGGGGGTGTTAGCACGGGCGCCCGGGTGGACTAGAAGAGGAGGCTCCTTCCTGCTTGGAGCTTCCTCGTGCCGCTCTCCTCCACCGTCCGTCTGTGCGCTGTCCTGTCCCTGCCGCTCGCCGCTGCCTGTGTGCAGCCTCAGCGCCCGTATACCTTCAGCGCTCCCATGGGCGCCGAGGCCCCCATCGACACCCTGGTGCGCGCCCTGGCCACCCAGGGCTTCGAGCCCGCCGTCGTCGCCCCGGACCTTGGCATCGTCCACACCCGCTGGGACCACCAGGGCATCTGCTACTCCCCCGAGGGCAATGAGGGCTCGATGCTGCGCCGCTTCACCGCCGCCATCGCCCCCACCGTCTCCTCCGGCAGCACCGTC
>DASVVJ010001268.1:0-7803 GCA_036389955.1 Myxococcaceae bacterium
CCAGCCCGTAGTTCGGGCCGTGCACCGTGGCAGCCAGGTGCTTCAGACCGGGACGGGACTCCAGGGCCTTGAGGGCGCGCACCGCGAACTGGCGGATCTCGTGATAGCCGAACTGCCCCAGGCGCACGGTGCCCAGGAACAGCACCAGCGGGGCGGTGATGCCGCCCTGGGTCTCCACGAAGCGGAAGTCCCCCTGCTTTACCTCGAGCTGCGACGAGGGAATGCCCACCGACAAGAGCCGCTGCGCCACCAGGCCCGCGGCTCCGTAGAAGCGCTGTGTGTACTTGAAGAGCGCCACATCCGCGCGCGTCTCGGTGATGTCCCCTGCTTCCACTACCAGTTCGAGGGCCGTGCTCATTCAGGGGTGACTGTACCCAAGTCTCCACTCCTCAGGCACGGACTCCCTTGGCGAGCGCCACTGGAGCCAGGGAACCAGGTGTGAAACGCTCGGGCCATGGAAGTCGCCATCACGCTGGCCGTCTTGACGGTCCTGATGCTCGTGTGGGCCATCGCCCAGAAGGCCTCTCAGTTCAGGAGCCATGCCCGGCTGAAAGGGATACGCGTCCGGCTTGGACTCACCGAGACGATGTTGGAGGAGCAGGGGCTGATGAGCGTCCTCACGGGCCGGAAGGGTACCAACCAGCTCACCTTCGTTGGCCGGCCCTGGAAACCCCTCGAGGTGCGCACGGCCATCCCAGCCACCCTCCCCCTGGGCCTGAGTCTCACGCCTCAGGGTAAAGGCTCGCATCTTCGCGGCATGCAGGACATTCAGGTCGGTGTCCCCGATCTCGATGCCCACTTCCAGGTTCAGGGAGAGCACCCCGCCGCGGCCATCCGCTACCTGCGCGAAGAGCAGACTCAGCAGGCCTTGCGCGCCCTCATCACGGCTGATCCCCAGGCCTCGGTCACCCATGGCGAGGTCCGCCTCACCCTGGCCAACCTGGAGATCCCGGGCCTGCTCGAGCGCACCGTCCAGCTCTCCCAGCGCCTCGCGCAGGAGCTGGCCGAAGCCACGGGCGCACCGAACCTGCCCGCCGCGGCTGCCGAGTCTTCCCCCGCGCTCAGCGCTCCGGCACGAGGCCCGGAGATTGCCTCGCGCCCTCTGCGTCCCACTTCCGAGGAGCCCCCCATCACGGCGGTGGTCGAGGGAGGGCTGATCCGCCCCCGCTTCTCACCTGGGTACCTGGCCGAGATCCAGCGCGTGCACGGACGCCGTCGGCTGTTCCTGCGGTGCCTGTATGCCGTCAGCGCTGTATGGCTCACCGTGCTCACCCTGGACCGGAACTTCGAGACGTCGATTCTGTTCGACCTCCCCTATCGTCACCGCCTGTGGAGCTACCTCTATCTGCTCTCCGGGCTGCTGATCGTCGGGATCCGCGCCGTGCTGCGCAGGTGTGCCTCCTGCGGGGACACTCTCGGTGAGGGTTTTGGCGTCACCCGTCTGGTCAACAAACACTCCATCACCTGCACCAACTGCGGCATCGAACTTCAGTGAGCCGGAAGCTCTGGCGCGCGCTTGCGCTCATTCTCGCTGCAGGCCTGATCGCGGCGCTTGTCCTGCTGCCGGACACGCTGCGGGGCCTCTCGCTGGTCATCCGCGCCGCGGGCATGCAGGACGGCTGGGCTGGACCGCTGGGCCGCTGGCAGACAAGCCCCGTCGAGGTCTCGGACCTGCAGGTCCCCTCCCGGTACGGTCCGCTCCGCGCCCGCCTCTACCGGCCTCGTGAGTCCCGGGGGCATCCCGTGGTGCTGACCTCCGGCGTCCATGCGGACGGCATCGATGAGCCACGGCTCGTGAAGCTGGCACGGGACCTCTCCACGGGGGGCCAGGTGGTCCTCACTCCCGAGCCGACCGATCTCCTCCGTTATGAGATCACGCCCCGGCTCAGCGACATGATCGAGGACGCGGCCACCTGGCTCTCGGGCCAGAAGGAGCTGGCCCCCGATGGAAAGGTGAGCCTCTTCGGCATCAGCTTCTCGGGCGGACTCTCCGTCGTCGCTGCGGGCAGACCCGCGCTCGCGGACAAGGTCGCGGCGACCCTCTCACTGGGAGGACACGGAGACCTCTCACGGGTGCTCGCCTTTCTCTGCACCGGCACGCTGCCCAACGGCCAGCACCTCAAGCCCCATGATTACGGCGTGGTCGTCATTCTCCTCAACGTGGCCGACCGGCTCGTTCCGCCGGAGCAGGTCGAGCCCCTGCGCGCGGGCATCCGCACCTTCCTGCGGGCCTCTCACCTCACCCTGACCGATGCCCGTCGGGCCGAGGAGACTTTCGAGGACGCTCGGCAGCAGCAGCGTCAGCTCGCCGAGCCGGCCGCCACTTTGTTGGGCTACGTCAACACGCGTGACGTCGCGGCACTCGGGCTCCTCTTGCTGCCGCATGTCCAGGCCTTTGCCGCGGATCCCTCGGTCTCGCCCGAGCGCGCGCCGCCGCCAAAGTCGCCCGTCTACCTGCTGCACGGAGCAGACGACACGGTCATCCCCGCCATCGAGGCCTCACTGCTGGCCCAGGCCCTGCGGCCCCACACGAAGGTGCACCTCCTGCAAACGCCACTCATCACCCATGCGGAGTTCGATCGGAGCGCCCGCGTCGCCGATGTCTGGAACATGGTGTCCTTCTGGGCGAACGTGATCGACGAGTAGCTTGAGTCAGTCCCGGCTCAGGAGGCCGCGCCTGAACGCGCCGGGGCATCCAGCCCGTTGAGGAACTCCTCCAGCAGCTTCCGCCCGTCGCGGAAGACGGACCAGCCATCTCCCATGAGCAGTGCCTCCAGGCGCGGATACGAGAGCGCCTTGCGCAGCGAGGCCACCGCCTTCGCCACATCCTTCAGCCCCTGCTCCGGCTTCAGCAGCATGAGCTCACCAGCGCGGTGGGAGCGCAGCAGGTCTCCCGAGATGAGCGTCGTGTCCTCCAGCACCAGCGCCAGCTCGCCCGGAGTCTTCGAACCCTCGAGCTCCATGACCCGCAGGCCGGGGTGCACGTCGTCTCCCTCCTTCAGCCAGCGATCACAGGGAATGGGGAACCCCTGACGCTCCGCGGAGGGCCCAGCGATCCGGGCACCGAACTCGGCGGCCAGCTCCTTGGCCGCACGCACGTGGTACGAGTTGGTCAGCACAATCCACGCGGCGCCCCCCAGGTCCTTGAGGTGCTGCCGGTCGTGCGCGGAGAGCGGCAGCGGATCCACCAGCACATTCCCACGCTCGTGTACCCAGGCGAAGCTGTTGAAGTCGATGTCGAGTCTCTCGTTGAAGACCGACCAGCAGTAGAGGTCTCGGCGGTGCAGTCGCTTCATATTCCGTTCCCTACTACATCAGCTCCGCCCATGGGGGACGCGGCGGCACGAGCGCCTGTTCGCTCCCCCGGTGATCAGACAATGGAGACCGTCTCCAGCACGATCTGCGCGGCGAGAAAGCTGGTGATGTCGTTCATGTCCAGCGGCGGGGCCACCTCGGTGATGTCCATGGCCCGGATGGGAAGCCGCGTGAACAGGCGCTCCTGAAGCTGGAAGAAGGCCTCCGAAGAAACGCCCGCAGGCATGGGATAGCCCGTGCCCGGCGCGCAGGAGGGATCAAACCCGTCGATGTCCACGGCCCAGTAGATGGCGGAGAAGCCCTTCAGCCGCTCGGTGATGCGCAAGGCGACCTTCTCGGGCGTGGAGGACAGCCAGTCCGCGGCGGTGATGCACTCGATGCGCTGCTCCTCCATGAAGAGCAGCTCCTCCTCGGCATAGGAGCGGGTGCCCAACAACATCACCTGGCTGCCGTTGAGCCCACTGTTTGCCATGGCGCGGCGCAGGGCGCACGCGTGGGAGTCCGGGTTGCCGTCGTAGGCCTCGAAGAGATCCGGGTGGGCGTCGAACCAGAGGATGCCCACGTCGTTTCCGTGGCGCTGAGCGAAGGCCTCGATGGCGGGGATGCTCACGGAGTTGTCTCCGCCGATCACCAGCTGGAAGGCCTCCGGAGGCAGCTCCCGCAGCCGGCTTCGCGCCGTCGCCAACCACGCCAGCTGAGACAGGGGCTGCCCTGCCGTTCCCCGGGCGCCCACGTCCCCATAGTCCCGCAGGGGCACCGAGACCCGCTGCCCACGGCGGGAGATGGGATCCGCGGTGCGGGAAATGGCACGGATGCGCTCTGGCGCAGCGGCCGCACCGGCTCGCAGGCTCACCGCTCCGTCATACGGCAGTCCGAGGACCGCGACTCGCGGCTCGCTCAGCGTTGCATTGTCCAGGTCGAACCAGCGGCGTCGTTGCCTCATGGAGATTCCGTCAGAGCTTGAGGCCCTGTCCGAACCGTCGGCAGGCGCGGCTCCACGTCCTGGGGCTGGGCGGCAATCCGCGCCAGCAGCGTGGGCTCGGGCCTCATGCGCCGAGCAGCTCCTTCACCTCGGCCTGCCAACGCGCGCCCAGTTCCGGATGCACCATCCGCACATAGGCCGCGTAGCCCCGCAGCCAGCCCGCGAAGTCCTTGCGGCCCCGGGCCTGTGATTCCACGCCGTGCTTGCGGCAGTTGGCCAGAATCGCCTTGAACCGGCGCCGCTCCGAGCGGGGAATGGACACCTGTTGGTTCACCGTCAGGCCCGTCACCCGCTGGCGCAGGCCCTTGCGCATCACCCGGCGCTTCGGAGCGTTCTCGGCGAAGCCCTCCTGCTGGAGGATGGCGTTCACCCACCACAGAAAGCGCCCCATGCGCTCCGGCGGCGTCTTGAACGAGAAGGACAGGTCATCCGCATAGCGCGTGTAGGTGCCCCCCGCCTTCTTCGCCAGCGCGGTGAGGCGCGCATCCATGCGGCGGCACACCAGGTTGGCGATGGCGGGAGACGTCGGCGCGCCTTGCGGCAACATGCCGGGCCACACCACCGTCCCATCGGGCAGCTTCGCGCGGTGCGTGGTGAGCCCCGCCAGCACGCCCGCCACCTCTTCTCCGTAGCCGTGCGCCTGGAACAGCCCCTTCACGCGCCGGTAGTGCACCGTGGGGAAGAAGTCCTCCAGGTCCACGCGCACCACCACGGTGGAGCCCGTGTGCGGCGCGGCGTTGCTCACGGTGGAGCGGCCCTTCACGAAGCCGTGCGCCGCCAGGTGCGCGGGCATCAGCGCGAGGATCTTCTCCAGAATGGCCCGCTGCACTTCCTTGAGCTGCGCGCGGGGCGCCGAGATTCGGCGCACTCCGCCCGAGCGTTTGGGCACCTCGAACTCCACGTACCCGGAACCAGCCCCTGTGCCTGGACGCATCAGCGCCTCGAGCTGCGAGGGTTCGAGGCCCACCAACTCCGCCACGTCCCGGCGCAGCTTCAGCGGAGGAAGTTTGCTCGTGGTGGGAGGTGGCCGCTTGGTGCGCCCCATTCCAGGGAAGAGCCCGAAGCTCCACCCCGTGGGGTTCCATGCTCCAGGAGACGAGGGCCGTGGGTGGCGCGGCGGCCGGAACCGGCGATCCGGCGGCGAGACGTCCGCCAGGCCCAGCTCGTGCACGGAGGCCCGCGCGATGCGGGAGACCCGTGTGTCGGGGTCCTTCACCATGCGGCGAAGCTGCCCTGCTGCCGTCGCACGGGCGAACAGCAGTGGAATCTGCTCCACGCCCCGCAGCCGCTCGCGCGGATCCACGCTGCGCAGCATCCGCCCCACCGGTGCCAACCAGGTGCGGCTCACGTAGAAGCGGGCCACCTCATACTCGGCCAGACCCTGGTGGCGCTGGAGCAGCTCGGTGATGCGCTCGAAGTTGGCCTCGGGGTCCGCCATCAGGGGCTTCAGCTCGAGGAGGAGGCCCACCAGGTTCATGCCAGTGCACTCCCGGGGCCGGTGCCCCGCGCGGCGGAGAAAAACGGCGCTCCTGGGGCCGCCGCCACCTGCACGGCAGATGCAGACGAGGTCGAGGAAGCCCGCAAGGCGGACCTCGTCCTGCGTCGTTCTTCAATGGGTATCGCTAGCAGCCGCGACGTGACATCGCGGACGAAAGGCTGGCTGCACGCGACCCCAGGAGCACTGTCGACTCCAGCACATTCCCGGCATGGTGGGAAGGTACGCCTACGTCGGGCCCGGCTCGTCCTCCTCCAAGAGTGCCAGGAGCGTATCGCGGGTGCCGCCGGGAGCCTGGCGGATGAGCGCGTTGAACTGCTGGTTGTGTGCGCGCACCCGTGCGCCGTGGGCCCGCATGGCCTCCATCGCCTCGGGCATCATCCACGGCCGGTCGAGCACCTCCAGGTTCTGCATCAGCTCGCGGTGGTTCCTGGGCGCGCTGAGACACGCGCTGACGCCGGGCTGCGAGAGGGAGTAGCGGTAGCAGTCCACCGCACTGGGGAGCGTCGTGTCCGAGGGCATTCCCTGGGTAGGCCGCAGGAGTCGACCGTAACAGGTCGCGGTGAAGGTCAGGATCCCTGTTCTCCGGGTGACGGCTTCCGGGAACAGGGCCACCTCGGCGCCCGGGTGGGCGGCGCTGTGACGCGTCATCACCACGGGCCACGGGTGGTGCCGGAGCGCCTCCGCCGCTACGTCGCGCAGGTGGGTGGAGAAACCAAAGGCCCGCAGCTTGCCTTCGGCGCGAAGTTGCTCAAGCGCCGCGAAGTTCTCGGGGTTCAGCCGCTCGGACGAGCGCACCCAGTACAGCAGGAACACGTCCAGCCAGTCGGTGCGCAGTTGGCGCAGCGCGGACTCCACGTCCCGCCGGATCGCCTCGGCCCCGGAGTGGTAGGTGCCGGCGACGAACACCAGCCCGGGCCGCTGGCTCCGGCTGGAGCGCAGAAACCGGGTGAGGTGGGAGTAATCCGGCTCCCAGAAAAAGGCGTTCACGCCCGCCTCACGGGCCTCGGTGAACGAGGCGGGTGAAAGGCCATTGGCCCCCGAGAGCACGAGCGGTGAGAGCGTAATTCCAGTGCTCCCCAGCGCACGCCAGGAGGCCCGCGTGGGAGGCTCCGGTGGAGCGCGCTTCGGGCCTGTCTTCTCCTTCTTCAGCTTCGAAGGCCGGCGCCGCTCGATGTCGGGAGCGGTCGCAACGACCTCGTCCGAAAACACCAGGGTCATCGCCTCCAGGTGCGCCACCACCCGTTCCGGCTCGGAAGAATTCCGGAGCGCGGTGCAGAGCTGCTCGAAGGCCTCCGCATCGGCCCGCCGCAGCAGCCACGTATAGGCGGAGGTCCGCACCTCGGCGTCCACCGTATGCGTGAGCAGCACGGTGAGGCGCGCGTCGAGAGTGGCGCACGCTTCCAGCCCGGTCGCGGCGGCGGCGCGCACCATGGGCGAAGCATCCAGCGACAGGCGCAGCAGGGCCTCCAGCTCCGCCTCCGAGCCGTCCGCGTGGAGCAGGTCCGCCGCGCGAGCCCGCATCCAGGGATCCGGAGAGCCCGCGACCGCCAGGGCCACAGCGCGCACGTCCTCGGGTGGCATCTTCGCCGCTTGGGAGACCACCAGGTCCATCGCCGCCCGGCGTACCGTGAAGTCCTGATCGGCCACGCACGCGTCACGAGCCGATGACAGGTCCAGCACCGCCGTGCGGATCCACGGATCTTCGTGCTGGAGCGCCTCCTGGCGCTCGCGCGGCGTCAGGCTGGCCCGCACCGCACGCTCCGACAGGGCCACCGAGCGGACCGAGACATCCTCGTCCGCGCACCCACGGGCCAGCAGGGCCTCGTCTCCCAGACTCCCGGCAGCCTCCGCCACTGCGCGGCGCTCGCGAGGAGCCACCGCCCGAGGAGCGAACGCCACCAGCGCACGCGCGAACGCCATGATGGCCGAGGGAGCCGGCGGACGCCGCTCCCAGGCAGCGAGCACCTCCTCGCGCACGGAAGGATCCGGATCCTCGAGCGCCGCCAGC
>DASVVJ010001269.1:0-2445 GCA_036389955.1 Myxococcaceae bacterium
TGGGCAGGCGGGCGAAGGCGCGCTCTGCCAGCTCCAGCACCTCCGCGTGCTTCACGCGGCCGGCGGCCGTCACCACCAGATTGCCCGTCACATAGTGCCGCGCGAAGTGCTCGAGCACCTGCTGGTGGGTGAGGGCGGAGACGGACTCGCGCGTGCCGGCGATCTTCAGCGCCAGCGGGTGGCGGGGGAACAGCAGGCGCTTGGACAGGTTGTCGATGTCGATGTCCCGGCCCTTCTCGTCCACCTCGTCCAGCATCTCCTCGAGGATGATCTGCCGCTCCACCTCCATGTCCGTCAGCCGCGGACGGGTGAGCATGTCCCCGATGATCTCCATGCCCACGGTCAGGTGCGCCGGGTGAATGGGGGTGTAGTAGTAGCCGTGGTCCCGCGTGGTGACGCCGTTGAGGTTGCCGCCCACTTCCTCCACGGCGGAGTTCATCCGCACCGTGTCCGGCCAGCCCTCGCTGCCGCGGAAGAAGAGGTGCTCCAGGAAGTGGCTCACCCCGTTGTTGGCCTCCGTCTCATGGCGGCTGCCGGTCCGCACGTACACCGCCAGCAGGGCGGTATGTAGGTGAGGCGTCTCAACGGTGACTACACGAAGCCCAGAGGGCAGCACGTCTCGAAAAGGTGTGAAGCTCATGCGCGGGGGAGCCTTAACACGAAGGTCGTGCCTTGGCCGGGGAGACTCTGACAGGAGAGTGTGCCCCCGTGCGCCTGGAGGATCTGCTGGCTGACAGACAGGCCCAGGCCGGTGCCGCCCTCCTTGGTGGAGAAGAAGGGCTCGAAGACGCGCTCGCGCACCGCGTCCGTCATGCCCCGGCCGGTGTCCTGAATGGCGATTTCCACCTCGCGCTCCAGGCCGCGGGTGGACACGGTGAGCCGGCCGCCGTCCGGCATGGCCTCTCGGCTGTTGCGCACCAGGTTGAGGAACACCTGGCGAAGCTGGCTCTCGTCCGCCAACACGGGTGGGGTGTCCGGAGCGAAGGTACGCACCACCTCCACCTGGGCGCGCTCCAACTCCTCGCGGGAGAAGTCCAGCACGCTGCCGAGCACCGCCGTCACGTCCTCGGAGACGAGGGTGGGTTTGGGCGGCCGGGCCATGCGCAGGTACTGCTCGGTGACATCGGTGAGCCGGTCCACCTCGCGGGTGACGGAGGCGAGCATGTCCCGGACTTCGCGCGTCTCCTCGGGGGTGCGGAAGGCGGCCCGGGACAGGGCGTCGTCGATCATCTCCACGTTGAGGCCGATGGAGGACAGGGGATTGCGCACCTCGTGGGCCACCTGGGCGGCGATGCGGCCCACGGCGGCGAGCTGCTCGGCGCGGGCGAGGGCCTCGGCCTGGGCCTTGAGCTGGGACTCGCGGGCCTGGAGCGAGCGGGCCATGGCGTCAAACTCGCGGGCCAGCACGGCCACCTCGTCATCGCCCTGCACGCCAAGCTGGGCGCTGTAGTCGCCGCGGCCGATGCGCGAGACGCCTTCGATGAGGGTGCGCACGGGCCGCAGGGTGCGCGCCGAGAGCAGCGTGGCGCCCAGGCCCACGCCGATGGCCACCAGCGAGAGGGTGATGATGGCCAGGCCGGTGCCCCGCTCGCGCTGCTCGGCGCGGTCCACGCGCAGGCGGATGCGGCTGTCCAGCGCGGCGCGCACCACGCGCAGCTCCCGGCCGATGTTGGACTCGAGCTGGCGCAGCTCGTCGCTCCGCTTGGCCACCTGAGCGCGGTCCGGATTCTCCTCGGCCAGCGTGGTGAAGACGGCCTCGGCCATGCGGCGGTGGTTGGCGTACTGCGTCTCCAGCTCGCCGAAGCGGACCTCCAGCTCGTTGACGAAGGGCACTTCGCCGGTGGGGGCGAAGCTGAGAATGTCCCGGGCCTTGGCGCGCGCGGTGGCCAGGCGCTGCGTCATCAGCGCGGGGTAGTACATGCGAGACAGGCGCATGAGGGCGCGCCGCGTCTCCACGCTCTGCTCGTCGAGCAGCCGCTCGGTGTCCTTGGACTGGTTGGTGTGGAAGGTCTCCAGGGCGGCGGCGTCCTGGGAGAGCTGGAGGTAGCCCTGGCTGACGAGGCGGATTTCCTGCTGGTTGCGGTGCAGCTCCGCGACGCTGAAAAGGGACACCGCGCCGAAGGTGACGAGCACCACGGCGTAGCCCAGGAAGATGCGCGTGGCGAGCGAGAGCTTCATCGTTCAGAGGACACAACCAGCGGGCCGTTCGGGCCCCAGCCGCATCGCTACGCTCGCGCCGCCCGGAGCGCAAGCTGATACCGTGCCCGCGAATGTGGCTCCGTTCCCTTCGTCATGTCTTCCTGGCTGCTACCCTGGCCTTCGTTCCCGCCTGTCAGGAGCAGGGGGCAGCCCCCCAGCTCCAGCTCATCACCACTTCGTGTGA
The DNA here is from genome assembly GCA_036389955.1 of Myxococcaceae bacterium. Lineage (GTDB taxonomy): Bacteria > Myxococcota > Myxococcia > Myxococcales > Myxococcaceae > DATHBR01. The sequence goes on from DASVVJ010001269.1 coordinate 2,384, forward strand.
TGGCACCTCCCCGCTGGAGGGCGTCACCCACCTGCGGCTGCGCGTCACCGGTGAGGGGCTGA
>DASVVJ010001270.1:0-15798 GCA_036389955.1 Myxococcaceae bacterium
CTACTCGTCCGATGGCTTCTTCCTCAAGGCCGTTGCGCTCTACAAGCAGGTTCTCAAGCTCAACCCCAACCTGCTGGAAGTGAACCTGAAGCTGGCGGATCTCCACCAGCAACTCGGACTGATGTCCGAGGCGATGGCGTACTTCCAGATCGTCGCCAACCACTACGACAAGGCCGGCGACACCAAGGCCTCGCTCGACACGCTCAAGCGGATGGTCGACCTCGACCCCGAGAACGTCGAGTCGAAGAAGAAGCTGGCCGAGCTGTACGCGCGCGAGAACATGACGAAGGAGGCGGTGCAGGAGTTCCGGCGCGCCGCCGAGTATCTCAAGCGCAACAGCCGCACCGACGATTACATGCGCGTCATCGAGCGGCTGTCCACGCTCGAGCCGGAGAACATCCCCCTGGCCAAGGAAGTGGCCGGGTACTACCTGGGCAAGTCCGACTGGAAGCGCGCGCTGGCCAAGCTGCAGGTGGCCTTCAAGGCCGATGGCCGCGATGTCGAGACGCTGAACCTGTTGGCCCAGGCGTTTCAGGGGCTGGGGCAGACCTCGAAGACGGTGTCCGTCTACAAGGAGCTGGCCAAGGTCTACCAGGAGACCAGCCGCGGCCAGGAAGCCAACGGCGTCTGGGACAAGATCGCCGCGCTGGATCCGCAGGATGCCGATCTGGTCGCGCGCAACGCCTCCCGCGCGCCCGCTCCCTCGCGTCCGGCTCCGGCGCCCGCTCCGGCTCGCCCGGCTCCGGCGCCCGCTCCGGCGCCCGCCCCTGTGGCGGCTCCGGCTCGCCCCGCTCCGGCTCCTGCGCCTGCCGCGGCGCCGGCTCGTTCGGCTCCTGCGCCCGCTCCGGCTCCGGCCGCTGCTCCGGCTCGTCCGGCGCCCGCTCCGGCTCCGGCTCCGGCCGCCGCTCAGCCTCGTGCGGCGCCGCGTCCGGCGACTCCGGCTCCGGTGCGGCCCTCGCCTGCCACGGTGGGCCCGCCGCCTCCGGGCATGACGCGCGAGCAGTTGGCCAAGCTGCTCACGGAGACCGACGTCTACGTCAAGTACGGCCTGCACGACAAAGCGCTCGAGCACCTGCGGAAGATCTTCTCGATCGATCCGGAAAACCTCGACGCGCACGAGAAGGCCTACAACATCTACGTCGCCGCCGGGAACACCGCGCAGGCCGGCGAGCAGTTGCTCAACGTGTTGCGCCTGTGCACCCGCCGCTCCGAGGCCCAGCGCGCCCAGCCGTACCTGAACATCATTCTCAACGAGAACCCGGCCCACCCCGAGGTGCCCGCGTTCCTCGCCGTGCTGCGCACCGAGCAGACCGGCGCCCAGGTGACCGCGCCCGTCGAGTCGCTGGGTGAGGACGCCATCCTGGTGGAGTCCAACGACGAGGAGATCGTCGTCGCCGATCCGCCGGACGATGCGCTCGCGCAGCCGCCTGGAGACGAGCTGGCCCTGGCCACGCTGTCCTCGGGGGACTCGGACGAGGTCATCGAGGAGGATGGTCCCGGCGAGGCCGTCATCAGCGACGAAGCGCTGGTGGGCGAGGCCATCGTCTCGGGCGAGGGCGAGGTCTACGGCGCCGAGGACGAGACGTCGGTGTCCGTCTCCGCCGACGAGTCGCTGGGCGATGAAGGCCTGGTGATTGGCGACGAGCCGACGGGCACCCACGTCCTGGATGAGCCGCTGATGGCGGGCTCCACGACGGACGAGACGTCCTTCGAGGATGTGGACCAGCCGTCCGCCGAGTACGTGGTGGACGAGCCCATCGTCGGCGGGGTGGAAGAGGGCTTCGGCAACAGCGGCGACGAGCCCATGGCCGAGGCGGTGGGCATGGCGCTCGGGGATGACGAGCCTCCTCCCACGCGCCCGGCGATGCCCACGGCGGATCTGCTCCAGAACGCCGCTCCCACGGGCTCTTACGCCGCGCTGGGCGACGACGACGAGATGCCCACGCGCGTTCACATGAACGCGCTGCAGGACGAGCCGTTCGAGGGCGAGAGCGAGGTCACCTCTTCCGGCATGCCGGCGTACTCGGGCGAGGAAGAGCCCGAGGAGGCCACCACCGTGGTGGGCGCCGTGCTGGCCGTCGAGCCGCCGGTGGAGGAGGAGCCCTACGCCGCCGAGGCCTCGGAGCCCACGGCCGAGGAGCCCGCGGCCCAGGAAGAGGATCCGGCGGGCGAGGAGTGCGACGAGGCGGGCTTCTTCCTCGATCAGGGCCTGTACGACGAGGCGCGGGAGATCCTCGAGAACGTGCTGATCGCCATCCCCGGCCACCCTCGCGCCAGCGAGATGATGGCGCGGCTGGAGGCGGCGCAGGCGGGCGGCGCGTCCACGACGGAGGAGTCCGAGACGGGCGAGCCCGCGGCGGTACCCGCCGTGCAGCCGGTAGTGGAGGAGGGCGAGCGCGACGCGTTCGATCTGGCGGCCGAGCTGGCCGGAGAGATCGACGGGCTGGGCGACACCTCGGCTCCGCCTCCCGCGGAGGACGACTTCCAGTACTCGGTGGACGAGGTGTTCGCCGAGTTCAAGAAGGGCCTGGAGAAGGTCGTCAAGCCCGAGGACGTGGACACGCACTACGACCTGGGCATTGCCTACAAGGAGATGGGCCTGACCGAGGATGCGCTGGGCGAGTTCGCCGTGGCGCGCAAGGGCTGCGTCGGCAAGCCGCGCGAGGTGGACTGCATCACCATGATTGGCATGCTGCACGGCATGCGCGGCGAGCACGCCGAGGCCGTCAAGGTCTTCAAGGAGGGCCTGGCCAGCGAGCACGCCACCGGCGAGGTCTCCAAGGCACTGGGCTTCGAGCTGGCCTCCGCCTACGAGGCCCAGGGGCTCAACGGCAAGGCGCTCTACCACTTCCAGCGCGTGGCCAAGCTGGACCCGAAGTACCGCGACGTGTCCAGCCAGGTGTCCCGGCTGGCGGCGGTGACCGCACCCGAGGATGACCCGCTGCCTCCCCCTGGGAGCTCGCAGGTTCCCCCACCCGCAGCTGCCGCGGGCGCACCCAAGGCGCGTAAGGTAGGCTACGTTTAGTCTCAGTCCGGCGAGCCCATGACGACCTACCTCGACTTCTTTGAGCTCACCTCGGAGCCCTTCTCCAACGCTCCGGTCAGCCGGTTCTATTACAACTCCACCCAGCACTCGCAGGCGCTCACCCGGCTGATGCACGCCGTGGGCTACATGAAGGGCCTGTCCATCCTGGTGGGGGACATTGGAGCCGGGAAGACGACGCTGGCCCGCCGCATGCTCGACTCGCTGCCGGAGACCGAGTACGAGGCCGCGCTCCTGGTCATCATCCACTCGGGCATCACCGCCAACTGGCTCTTGCGCCGCATCGCCCTGCAGCTGGGCGTGGAGAACCCCGCGCAGGAGAAGCTGGCCCTGCTGTCGCAGCTGTACCAGCGCCTGCTGCAGATTTACGAGTCCGGCAAGAAGGCCGTCGTCCTCATCGACGAGGCGCAGATGCTGGAGACGCGCGAGCTGATGGAGGAGTTCCGCGGCCTGCTGAACCTGGAGGTTCCCGAGCGCAAGCTCATCTCGTTCGTGTTCTTCGGGCTGCCGGAGATCGAAAAGAACCTCAAGCTGGACCCGCCGCTCGCCCAGCGCGTGGCCTTCCGCTACAAGCTCGAGCCTTTCACCGCCGAGTCCACCGAGGCCTACGTCAAGCACCGCCTGCGTCTGGCCGGCTCGCCGCGCATGCCGTTCACCCCCGAGGCCCTGCTGGCCATTCACCAGGCCTCGGGCGGCACCCCGCGCGTCATCAACACCCTGTGCGACAACGCCCTCTTCGAGGCCTTCCTGGCGCGCCAGGAGTCCATCGACGAGGGGATGGTTCGTCGGGTGGCCGACAACCTGGGCCTGGTCGGTTCGGCGCTGCCAGTGCCCGAGGGCGCCTCCAAGTCCGCACCTCCGCCCAGCAGCCGGGCAGGCGGCTCGAAGGTCGACCTCGCTGAGATCGATCGCTATCTCGAGGGTCTCGGTAAGCTGTAGTGGCCTTGGCCACGCCCAACCGTCAGAGCGCCCGTCGAGCGCTGCTGGTGATCGTTCTCCTCATCGTGGGGACGGTCCTCGGCATGCGTACGCGCGTGGCCTGGGACACGGCGTGCACGCTGGCGCGGCGCCACCTTCCGGATGTCATCGGGCTGGACGTGGGCATTGGCCATTGCGAGCTGGATCCGCTGGGCCAGAAGGTGATTGTCCGCGGGCTGTCGCTGTTCGCTCCCGGCACGGACACGCCGGTGTTCGCCGCGGATGTGGCCGAGGTGCAGCTGGGCATCTCCAGCCCGCTGTCCGGCAAGCTCGCCCTGGACTGGGTGCGCGTGCAGCGGCCTCGGGTGACGGTGGACCTCTCCAAGCCCTCGAAGACGCCCAAAGCGGCGTCCTCCGTGTGCGTGCTGGAGCCGCTGGAGCGGCTGAAGATCTCACGGCTGGCGCTCACCGGCGCGCAGGTGCGGGTGGCGCTGCCCGAGGGCCGGCGCATCGAGGTGGCGGAGCTGGACGTGGGCTGGAGGGAGCGCTGGGGCGTCGCCGAGTTCGATGTGGAGGCCCCGCGCGGCGTGGTGGTGCTGGGGCCCAACCGGGGTGAGTTGGCGCTGGGGCGGCTGGTGCTCAGCGGTGGGCTGGATCCGGAATCGGAGTCCTTGGAACTCAACCGCGCCGAGGTCGCGCTGGAGGAGACCAGCGTGAGCCTCTCGGGCCGGGTGGAGCAGCTGTGCAACCCGGTGCTCGCGCTGGATGCGCAGGTGTTCCTGCCGCTGCGCACGCTGTCGCAGGCGCAGGTGCTGCCGAAGCAGGCCTCCGGGCACCTGTGGTCCCGCCTCACCGTCAACGGCCGGCCCGCTTCGCCCAGCGTCACCGTGGAGGTGTCCGGCAGCAACCTGGCCTATGGCCTCTATGGCCCCACCTCGCTCACCGCGCGCATGCACTACGCGGGCGAACGCGTGCGGGTGGAGAAGCTGACGGTGCCGGTGGGCAACGGGCGCGTCGAGGTACAGGGCACGGTGCGGCTCACGGCGAACCTGCCGGTGGACCTCGAGGTGCAGACGGTGGATGCGTCGTTGGGCCGCGTTCTGGCGATGGCCGGCCTGGAGGGCTCGTGGGTGGACTTCCCGGCGACGACCAAGGCGCGCCTGGCGGGCACGGTGCTGCCCCGGCCTCAGCTCTCGGGCGAGGCGGACATCAACACCGGCCGCTTCGTGCTGGCCACTCGCGCCTTCGACGCTCCGGAGCAGAAGGGGCTCACGCTGCTCACGTTCGAGAAGGGGCACGTGCAGACGCAGGTGAAGATCCTTCAGGACCGGGTGATGTTCACCAACGCGCAGGTGGAGTCGGGCAAGTCGCGGGTGGGCGCGGACGTGACGCTCTTCTACGACCCGTCGCGCGGGCTGGAGGTGCGCGGCCAGGGCGAGCTGGAGCTGTCGGACTATGGCCACATCGCCCAGCTTCCATGGGAAGGCCGGGGCACGGCGAACTTCTCCGTGGTGGGGCCGTACGCGGACGTGAAGGTGGACGCCAGCATGTCCCTGCGCGACTTCATCTTCTGGGGCTTCGGGCTGGGCGTGGTGCAGGGCAAGGCCGGCTACGAGGACGCGGTGCTGTCCTTCCCCGCGATCTCCGGGCAGAAGGGGCGCACGCAGTACTTTGGCAAGGGCGCGCTCACCTTCGGCCCGGCGCTGCATGCGCGCGGCGAGGTGAACGTGCCGCAGGGGCGCACCGAGGACCTGCTGGACATCATCGCCGGGCTGCACCCGAACATCGCGGTGATGCAGGGCACCATCGCGGGCCTGGCCTCGGGGCGGGTGGAGATCGACAGCCCGGTGGACCGGTTCGAGGGACTGGCGGCGTTCGACTTCAAGGACACCACCTATTACGGGCGGCGCATGGGCAGTGGCTCGTCGCGGCTGCGCTTCGTGGATGGCAAGGAGATGGTGCTCGAGCGCACCACGCTGGAAGGCCCGCTGGGCAAGAGCTGGGTGGAGGGCACCTTCACCTTCGCGGGCGGGCTGGACTACCGCTTTGGCGGAGAGGGCCTCTCGCTGGCCGAGGCCGTGGGGCCGGAGTTCGCCGAGCGCATGGGCCTGCAGGCCACGATGAGGCTGGAGGGCATCGTGGCGGGCAACTCCAACCTGCCTATCGTCAAGGCGACGCTGACGAGCCCCCGCGTGACGTTCGCCGAGCGGGACCTGGGCGCCATGCACCTGGTGGCCGACATGAAGGGCCGTGAGCTGGACATCTCGGGCAAGCCGTTCCGGGACGCCGACGCCTTCATGCGGATGACGGTGAAGGAGCCGTTCAAGTTCGAGTCCGCGGTGACGCTGAAGCTGCCGGAGATCCGCCCGCTGCTGCCCAACCACACGATGACGCAGGGCATGACCGGCTCGCTGTCGGGCATCCTCACCGCCGAGGGCGACATGCGCAGCCTGAACGCGGTGAAGGTGAGCGCCACGGTGGAACAGCTCGCCTTGGCACGCGGCGGCTACCGCGGCACCAACGACGGCGACATCGTGCTGAACTACGAGGGCGGCAGGCTGGAGGTGAAGTCCTTCGCCTTCCGCGGGCCGGACACGGACCACCTGAAGGCCGCTGGCTGGGTGGGGCCGCGCAACATGGACCTCACCGTGAGCGGTGGGCTGGACGTGCGGGCGCTCGAGGCGCTGGTGCCGGACCTGGAGCGCACCGGTGGCCGGGTGACGTTCCATGCCCAGGCCTCGGGCCACATGGACAAGCCCGCGCTGGCGGGTGAGGCCACGCTGACCGATGGCCGCATGTCCCTGCGTGGCCGCCCGGTGACCCTGCGCAACCTGACCGGCCAGGCCACCTTCACCGAGCACGGCGTGCTGCTCAAGGGCTTCCGCGGCCTGCTCAACGAGGGCCGCGTCCGCGCCAGCGGAGAGATGGCCCTCAAGCAACTGCAGCCCGGCAAGCTGGTGGTGGTGGCCGAGCTGGAGGATGTGACGTACCGCGTGCAGGACGACCTGCCCGTCACCACCTCGGGAGACCTGCAGCTCACCGGCACCCCGGACGCGCTGCTGCTCGCCGGCGACATCGACATTCTGCGGCTGCGCTACCAGAAGGGCCTCGAGCTGGACACCATGCTGAGGAACCTGGGCCGGCGCAGCGTGCTGCCGACCACCGCGGACAAGCCCCGCGAGTTCCTCACGTATGACGTGCGCGTGCACCTCAAGGATGTGCGCGTGGACAACAACCTGGCCAAGGGCCAGGTGCTGGGCTCCCTGCGCCTGACGGGCACCAACGTGCGCCCCGGCGTGCTCGGCCGCGTGGAGGCCGCCGAGGGCAGCCAGGCCTTCTTCCGCAACAACCAGTTCACCATCAGCCAGGCTCAGGTCGAGTTCCGGGACCGCTACGGCATCGAACTCGTGTTCGACGTGAGCGCCCAGACGCAGGTGCGCGAGTACACCGTGAAGCTGCACGCCTTCGGACGGCCCAATGATCCGCAGGTGCAGCTGTCCGCCGAGCCCACCCTGGTCGAGGCCGATGTGCTCTCGCTGCTTACCCTGGGTGTGACGAGCACGGACAAGGAGACTGCAGCCTCCGCCAGCGCCGGTCTGGCCGCCGAGGCCCTGTTCAACGTGTCCGGCCTGGACCGGCAGGTGAAGCGGTTCCTGCCCCGGAACGCCATTCTGAAAGACCTGTCCTTCCAGTTCGCCACCACCTACAACGACGCCACCCGTCAGGCTGAGCCGACCGCACAACTGGAGTCGAAGATCCTCAGCGACCAGCTTAAGATCGGGATGACGCAACCAGTCAGCGGGCGAGGAACACGCGCCCGCGCCGAGTACCGCTTCGACAACCGCCTCTCCGCTCAGGCTCAGTGGGACAACGAGAACAGCGAAGCCGCCTTCGGAAACCTCGGACTCGAGCTCAAGTTGAGCTGGGAGGTCGAGTAACGCTGGCGGTGTGTCTGCTCGCCGTGAGCCTCTGCCTGGCGAGCCCCGCCGCTGCCGCCCAGGAGCCTGCCGACGCCGAGGCTCCAGCCGGAGAGGCTCCGGCGCTCATTCACCGCGAGGTGCTCGAGGTGGAGCTGCGCCTGCCGGAGGGCTCGGACCCGCGCAGCCTCACCGAGCTGTTCGAGCTGGTGATGGTGCGGAAGGGGCAGAAGTTCTCTCCGCTCGCCGTGCGCCGCAGCGTCGAGGGCCTGTGGAACACCGGACGCTTCTCGGATGTGGCGGTCCGCGTGGCGGAGGTGCCCGGCGGCGTGCGGCTGGTGTTCCAGCTCACCCCCGTGCAGGTGCTCGCCCGGCTCGTCATCGAGGGCAACAGCGTCCTGTCCGCCGAGGAGATCCGCGAGGCCAGCGGCCTGCAGGAGTATGCGCCGATGGAGCCGGACCGGCTGGACACCGCCACAGTGGCCATCGAGGCCGCCTATGCGCGCAGGGGCTATGACCTGGCCCGGGTGAAGGTGTCCTCGGAGCCGTCGCCCGCGGGCCTGGTGCTGGTGCTGACGCTCGAAGAGGGCGAGCCCACCCGGCTGGCCCGTGTGACGCTCACCGGCAGCCTGGGCCTGCCCGTGCCCGAGCTGATGGCGGCGCTGGGCATGGACGTGGGCTCGGTGTTCGACCAGGCCCAGTTCGACGCGGGCCTGGAGCGGCTGCGCACGACGCTGCGCTCCCAGCGCTACTACCGGGCCCGGGTGGGCGCTCCCGTCGTCACCCAGGAGGAGGGCCGCGCGACCGTGGCGCTGCCGGTCTCGGCGGGCCCTCGCTACAGCTTCCACTTCCATGGCAACCACCGCTTTCCGTCCTCCATCCTGGCCCGGGTGCTCGCTTATGACGGAGCGGAGGTTCTGGACTCGGTGCTGATGGGCCAGTTGGCGCGGCGCCTGTCCACGTTCTACCGCTACCGCGGCTTCCATGACGTGCGCGTCACCCCGCGCGAGGTGCGCAGGCCGGACCACCAGGAGGCCGTGCTGGCCTTCGACATCGAGGAGGGCCACCCGCTCACGGTGCGCCAGGTGCGCTTTCAGGGCAACCGGGCGCTGCCCAGCGGCGTGCTGCGAGAGGTGCTCGCCGAGCGCATCCGCGCCAGCGAGCCCCTGCCGGACCTGGAGCTGCCGCTGCGGGATGATCCGCTGGAGATCGACGGGAGGGATGCCCGCGAGCTTCCGTCCATGCCGCCCGCGCCGGACCCGCGCACCGTCTTCGTGGAGGAGGCGTACCTGGAGGCCGCGGAGGTGCTGACGGAGGCCTACCAGGAGCGCGGCTTCCCCGAGGCCGAGGTGCGCTTCCGCCACCTGGAGCTGGACGTGGACGGCCGCACGGCGGTGGCCGAGTTCGAGGTGAAGGAGGGTCCGGAGACGCGCGTGGGCCAGGTCATCCGTGAGGGGCTGCCTGCCGGATTCGAAGACGTGGCGCTGTCGCTCAAAGAGGGCGACTCGCTGAGCGAGGAGGCGGTGGAGCGTGCGCGGCAGGACCTGGTGCGCACGCTGTCTCGCGCCGGGTACCTGTACGCCCGGGTCGAGGTGGTGGCGAGGCCGGGTGGCACCGATCCGTGGGACATGCAGGTGACGGTGAGCGTGGAGCCCGGGCCGCAGGTGCTGGTGGGCGTCATCCTCGTCCAGGGACTGGCGCGCACGGACGAGCGCACGGTGCGGGCCCAGCTCGGCCTGGTGACGGGCCAGCCGCTGAACCTCGAGGCGTTGGCCGAGGGCCGCCGGCAGCTGGCGCGGTTGAACATCTTCCGGCAGGTGGATGTGCAGCTGAGCGAGCCCAACCGCCGCGAGCAGGTGAAGGCCATCCTGGTGACGGTGAAGGAGCGGCCGCGCATCGACGGCGAGGTGTCCGGTGGCTACTTCCTGGTGGAAGGCCCGCGCATCGCCCTGGACGCGGCGTTCCCCAATGTGGACAGCCGCGGGCTCAACCTGCTGGCCCGCGGGAGGATCAACTACATCGGCTGGAGCGCCGAGGCGCTTTCGGGGAGCTATTCGCTGAATAACGGACCGGATCCGTCGCTCCAGGGCTGGCAGGGGCTGGGAGGCCGCGGCAGCGTGTCGCTGACCCAGCCGAGGCTCACCGTGCTGCTGCCGCAGGAGGTGGGCGCGCGCATGGACTTCATCGGCGAGCGCTTTCACCGGCCCTCGTACCTGTCCACGCGCTTCGCGGTGGTGGCGGGCCTGGACTGGGCGGCGTCGAGCTGGCTGAGCGTGTCGCTCCAGTACGGGCTGGAGCACAACCGGCTGCGCTCGCGCAATGGTGTGCTGCAGGTGCCCAGCCGCGCGGACGAGGAGCGCCTGCGCTTCCCGTACGGCATCTTCACCCTGCAGTCGCTGCGCCCGTCCTTCACGCTGGACTTCCGCGACAACCCGGCCAACCCGCGCAAAGGCCTGTTGCTCTCCGCGAGCACGGAGTTCACCCGGGACCTGAGCGTGGCGCCCGCGGATGTGGCGGGCAACCCGGCGCCGGACTTCCCCATCAACGACGTGAAGCTGTCCGGCAGCGTGAGCGTGTACGCGCCGCTGGGCCGCCGTGCCAGCGTGGCGCTGTCGGCGCGGGCCGGCACCATCGTGCAGCTGTCCGACGGCGCGCAGTCCATCGGCTCGAAGCTCTTCTACCTGGGAGGCTCCTCCAGCCTGCGCGGCTTCCGCGAGGACGGCGTGCTGCCGGATGACCTGCGCGAGGACGTGCGCCAGCGGTTGCTGGACTGCCGCGCCATCATCGATCCGTCGAGCTGCCCCACGGCGCTGGAGGCGATACTGGGCGGTCAGGCTCCCGTCAGCCAGGGCGGCGAGGTGTTCACCCTGGGCAAGGCGGAGGTGCGCCTGCCGGTCTTCTCCTCGCTGGACCTGGGCGTCTTCTTCGAGGCAGGCAACCTGTGGGCGGACCGCACGAAGTTCGACGTGAGCGCGCTGCGTCCCACGGCGGGCCTGGGCCTGCGCTACGTCACGCCGGTGGGGCCACTGGCCTTCGATGTGGGCTTCAACCTGGACCGGGACGAGGACTTCAACGAGCCCTCCTCGCAGTTCCACTTCAGCATCGGCGTGTTCTAGGAGGAGCCGCATGAGCGCCGCGCGCAGAGCCTTGCTGGGTTGCCTTGCCGCGCTTGGGGCGAGCGTGGCGCTGGGGTGTGCCAGCGGCCCGGAGACACCCGTGGACGAGCCCCTGCGTCCCAAGTGGATGCCGCCGGCGATGACGTGCCCGCCGGATGCCGTGGACCGCATGGCGCGCCGGGGCATCAAGGTGGGCCAGCGCATTCCCGTGGTGGTGGACGAGACGCAGAACCGCCCCGGCTCGGCGCACTACAAGAGCCGCTTCGTCATGTCGCTGCCCCTGGGACAGGAGGGCGAACTCAAGGACATGAGCATTGCCGGCTACCTGTACGTGGCCAACCACCGCGTCTTCGGCCGGTACGACCGCGCCTACGTGCGCGACTACGAGGACGGCAAGGTGCGCGACTTCTACGAGGTGCCCTTCTGCGGCGTGCTGCTGGATCCCCGCTGGGACAAGGACGGGGAGGGGATCCTCTCCTACCTGGGCCCGGAGCCCGGCACCGCGGTGGTGCAGGACTCGCGCGGCGTCATCCTGGTGGTGGACCGGTTCCCCTGAGCCGCGTGTCAGGTGCCTGGCGGCTTGCGGGGCAGGTCCGTGCCGAACACCGCTTGCAGTAGATCGAGCAACCCCGGCCAGGCCTCGGCGGAGAGCCACAGCCCTTCCGCGGAGTGCTCGGCGGACATGGCCAGCGAGGAGGACTCGAAGAGCCGCGCCGAGACGACGCCTTCCTTCGGCAGCTTGCCTTCCACCTCCAGCACCTGTCCGTCCCAGCGAATGCCTGGGGGGAGCAGCTTCTCCGCCAGAGCTCGCACCGCGGCCTTGCCCGCTCCCGCGCGCAGCACGCCCATCAGCAACGCGGAGGCTGTGCCCGACTCCTCCAACTCCACCTTGCCGGGGGTGCGCAACCACAGCTTGTAGCGGCCGGAGGCCAGCTCCACGCGCTCCAGGGTGGTCTCCACCCGCAGCCGCCAGCCGCTTACCGTCAGGCGCACGTCGTACACGGAGGCGCCGGACTCCCAGGCCCCGAGTTCCAGCGCCTTCACGTTGCGCAGCACCTGCCGGGTGAGCGCCTCCACGCGCGGGTGGGACAGGCGCACCCGCTTGCGCGCCACGTCCACCGCCACGTCCGTCGAGAGCGCCGAGGGCAGCCGCTTGGCCCAGTCGAGTGCGCTCTCCAGCATTTTTGCCGCCAGCGATTGCCCAGCCATCCTGTCTCCTTCGCGGCCGAGTTTAGCAAGGAGCAGGGGCTGCTCGGGGGGGCACTGCCAGCTCGCTTATGGGCCAGCCACGAGCCGGTTAATCGCTTCGAAGAGGCTTGAGACGTGCTGGCGGTGCTCGGCCGGGTAGGCCCACCACCGGCTCTGGAAGTGGAAGGTGGAGGCCGCCGTGGCTGCCGTGGACAGCGCCACCACCAGAGCGAACGCTTTCGGGGAGAGGAGCCGGGCGGCTCCGGTGCCCGAGCCTGCCCGGTGCAGGTACGCCGCGAGGAACCAGAGGCCCAGGGGAAGGAACTCGGCTGTGAACCGATAGGCCAGCCAGTAGTAGGCGAGGATGAGCACGCCTTGCGCGACGAAGGGCAGGGCGCAGAGCACGAGCCTCCGCCGCTCTCCAGGCTGGGCGGGGAGCATCCAGCCGCCCACCAGGGCCATGACGAGCCACGGAGAGACGATCAGCGGAGAGATGAGCAGGGTGGTCAGGTCCCGGTAGAGCTCCGGCCGGAACACCTGAGGGTGGGCGAACGTGACGAACGGCGCCCGCGTGCTGAAGAAGTCCCAGGAGAGGCGGAAGTAGGCCCAGGCGCCGCTGGGGATGCGGCTCCAGTGGAAGGGGCTGTCCACCCCCTGGGGCCTGGGGCCCGAGTAGCCCTCGAACGGAGCGAAGGCGAGCGGTGAGCCGAAGCGGGCGTGGTTGTACCAGAGCTGGAACAGCCCCGCCGCGAGCGCGGGCAGCAGGGCCCACGCCACGCGCCTGGCCACGGTGGGCAGAGGCTGTTTCCGGCGCACCTCGCGCACGAGGAGCCACAGCGCCAGGCCCACGGCCAGCGCATAGAGAGGCACGCCGAAGGTGACGCGCGAGAGGAACGCGAGCCCCGCGGCGGCCGAGAGCAGCGTGAGGTTCCTCCAGGCCGCGGTGTCCTCCCGCAGCACTCCGAGCGCGAAGTACACCCCCCAGAGCGCGCCACAGAGGCCCCAGAGGATGGCCTCGTGGTACAGGTTCGCCAGCGAGCCGAGCAGCACCAGCGGCGAGCCCAGCGCCACGGCCATCAGCGCCGAGAAGAACAGGACGGTGCGCCCGGTGGCATCGAGCCGCTCGTTGGCGGCGAGCTGGCGGCGGCAGAGCGCAGCGACGGCCCACAGGCACAGCAGCACGGCCAGGTAACCCGAGGGCCGCGACCACTGTCCGTACCGCGCGGGCGCGAGCAGATCCGGCAGCAGGCGCAGGAGCGCCGGGAGCGGACCAAAGTACATGAAGGTCCGTCCGCCCAGGTTCCAGGCTTCGATGCCGATGTCCTGGGGACGGACCTCCGCCGAGCCGTGGCGGAGGCTGCGCGCCAGTGAGTCGTACGCGCTGCCGAGCACCTCGCGCGCCCCCCAGTCGAACGAGCCCCGCGTGACGATCCACGCGTAGAGGGCCGCCAGAGAGGCCAGGGCCATGAAAGTGGGCACCGCGGGAGGTGGCCCCTCATGCCGCCGCAGGTGCACGAGCATGAGCGCCGCCGATGCGCAGGCGATGAGCGACACGGACGGTGTCGTCACCCATGCGAGCGCCAACCCCAACCCCACGCAGGGAATGAGGGCCCTGGGGCTCAGGGGCTTCAAGCCTGCGTGGTGTTCCACAGCCGGACGGTGGTGTCGTAGGAGCCGCTGGCGAGCTGGCCTCCGGGCAGCGCCGCGAGGCTCCGGACGAAGCCCGCGTGCCGGTAGGAGAGCAGCGGAGTGAAGTCCGGCAACAGGGTGAGGTGGATGCCGTCATCCTCGCCGCCGCTGGCGATTCGTTCCTCGCTCAGGGGGACGATGGTGCACACGGCTCCCGCGTGGACACGGTGGGTGCCGAGGGATTGAAGGGCAGGGGCCGCTGTGCGCTGCCACCGGGTCAGCTCGCCCGTCGCCTGGCCGGAGAGGAGTTCCCCCGAGGGCAGCGCGGCCAGGGCTCGCACTGGTGCTCCCGCGTGGACGGGAGCGGAGGCTTCGCTCGGGTGGGCGGTGTTCCACAGGCGCACAGTGCCGTCCTCGGAGCCCGAGGCGAGCAGGCCTCCTTCGAGGGGCACCAGGGCCCAGACCCAACCGGTGTGCCCGCGCAGCCTGCCCCAGGGCTCTCCCTCCGTGGACCACAGGTGGATGACGCCGTCCGCGCCGCCGCTCGCCATGAGCCCATCCGCCAGCGCGGCCAGGCACAGCACGGCGCCCTCATGGCGGCCGATGATCCGCGAGGCGCCTGCCTCCCAGCGCCGCACGGTCCGGTCCCTCGAGGCGCTCCACAGCCGGCCCCGGGAGTCCTCCGCCAGCGCGACCACCGAGGCGGTGTGCCCCTGGAGCACTGCCTCGGGCTGCCACGTGTCCTTCCCGGGCCGCCACAGCCGCACGGTGCCATCGCGCGAGGCGGTGGCCAGGGTGCCGTCCCGGCGCGCCAGCACGCTCCAGACGTAGCCCTGGTGGCCGGTGAGTACGTCCGACCGGTGGGGCCGCGCGGGCGACTCCCGGGTGTAGAGCACGTCGGTGCGCATCACGTACTTGGTGCCCGAGGTGACGGCCTCCCCGTCGTGCCAGAGCTCATGGTCGAAGACGATCAGCGTGCCGGCCTCGGGGCGCACCACGCCGAGCAGTTCCGAGCCCTCGGCCCGCTCGGCGTAGTACCGGGTGGAGCCGCCGGTGAACTCTCCGCTGTCGTTGAGGTAGAGCATGCACGTCAGGTGCGAACGCTCCTCGGAGCTGGGCGCGTGGGCGCCGTCCCGGTGGATGCAGAAGCGCTGCCCACCCCGGTAGCGGCAGAAGCGGAAGCGAGGGTTGAGCCCCTTCAGCCGCCAGGCGTCGCCCGCTGCGTCCACCAGGCGCTCGGGCAGAAACGGCCGGATGCGCTCGAACACCAGCTCGGCCCGCGCCGCGTCGTCGAGCACCTTCCGGTCATTGTCCCGGTACGAGGGCGGGTAGTCGCCTCCCGTGGCCTGGAAGCCCTCGGCTTCCGCCTCCTGGATGATTCGGGCGCACTCGGCGCGCGAGAACACCCCGCGCAGCAGGAAGCACGGCAGGGCGGTGCGGATGCCCGCTTCCTCTCGCACCACGGTAGCTGGTTCCGAGAAAGTTGGTTGCATGACCAAAATATGCCGGTGTGCAGGACAGAAAGCAAGTCCACGAGGGGGCATGCGCGAGGGCCACCCATGAGGTAGGGTGGGTTCAGCCCTACCGGAGACATATGTCGGCTCAGCTCCCACCGAACTCCCGTTTTCCTGAAGAAGGCTCACGCGTTGGCTCCTGGGTGGTGCAGGAGCGCATCGGCAGTGGCACCCACGGAGTGGTGTTCCGCGTCGTCCATGTGGATCGGCCTGAGGGTGCCAGCTACGCGCTGAAGCTGGCCCGAGAGGCCAACGACGCGCGCTTCGAGCGCGAGGCCTGGCTGCTCTCACGCATCCACCACCCAGCGGTGCCTCGTTTCGAGGAGCGGGGTGTGTGGACGAACGCAAGGGGCCGTTCTTATCCCTACCTCGTCATGCAGTGGGTGGAGGGTGTGCCTCTCTACAAGTGGTCGGAGAAGCACGGCCTCACCTTGCGGCAAGTCATCTGGCAACTGGCGCAGGCGGCGCGGGCG
>DASVVJ010001271.1:0-4490 GCA_036389955.1 Myxococcaceae bacterium
GCTGACGGCCGGGGTTAAGGTGCGCCCCGGTATGATCGCGCAGATCCACATCCAGAACTTCAAATCGATCCCCGACTACACGCTCGAACTTGGGCGGATCAACGTCTTGATCGGCGAGAACGGCGCGGGCAAGACCAACATCCTCGAGGCCTTTGCCACGGCGAGCGCTGCCGCTGACGGCACGCTTGAAATCGAGGACCTCTACACAAGAGGTGTCCGGATCGCCAAGCCTTCCATTACCATCAGCTCGTTTTTACAGAGAAAGACCATCCAGGACGTCACGCTAACGTTGACCGCCTCGATCGTAGCGTCATCCGAGGGTGACGGGGTCCCCCAGCTAAAGATTCGGTTATTTCCAGATGCCGGCAACATTGATTCGGGCTGGCGTGTGGAATCACCCATCAAAGGCCTAGAGTGGACTCTGCAAGAACTTCTCACGCTTGGCCTCAGCCAGGATGCGGCCCAAGACTTCCTGAAGAAAGTCTCAATTTTAAGAATCAGGCATCCAGAAGCAGTCATCCTTCAGAAACAATTAAAGAGCTTCTGCATCTACGATCTCAATCCACTGGCGCTGCGCGGCATCCAGAACACCAGCCGTCGAATGCCGCTGGGCATCAATGGCGAGAACCTCGACGTCTTCATTGAGGAGCTGACCCAGGCGCAGCGGCGCGAACTCGTGCGCTACAGCAAGTTCATCCCCTGGTTCAGCAATCTCTTCGTCGATCCCCAGGATGAGCTGAAGTTCAAGGGGCACAAACTCGGACGCAGCACCTCCCGGCTCTACTTCCGGGACCGGTTCATGAAGAAGGGCAACAATGTCTTCTCCGCCGAGAACGCGAACGAGGGCATCCTCCACATCCTCTTCTATCTGGCCCTGTTCCTGAGCGATAAGACACCGCCCATCTTCGCCATCGACAATATCGAGACCGCGCTCAACCCACAGCTCTGCCGCGAGCTGATGAAGTCCCTGGTGGCGATGGCCAAGGCGCACGACAAACAGGTGCTCATCACCACGCACAACCCCGCCATTCTGGATGGGCTGGATCTGCACGATGACGATCAGCGGCTCGTCGTCATCCACCGCAATGACCAGGGACACACCGTGGGCAAGCGCATCAAGCTCAAACCCCAGCCCGGAGGCGAACCCAGGTATAAGCTCTCGGAACTGTGGATGCGCGGACACCTCGGCGGACTCCCCAAGGCGTTCTGAACCGGGCCATGCGAATCGGAATCATCGCGGAGGGCCGCGGCGACCTCGCCGTCATCTCCAATATCTTGAGGGGACAGCTTGGCATCGACTTCGAGGACATCCAGTTCCTGCGGCCCCAATATGAGCTTGATGAAACGGACCTCCACGCCATGTCGGAGGAGCAATTCAGCAACTGGGGGCTCGTGAAGCAGGAGTGCACCACCGGCTCACTGCTGGAGGAGTTCCTGAACAGCCCCATCGACGAGGAGCGGCTGGCCGTCGTCCACATCGACACCGCGGAGGCGGAGCTGCCCGGCTTTGACGTCACCCGCCCTTCAGGCTCGACGAGGGACTCCGCCATCGAGTTGCACCAGCGCGTCGCGGCGAAGCTCGACGAGTGGCTCTCCGGACGGAAGCCGGACCAATTTCGCTACGCCATCGCCGTCGAGGAGACCGAAGCGTGGATCCTGACGCTCTATCAAAAGAAGGAAACCTCCACCGTTCGCGATCCCAAGAAGGCGCTTGAGAAGGCGGTGAACCAGCGCCACTCGGACAAGGAGCGCAAGCAACTCTCCCAGATGGGAGCCTACGATCGCCACGACAAGCTGAGCCGGGACTTCCGCAAGCGACGCACGCTCGAGGACTGCGCCACACGCAATCACAGCTTGCGTCTTTTCCTGGATTCACTCACCTCCAACGAAGAGGGCTGACCCGCGCTCCCCCAAGCAGGGGCCGGAGAACGAGGTAGCGAAGCGCTGGGACTCGGGGCAGTGCCAGCCCTCAACTTTGACTGAGCAGATGAGATGAGGGTGCTTGATTCGGCAGGCTGCTTCACAGAAGCCCCCTCCTTCTCGGTGGATGCCTCTAGGAAGATGCGCGCGCTTTGGGATGGGCAGGGCCCGCTCGGTGAGACGGGCAGGCCAGTGCCGAGGGCGCGGGGCTGCTCCCTTGAGCCCAGGCAAGCTAGAAGGCACTCAGGGGACACAGCGCCAGAAGCGCATAGCCGCTTTGCCCCACGTACCCGTAGTAGCCGCGCCTTGCCGCGACAACCCGCTGTGCCCTGGTGCCGTGTCCATTGGGCGTCCAGTACGGATCGCCACCTTCACTCCAGTTGACGGCAGCGAATTGCTCGACGGTGTGCCAGGGCAAGCCCGCACCCCTCATGAAGACCCCCGCCAGGCAGTCGGCTTGCAGTTCGGCTGCTGTGCCGCTGACCTGCCCCTGCACCATGTGCCCCCACTCATGGGCCAGAATTCCCGTTGCAGCCCATGAACCGTACGTTGTGGCGATTCGGTCGAGCCACACCTGATCAGCGAAGACCACGCCGTTGAGCCGGTCGGCGTAGGCGTTGTTTGCTCCATTGGGGAGGCGGCATAGCGGAAAGCTGGTCCTCCAGAAGTTACTCAGCGCTGCGTAATCGTCAAAGGCAGGGATTACAGGCACGCACTGTGCTTGAGCAGGAGCACTCGTCGCCACGCACGCAACAGCCACAATGACCAGAGAAGCAAATCGCATGAGCCCCCACCTCGCTGACAAGCAATATTGCTGGCAGGTGATGTTAGCGCCGCACGCGGTTGCCTTTCAAGATTCCGTGCCGCAGCGCTGCCATGGCTGTGCAAGGATTTCCCAAGAGATCAAACTAATCGGATTGCTGGCTGCCGCATGACATGGGCCGCCGCGCTACGCTTTTGATGGTGTCGGCGGGTGTGGATCTGATCCCTAGCGTTGGACCAAGTCCTGAGAATCTGGTGCAGAAGAACAAGAAGCAGCTCGACCCGGAGTCCTTCGTCCCGAGGGCTGGCCCGGCACGTTGCTTGTCTCCGAGCAGATCAAGGATGCCTTGGAGCGCATGGGTGCCACCGGCACGAAGTTCGAGGAGGTGTAGTGCACCATGGCCTTTCCCGCCATCTCCGGGAACAAGTCGCCGTGGAGTGGCGTAGAAAGAGCAGAGCCGAGGAGCGCATGCACCCGTGGGTTCCAGGCACCCAAGTCGGAGCGTGGCGAGCGAAGCGCCTGGGTTTGAGGCGCTCGGAGCCGTCCGTCCCTCTGTTGCCCCCTTCAGCGGTTAACCTGTGTTGCTCTCCGGTCAATCTCGCCATCTATCAGAGTCTCCGATGAGCCTGGCACCGTGGCGGTCGGGGACACTCAGCGCACTGCCCTGTGGCCTCAGCCGAGGCGGCTGAGCTCTCTCAGGCCATGCCACGCGATGAGATCCTCGACCGACATCCCCCGCCGGTCCGAGAACTCGGCGGCCACCTGCCTCAGCTCAGCGAGCGCCGCGCCGAAGTCTCCGGCGATGTAGTGGAACTGTGCGCGCAGGACGCGTTGAGTGCCCTCGTCCAGAGGGAACTCCCTCAGCATGCTGGCAGGAGAATCAATCGCATCCAGCCGGTCGAGCACGGGCGCGAGCACTTCTCCCAGCTGTGCGCCCAGCGACGGAATGTCCGTCTGCTCCGTGATTTCCCACACCGCCGGAGCTCCTGGCGCCAGTTCATCGAGCTGGGCGGCAAACTGCATGGCCTCGCCAGCGATCACCAGCTGCCCCGTGGTGCTACCGCCCAGGGCCGTCACCGCGTCGAACGAGAGCCCGATGTTGACGTAGAAAGCGCCTTCCTGGGAGAGGTTCCCATGTGACAGCTGGAAGTGGATGGCCTGCGTCGTCTGTCCGTGCGAGCGCCGGAAGGCGAACGCCTTCTTCCGGAAACCATGGGCCTTGGCCAGCCCCGTAACCGTGACGGCCAGCGCCGCGGAGAGTGCTTCTCGAACTGTCATCTGGTCTCTCCTGGTGGAGCCAACGCCTCATGAAGATAGGGCGTGTTGCGCGGATGTGCTCTTGTAACGGGAATGATGCACCCATTGGCACACGGAACAAGAGTCGGAGGGTGGCGAGTGAAGACCCTCAAGGGCGAGGGGGCCTACGGTGCCGTGTACCGGGCTGAGCGCGGGGGCTTCAGGCGCTCGGAGCCCGGAGCGCTCAAGGGGTCGCTGTTGCTGTGGAACGCGCGGAGGGAGCGAGAGGTGGAGCTGCTCTCACGGCTGAACCACCCGAGTATTCCGCGATTGCTGGACCGGGGTGGGGCGCTGCTGCCTTCGGTGAAGGAGTACCCGTTCTTCGTCATGGAATGGGTGCAGGGCCCTGCGCTGTATGCGTGGGCCGAGCAGCAGATGCCCTCGGGAGAGCAGGTGTGCCGGGTGCTGGCGCAGGTGGCGCGGGCCCTGGAGGCGGTGCATGCGGCCGGAGCGGTGCATCGGGACGTGAAGGGCGACAACGTGTTGGTCCGATTGTCGGACAAGCGCGCGG
>DASVVJ010001272.1:0-3660 GCA_036389955.1 Myxococcaceae bacterium
AGGCCCGGCATCTTGCCCTTCAGCTCCACCGCCAGCCCGAAGCCCCCGTCCGGCGTCTTGCCGATGGTGGCCGACGCGGTGATGCTCGCGTCCTTCACGTTCTTGCCCGCCTTGCCCGCCACCAGCCGCAGCGCGCTCTCGAAGCACGCCGCGTAGCCCGCCGCGAAGAGCTGCTCGGGGTTGGTCACCGCGCCGCCCGCTCCTCCCAGCTCCTTGGGCATCGCCAGCGGCATGTCCAGCACGCCGTCCGACGAGCGGATGCGGCCGTTACGGCCGCCCTGAACGGTGGCGGTGGCGGTGTACAGCGGAGAGATGGTCACAGGAGCCATGGTCGTGTCCTCGGGTCACTTCGGGTTGGGAACCGGCGCTGAAAGCGTCCCCGGAGTAGTGGGCAATGCGCCCGTACGCAACCGAATCCCACCGGGAAACGTCGCCTACCCGCACTTCCCTACTTCCAGCCCAGCACCGAGGAGAGCACCGGCTTGAGCTGATCCGCCATCTTCCGATGGCCGGTGATGCCTGGATGCGAGTCGCAGCCGTAGTCCTGGGGCCGCACGAGGTTGTCCTGGATAAGCGCCAGGTGCGTGCGCCCACCGTCCTTCGCGCTCTGGCGCTGCACGATGGCCTGAATGTACGCGTTCGCCGGGCCTCCCATGCGCGGACCGGCCACGCAGAAGATGGGCACGTCCGGGTACACCCGGCGCACGTCCGCGATCAGCGCCTCGTAGCCCTGCGCGAACACCTGCTCCGGAGGGTGAGGCTGCGTGGAGAAGTCGTTGGTGCCCAGGTTGATGACCACCGCGTCCGGCACGTTGCGGCGAAAGTCCCAGACGGACTGCTCCTTCTCGGCCTTTGCCTGGCCGAAGTAGGCGGGCATCGGCTTGGGAGAAGTGACGGTCGGCTCGCCGTAGTTGCGCACTACCCCGCGCCCGGACTTGGCGACAATCTCGTACTCCGCGCCCAGCTCCTGGGCTACCAGCGCCGCGTAGGTGCGCTCGATGTTCTGCGTCTCGCGCGAGAAGCTGCACCCCAGCTGGCCCTCGTTGCCATAACCCGTGGTGAACGAGTCACCGATGAAGAGCAGCCCCCGCTCGGGCCTCGGCGGCAGCGCCACGAGCTTCCGGCCCTTGTCCAGCTCCAGCCCCTTGAAGACGGCCTCGCCGAAGCCCGACTCGGTCCGCCGCGTGAGCCGCACCGTGTGCCGGCCCTCGGGCAGCGCCTTCGCCACCTCATAACGGGACTCTGCGGCGGTGGTGCGCAGCACGCCCGTGGGCTGCCCGTCCACGTAGACGTTGTAGTCGTTGTTGCCGTCCGTGAGCAGCACCGCGCACGAGGTGCCCTCGAACGCCGCTTCAACGGTGGTGCCGGGCCAGTCGAAAGAGACCGTCTGGGCCTGGGTGCTGAAGTCGAACCGGCCCGTGTACCGCAGGAGCGGATTCGCCGGGGTGATGGTGCCCTCCTCCTCGGCCGCGGGGGGCGGCACCGTGAGCGCCTGAGAACACCCCACCAGGAGCAGAGGCAGCGCGAACACGAACGGCAGGAGCGGCTTCATTCGAGAAGAGGTCATGGCCTCCGAATCCTCGCAGAAGCCCGCGCCCCGTCGAACAGGGCATGAGAAGGCCCGGCTCCCCTGCCCCAGGAAGCCGGGCCCTCGTTCTTCCATCCCTCTTTACCACGATCGGATTTTTACCGGTTGGCCAGGGCGGCGGCGGCCGAGGCGCGGGCCGCGGCCACGGCGGCGGTGATGTCCAGCTTGCCGCTGGTGCTCACCTTGCCCTTGAGGTCCGGGTCGATCTCCACCGTCTTCACCAGCATGTCGCGCACCTGCGCCGCCGTCAGGTTCGGGTTCTCCGCGAACATCAGCGCCGCGGTGGCCGCCACGCGCGGGGTCGCCATCGACGTGCCGCTCATCTCCTCCCAGCGGCCGCCCGGCACCGTGCTCAGCACGTCCTCGCCCACCGCCGCCAGCTCCACCACCCGGTCCCCGTGCGACGAGAAGCTCGCCAACTTGTCGTTGCGCTTGTCCATCGACGCGATGGTGATGACGTTCGGCATGTCCACGTTGGCGGGGAAGTCCTGCACGTTGTTCATGTTGCTGCCGTTGCCGTTGGCGGTGGCCGCCACCAGCAGGATGTCCGCGTCGGCCAGCTTCTGCACCGCCGCCTTCCAGCGCGCCTGCGAGGCCGCGTCCCGGTACTCGTCACCGAAGCTGGCGTTCACCGCGCGGATGTTGGCGCCCTTGTTCTTCAGGTCCACCACGTAGTCCACCGAGCGCTCGAAGTTCGTCAGCAGGTCCGCCCCGTCGTACAGGCCGCCCACCGACAGCACCTTGGCCTTGCCCGCCGCCACGCCGGTGTTGCCCTGGCCGTTGTCCTCCGCCGCGATGATGCCCGCCACGTGCGTGCCGTGGTCCGTGCCCGCGCCCTTCATCGGGTCGCCCGAGCCCGTGCCCACGTTGAAGCCGTGGATGTCGTCCTTCACCCCGTTGTTGTCGTTGTCGATGCCGTCACCGGCCACCTCGCCCGGGTTCACCCACATGGCGTCGTCCAGGTCCGAGTGCTTGTAGTCCACGCCACCGTCGAACACCGCGATGACCGGCGCGCCCGAGGGCGTGGGCTTCGGGTCCACCCCGCCCACCTTGCCCGTGGCCTCCAGGCCCCAGCTCTTCAGCGTGCCGGTGTCCGACTTGGCCTTGTCCTCGACCGTCAGCGTCCAGGTGCCCTGGGTCTTCTCGCCCTTGAAGGCGCTCAGGTCGAAGCTGCCCTGCAGGTTGTCCGCGCTGCCGCCCGTGCGGTTGTGCACCGTGTGCGACTTGCCCGAGGGGCTCGTGAGGGTGACGACCAGGTCGCCCCGGTAGGTGTGCGGCAGGTCCAGCGACAGCTTCATCGAGTCGATGGACACGTCCTTGTCGAAGCTCACCGAGGAGGAGACCTTCGAGTTGTCCTTCACCGCCAGGTTCGGGGTGGCCTCGGCCTTCAGCGTCTCGGAGGCCGGCGCGGCCAGGCGCGGGGTGGCCGGGCGGACGAACAGGTTCTCAGAGGGGTTGATCAGCGGCGAGCCGGGGCGCAGGCCCGTGGGGCGGTCCACGAAGGTGCTGCGGCCGGGGCGATCCACCACGTTGGAAGCGGCGCGGCCCGAGTCGAACCCGTCCACCGGGCGGCTCACGCGGGACTCGGCGGCGGAAGCGGCGGGGGCGGCGGGCTTGGAGGAGGAGGCCTCCGTACGGGCGGTCTGCGGCAGCGACGGGGTCGAGAGCTTGTTGATGGTGGTCATGGCAGCGATCTCCGCGAGGAAGGGGGGCCGAAAGGGCTTACAAATTGATTTTCGAATCATGGCGGAGGAAGTTGCCTATCCACCTACAAAAGGCTCCACATGACCTACATTGTCGCCTCTTGAGAATCAGAGTGGGAGGCACCTCACGGGTAGAGCGGCTGGCCCGCACTCCGGGTTCTGGAGGCCATGGAAACCCGCGTGCTACGTCCTCGTGCGGTCACAAGGGGGAAGTCGAGTGAACGCAACCGAAGTGAAGGGCAGCCAGGGCGCAGGGCAGGTCGGTGATTCTGACGCAGCGCAGCAATCGGCGGCCGACGCCCAGCGGGCGGCGCAGGCGGCGGCGGAAGCGGCGCGCAAGGCGGCGGAGGCGGCGGCCGCGGCGGCGGC
>DASVVJ010001273.1:0-1546 GCA_036389955.1 Myxococcaceae bacterium
GCTGCGCGCCCTGGGCTGGGAACCCAAGCACACCGTGACGGACGCGCTGCGTGAAGTGCTGGGAAAGGTCGAGCAGCCTCCAAGCCCCCCAGGGTAAGTCCTGTCAGAGGGCCATCAGCGCTCCTCACTCCAAGTGCAATCGACGGTCGAGGGGATGGAGGTGTTTGTTCGATGAAGGTCCTGACGCTGCAAGACCTGCATGTGGACGACAGCTTGGCCCTTTATTGGGACGCGACCTGCGATCCACAGCTGGACATCGAGCGCGCGTTGGAGCCCTTCCTTCAGACGCTGGAGGAATACTCCGGTGAGTGGATGCCGGAGATGGTGAGAGGCAAGCGGGAGCGCCAATACTCCCGTGCTGCCATCTGGGAAGCGCTCGAGGAACAGCGCACGAGCTTCAATACCGGCTGCGAGATCTACCGCACAACGCCCCCTTTCGCGTCGCTGACACTCAGCTGCGGGGTCCAGCAGTCCCCCCGGGAGTTGAGAGTCGGTCTCTACGTGCCGCTCACCTTCTTCCACGAGGAGGAGCGCTGCCGGAGGTTCGTGGAACTGGTGCGTGCCTGGTCCTCCCACTACCCAGTGTCCTACGCCCAGGCCCACAGTGGGGTAGACGCGGAGTTGGCGGGCGCTCCCACCTATGGCCGCGATGAAGAGACGACACACCGGGACGGATTCGACCAGATTTATGAGGTGTGCTGGTTGAACGTTTTTGGCCCCCAACTGGTGGAACGGGTAGGCCGAAAGCGGATGCTCTCCACTCAGGCTCACCAAGTGGAGGAGTTGCCCAACGGTTCAGTGCTACTGGTGTCGTGGCCTACCGCCGCCGACTTCACCCGCGAGGAGGCCCGTCAAGCCCAGGCCCGCGCCCTGGTACACATGCGCCCAGAGCTGGATTACAACTCGGTGCTGCGTGATCTGCATGAGCGCAACGCCGCCCTGCTCCCCGTGGAACCTCGCTTCCATCCGGACGTGGCGCCCCTCCTATCTCGCCTGGTGATGGACCAGGCCGGTATCCGCCAACGCCAGCGCCGGCTCGCCGAACTCAACACCTACCAGCCGCCAGAGCCCGACGAGTGGCTACCAGCGAGCGCAGCCCTGCTCCCCGACGTGCTGGACACCCAGGCGGCGCTGGAGCACTACTCACTGCTGGCCGAACACCTAGTAGCCATGCGTCATATTGAGGTGCCCTCCCTCTTCGAGCAGACCCCCGAATCCCTCATCGACTTGGACTTCTTCTTCTGGTTGGAGAACTTCCCGGAGACCTTCGAGCGGCACAACATCGACCAGTGGGCAGTACCGGCCGTGGGCGCCTACCTGGGCCAAGTGCTGGTGCGCTACCTCGGAGGAGAGTGGCTCCCTCGCAAGAAGCTGGAGGAAGCGCAGGTGCGAGTCGGCCGACGAGCGTGGCTGCCATTCCTGCGCGCCCACCGGTACATGCGCTCGAGCCAGTCGCTGCTAGACTTCTCTCTGGGCCAGGTGTACCGCGTCGCCGAACGGCGCCGGGGTTAACGTAGGGGTGTTCAGCTCGGTGGCGCGCAGCCAC
>DASVVJ010001274.1:0-11717 GCA_036389955.1 Myxococcaceae bacterium
CGGTGGCCAAGCGGGGACTGACTCCCGACGGGCCGTCGATTCCGCGAAAGCTGCGCCGCGCCTTGAGTGGCCCCCAACACGTCCAGTGGTTCATTGAGAACGCGCACCAGAGCCCTATTCAGAACACGGTCCGCCTTCTGAAGCACTTCCGGGATCGTCATGGCTGGAAGGATCTCACCTCCTTCTCCATCGAGGTCATGACCGTGGACATCCTTCAGCGCTTCCAGGGCCAGGGGCTGAGCAGCTACTTCGCGGAGGTGTTGTCGCGGCTGGCGGGGGGATATCTAAAGGAGAAGAGGCTGCAGGATCCCGCACTGCCCAGCAATGATCTGCTCGGCGATCTGTCAGCGCGAGAGCGCGAGGAGATAGCAGCGGCGGCCCAGCGGGCTGCGGCAATGCTGAAGGAGGGAACGATGTCGGCGGTCTTCGCAGGCCGCCAGTCAATGCCGCCGCCTTCCTCGAACCTGGGAGGACGTACACTTGCGTGAGCAGGTGCATTTGCTCCCCTGGTGGGAACGGTGGGAGAGCTGGTGGAAGGACCAGCTCCGCTACCTGAAGGCAGAGCGGCTGGAGGGCGAGCTTCGTCTCGAGCCCAAGGCTCACTGCGCTTTCTGGCAGGGGAGGCTGCCGGTCGCGGGACGGAGATGGCCCCTCGTCATCCGGTGGGGGCCGGGTACGCCGTTCAAGGCGCCCGCTTTCTATCCCGAGGAGTGCTTCTCCAGCCGGCACCAGCTCCGGGACGGGTCGATGTGCCTGCTGCCTCCCTCGCGGCTGACGGACGGCTACGAGGGAGTGCCGGACCTGGGCTTCTGGCTGGACCAGGCCGTGAAGTGGTTCGAGGGGTACGTCAGCGAGGGGTGGGCGATGGATGTCTTCCAGTGGATGCTGACCACACCGCTGCGACCGGGCCCTGGCTACCGGCTGAATCAGCTTCCCAAGAGGATCGTGGGTCTGCCCCCGGAGTGGAGCGAAGGGCCCCCCGCGCCCGTGGGCATGTTCCGGGCCTTGTTACCCCATGCGTCAGGCTCGAAGGAGCCAGCAGGTATGGGAGTGGTGACCGCGTGGTGCCACGCGCAACGGCTGGAGTGGAAGAGCTGGGCAGCCGCGAGGGATCTCGTGGATGGCGAGAGCCAGGAGTATCTCGGCGTCTGGGTCCAGCCGGAGCCTGGCGCTCTGCTGAGCCAGGGCCTGTTCCAGGACCGCCGCCACGACAAGAGCCTCCGGAAGTTCAGCGAAAGAGTCCTCGAATGGTCCGAAGGAAGGCAGGAGACCTTCCTATACGGGTTCTGTCTTCCCGCTTCCTGGGGAGAGAGCCGGTACGCCTGGTCTTTCAGCGAGGAGCGCCGGGAGACGTTGATCAACGCGGCGCAAGCCCAGGAGGTACCTTCGATCGAGACGTTTCTGGAACGTGCGGAGCGTGATCACATCTGGCCTGGAGTCGTGCTGGCGCCTCGCGCGCTGGATCAGCGGCGGAAGCTTGGGCGCAGTGAGGAGGCTCACCAGCGGATCTCCATGACCCAGGTGGTCCTCGCGGGGTTGGGCTCCCTCGGCTCAGAGGTCGCCCACCTGTTGGCGCAGGAGGGCGTGAAGCGGTTTCTGCTCATCGACGGAGATGTGATGTTGCCGGGCAATGCGGCCCGTCATCGCGCCAACGTCGCTGACTCGGGCCGCAGCAAGGTCGAGGTGGTCAAGCGCCACATCCGTCGCATCAACCCCTCGGCGGACGTGGTGGGGATGCATGGCTGGCTGGATGAGCTGGTCCACCAGCTGTCGGCAGGGCCGGGTCCTGGAGGGGAGGAAAACCTCTGCGTGGCCGTGGGGATGACCGGTGATGAGGGAAGCGAGTACGTGCTGGGAGATCTCTGCGCTTCCTTCCGTGTGCCCTGTCTACATGGCTGGCTGGAGCTGCAGGGCCAGGTGCTCCGGCTGTTCCGGGTTCTGCCAGGGCAGGATCCCCGGCTGCTGGACATGGCGCGGGAGCCCGCCTCCATGCCCTTCCTGCCCCGGTTAGCGGGGGACGCGCCCGGGCCCGCGGAGTGCGCGGAGACAGTCCTGCCTGGCTCGGCCAGCAATCTGCACGCCGCCGCCAACTTCATGGCGCGCATCGTGCTGGAGGTCATCACCGGACGCACTGGCCGCGAGAACCATTGGTTGTTCGCTCCAGGTGGCATTCGTGATGAGGCGCTGGATGTTCCTCAGGTGCTTCGCGCCCCTTACGGCATGCTCTCTGCCTCGGTTCCTGTCCGGTAATCCGTCACGAGGCGGTCTTCTGCTCCAGCGGCTCGATGGTGAAGCACTGGCGCACCTCGGGGGGAATGCGCACGGGCCTTCCGGTGGTGGTGGAGACGTAGGCCCAGTGCGTCTTGGCCTGGACCATCACCTGGCCGTCGGACACCCGGCGGATGAAGGTCTGCCGGTGGGCGGTGACCAGGCTCGACTCGATGACGCGCGTCTCCACCTCCAGCGCGTCCCCCAGCACCGCCGAGCGCAGGTAGTCCACCTCATGGCGGCGGACCACGAAGAAGGCGCCCAGGCTCCGGTACTTCTCCATCGGCAGCCCCACGGCCACCGAGTGCGCGAACGCCACGTCCTGGATCCACCGCACGTAGACGATGTTGTTGACGTGCTGAAGCTCGTCGAGGTCCTGCTCGGTGACGGTGACCCGGATGGAGAAAGGCATGGCCCTATCTGAGGGGAGGATTCATCCCGGGGGAAGCGTGAAGTCAGCGATGACGGCGGCGTGGTCCGAGCCCCCCAGGCCGCTGACCGGCGTATCGCCCACCACCCGGAATGAGCCCGGCACGTACGGCCCCGAGGCTCCGGTCGCCCGATAGAGGTGATCGATCGCCTCGCGTACACCCTGGAACCACAGGGTGCCCAGCTCGCTCTCGGGCCGGTCGCTGGAGACCCGCTGCAGCACCCCGTCCAGCTCCAGCGCCTCGAGTGGCGGCGAGCCCGGCACATCGTTGAGGTCCCCTCCGAGCACCACGAGCGCACCGGGCCGCTCGGCGGCCACCTCGGTGAGGATGGTGCGCGCCATGTCCGCCTCCGCGTACCGGCGGCCCGCATCGTCGTTCACCTTGGAGCGGAAGTGGGCGGCGAAGACGATGAGTTCGGCTCCCTGCGCATCCAGGCGGACCTCCAGGAACTCGCGGGAGAACATTGTCTTCGAACCGTCCGGACGCGTGAGCACCCGATAGGCCCGGTGCCGGCGTACCTCGCGGATGGGGAACCGGGACAGCACCGCCACGTCCACCGAAGCCGCTGTTCCTATCTCTCCGAGCACCGCGGAGGAGAACCCGGGCAGTCTCGACTGAAGCGCATCGAGACACGGCTGGGTCTCCACCTCGGACAGCAGCAGCACGCCCGCTTTCAGCAAGCCAATGCCCCGGGAGAGCCGCGCCGCCTTCGCTTCGAAGGACTGGGGCGAGGGCAGCTCCTCGTAAGCCGAGCCTCCGCATGTGCCGGAGTCGCAGACGGTGTCGAAGAAGCGGTGCACATTGAAGGCGGCGATGCGCACCGTACCGGGCGCTGGCTCTGGCTGGGCCTGCGTGTCAGGCGGCGGCCCGCCATCGGTCGGCAAAGGGCCCGAGGGCCCCGGGCGATCGTCCAGGAAGCTTCGGCCCTCGATGCACCCCGTCAGACCCCCCAACAGCAGCAGGCCCGTCAGCCACAGGAAACAGCTAAATCCTGTTTGACCTGTTTTGTTTGAATTTCTAATATGACGCGCAGTGAACATGAGGTGAAAGAGAGGCTGCCATGAAGAACCTGTGCCGAGTGCAGAAGCTGTTGGTCCTGGTGGGTGGGCTGTCACTGCTGAGCGCCTGTGGCGGTGTCGAGGGAGAGGCGGCGGCGGAGACCCTGGGGCAGCAGGAGTCCGCGGTGACCACGTGTCAGAACTACGTGAAGCAGTTCTCGGGCTGCGTCCATCAGGCGAACCTCAATGGCGTGGCCTCCTGCGGCGCGAACGAGTACCGCTCCAGCATCCAGATCTCCTCCTGGTGCGACAACACCAGCGCCAAGCTGGTCCAGTGGTCCTGCTGCCCGCTGTAACCGCTCACGGTGGAACTGGGGGAGCCGCCACGCTCCGGGGGCGCTCCGTCACGCGTCGCAGCACCGCGTTCGTGAGGAGGAAGCCCCCCAGCATGGTGGCGGAGTTGAGCGCTCCGGCCACCCACACCCCTCCCGTCAGGCTCGCCAGGGGCCCCCAGGCCGCATGCGAGAGGTTCACGTTGAGCGCAGGGTCCGTCACCCACCGGGAGACGAGCACGCAGCCGGTGAAGAAGAGCCAGGCGGGCAGCACCAGCCCCCGGGGCCACCCGTTGCGCCGCACCTCCACGGAGCCGATGACGAGCGGCAGCAGGTGAATGAGCAAGGAGCTCGGCGTCGTCTCGCGCATGGCCACCGCATCGAGCAGCCACGCCAGCGTTCCGAAGCCCGGGTGGAACAGGAAGCCCGCGGCCGCCACCCGGCGGGCCCCCACGAGCAGCCCGATCGCCATCAACGCCGTGGCTACGTGGCACAGCCAGAGCATCTCCTGGAGGTGGACACCAGACTTCGTGGACGCGTGCAGGACCCACGCGCCCGCCAGCACCAGCCCGAGCACGCGCGAGGAGGGGAGCCTCACGACGCGGCATCCGCCACGCCCAACTCCCGGCGCAGCGCCGGGTCCCGCTGGGGATGCCAGATCTTCGAGTCCACGTAGTAGTGGTGCAGCGACACTCCCCAGTAGAGGGCCAGGAAGGTTCTCCCGGCATCCGAGTCATACGGGAAGACCGAGAGCACGGGCGAGGCCCCCCGCAGGGCATTCACGGCCAGGTAGCCCAGCGACGCCACCAGCATGCAGCCGTAGGCGAGCAGCGGGGCCCGTCCCAGCCGGGCGGCGAGGGAGAGGTCCGAGCCGTCCCGGTAGCGGCGCCGGTTGGTGGCGAAGATGATGCCCAGGTACTGCATACCGTGCAGCGAGCCACCGACGAGCACCACGGCGAACGAGAGCTGCTCGGGGTTGGAGGGGCTGGGCACCAGGGGCTCGAAGGCGCCGACGATGAAGTAGGCGAAGGACGACGTCCCGATCGCCACCAGCAGGGCGAACAGGCCCGGCTTGAGCGGGGCTCCCTTGCGCCAGCGCAGCACCAGCAGCAGCGCATACCCCACGATGGTCGCCACGGAGGTGGCCACCAGCGCGCGAATCGCCCACTGCTCGGGCGCGGAGGGCTCGGCGGGCAGTCCCATCACCGTGCGGTTCAGCGGGAAGACGAGCAGGTACACGAAGAACAGCAGCCACATCGTCCCGTGCAGGAAGGCCCAGTCCAGCCGACGCGCCTGCTCGCTGGTGCCCGCCAGGCGCTGGTAGATGGACATGATGCCGAAGTGCTGGCGCACCGCGTGGTGCACGGACCACAGCGTGGCGATCGCCAGGTACCCCTCGAAGGGGGCTGGCGAGCCCAGGAGCCGGTTCAGCCCCAGCGCGATGAAGCCTGGCAGCAGGATGACGAGGCTGCCCAGGAGCAGCGGCGCCCGGGTGCGCCACTCGTTTCGATCCAGATAGGTGCGCGTCCAGGTGGCGGCGAAGTGCGGACCGTCCACCAGGCCTAGCCACATCCACCACAGCGGGACGACGAGCACCGGAGCCACCAGCACGAGCACGCCCGCCAGCACCGCGAGCAGCGCGGTGCCGAAGAAGAACACCCCGTCATAACGGGCGCTGACGATCCAACCGTGTCCGGCCATGGCTCACCGGGGAGTATAGCGGTTCAGGAAACGTCCGGCTGAGGAGCAGGCAACAGGCCCATGGCCCTCGGGAAGTCCACCGAGCGCCTATGCGTGCCGCCCAGAACAGGCCACGCCTTGGCTCATACGTCATCCGGACAAATGCGGTCCCAGCGCAACTCCGCTCCTCACATGTCGAGAATCCAGGAGCCGTAATAACGAGGACGACTCATGGCACTGCGCTCCGACGGACCCCGCCGCTCACCTTTGCTCCAGAAGCTGGAGTCATCGAAGGAGACGCGCCGCGACGAGACGCAGAAGGCCAGGAAGAACGAGCCCATCCAACGCGCCCGAAAACGAGCGCGCCCGAGCCGCCGCCGAGGCCCTGAAGCGTGAGGCCGAGGCGCTCAAGGACGACCCGGAGGCGCTGCCGAGCTCTACGAGGGCTCCCAGGCGACGGTCGAGAAGATCGCCACGGACCTGGGCCGCCGCGTGGCGGAGAACGATGATGGCCAGACCGAGGAGACATTGCGCGCGCTGGCCTCCGCCACGGACCACCTGGGCGCCGAGGCGGCACAGGAGCTCGGCAAGGCCCTCGCCGAGGCGCTGCCGAACGAGGGCGACCTGAACGAGTTCGATGACGCGCTGTTTCATCTCGCCGAGGACGGCCTGGGGCTGAACCTGTCCACCGCGGTGGTGTCGGAGCTGGGCAAGGCGGGCAAGAGCGAGGCAGCCAACGAGCTGACCGACGTGCTGACGGAGGGCATCTCCACGGCGCGCGGTGAGTTCCAGGACGCGCAGAACCGGGTGGACGAGCTCAACGGAGAGCTCGCCTATATGGTGCAGAGCTTCAACGGCGTGCTGTCCGAGGATCAGGTGCAGGCGGCGGTGGCGGACTTCAAGGCGCGCCACGCGGACGCATACGCCGCGCTCGAGCGCGAGGCCGCCGAGTTCACGCAGGTGCTGGACTCAGTGGCGCGGCTGTCCGACGCGGACGGCGCGGTGGCGGGCCTGTCCGAGGACAACCGGGCGGCGGTGCTCGAGGAGGCCAACAAGGCGCTGGTGAACGTGTTCCCGCCGCTGGCGGACACCGATGCGGGCGCGCTGGCGCTCAGCCAGGCGCTGGAGGCCCAGGGCCGCGGTGAGCCCACGTTCCTCGATCAGGTGACGGAGCTGACGAAGAACCTCACCGACGAGCAGGTGAAGGACCTGGCCAGCGACGAGACCGAGGCCGCGGGCTTCGGCGACCTGGTGAGCTTCCAGCAGGGCGTGGCGGAGACGATGTTCAAGGCCGCCACCCTCAACATCTCGCTGCGCCCCGAGAGCGCCCAGGCGACGCTGGACGGCCTGAAGCGGAACGCCGCGCTGTTTGGTGTGGACGCCGCGCAGCTGCAGACGCTGGCGGATGATGTGACGGCGCTGGCCTCGGCCACGGACGCGGCGGAGATCAACCCAGACGATCATGGGCGTGGCGGGACGGGCCTCCACCCTCGCCACGGCGGCGAGCAGAGCGTCCGGTGTGCTCGGCGGGCTGGGCGTGGTGCTCGACGGCTTGAGCGCGTTAGACGCCTTCCGCAACGGCGACTACGTGAACGGCGCGGGCTACACCGCCACGGCGGTGGGCGGAGCGATCCTCACGGCGGCGGCGTTCTCCAGCGCGGTGCCCGGCGTGGGCCAGGTGGCCGCGGGCGTGCTCATCGCGGTGGGCTTCGGGCTGCAGCAGTGGGCGCGCGTGCGCGAGGCCAACAAGAACGAGGGCCCGGTCCAGGACTTCCTCGAGGGGGCGGGCCTGTCCTCCAAGCTGGCCGAGGAGCTGTCCAACCACACCGGCCACGGCTTCCCCGCGGGACCGGGGCTGGCGGAGGTGGCCAAGCTGCTCAACCTGTCTCCCGAGCAGTTCCTCGCGCACCTGGAGACGAAGTCCGAGAGCGACCTGCAGTACCTCATCGAGCAGGCCGTCCACATGGTGGAGATGGAGGGCGAAGGGGAGGAGCGCGCCTTCCCCCAGACGGGCGATGACGTGGAGCGGATCCGCAACTGGGACGGGCCCAGCTGGATGATGCCGGAGCCGGACAGCATCGAGGGACTGGCGCTGTGGATGCAGCGCCAGGGTTTCCTGCCCGAGGGCACGCAGGTCCCGGCCTGAGCCTCACTTGCGCGGGTACGCGGCCCGCATCGAGGCCGCCACCTGCTTGAGCGCCACGGCGAGCGAGGAGCGCTTGCGCCAGATGAGCGCCAGCGTTCGTTTGGGCACTGGCTCCGCGAAGGGGCGCACGCTGAGCTGAGAGCGCTGCACCTCGGTAGGCACCGCGAGCTTGGGCAGCAGGGTGACGCCGGCTCCCGAGGCGATCATCTGGGTGAGGGTGGGCAGGCTGGTGGCGCGGAACTCGAGCTCGTGCGCCCGGGCCCGTGAGCACAGCGCCAGCGCCTGGGTCCGGAAGCAGTGCCCCTCGTCCAGCAGCAGCACGTCCTCTCCGCGCAGGTCCGCTGGCGTGGCCTCGGTCTGCCGCGCTGCCAGCGGGTGGTCCCGGGGCGTCACCAGCATGAAGGGATCCTCGGCGATCACCTCGGACTCCACGTCGCCCAGCTCCGCCTCCAGCGCCACGAGCGCGGCGTCCAGCGCGCCCCGGTCCAGGTTGCGCACCAGGACCTCGGTCTTGTCCTCGAGCCACAGCACGTTGAGCCGCGGGAAGCTCTTGCGCAACGCGGGCGCCACTGTGGGCAGCAGGTACGGCGACACGGTGGGAATGACGCCCAGCCGCAGGGTTCCACTCAGGGGATCGCTTGCCCGCCGGGCCGTCTCTATGAGCTCGTCTGCTTCCACCAGCAGCCGCCGTGCGCGCTCCACCAGCTCTTTGCCCGCCTCCGTCAGCAGGACCCGGCGCCGGTCGCGCTCGAACAGGCGCACCCCGAGCGCCGCCTCCATCTGCGCCAACTGCGCACTGAGCGACGGCTGGGACACATGGCAGCTCTCGGCGGCCTTTCGGAAGCTCAGTGCGTCCGCGACCGCCACGACGTATTGGAGCTGCCGGAGGGTGAACGGATGAGGGGCAAGGCTCATAGCCCCAAGCTATCAACTCACTGAGAACAGTGTGTCCTCCCGCTCAGGCCCCAGGCTCAGCTCAGCAGCCAGCGCAGGGCCTGGGGCAGCCGGCGCTGCCAGTCCAACTCGTGGTGGCCGCCGTGAGGCTCCAGCACGAGTTGCACCTCGTGGTCGGCGTACCCCAGGTGCTTGAGGTGGAAGTAGAAGTCACGCGTGGCGGCACCGTAGAACATGGTGTAGCCCACCGGATCGATGGTCTCGTGCGTGCCCGCGTCCAGGTAGATGCGCGACCAGCGGCGGGTATGGGACGTCCACTCCTGGAAGAGCCGGCCGTAGCTCCACATCACCGACGGGGACATGCCGCCGATGCGGCCAAACAGCTCCGGGTGCCGCCAGCCCAGGTAGAGCGACATCAACCCGCCGAGCGAGGAGCCCATGACGCCGGTGGACTCGGGGCCCTGGCGCGTGCGCCAGTGGCGATCGACGAAGGGCTTGAGCGTCTCGACGAAGAAGCGGACGTAGGGCTCGGCGCGGGCCTGGACGCCGCTGCGAGGCTCGTCCCAGGGCGAGTACTCGGAGAGGCGGTTGAACCCGTGGTCGACGGCGACGACGAGCCAGGGCTCCAACTGGCCGCTGTGCACATCACCATCGAGCACCCGGTTGAGGCACCAGGTGTCGAAGACGGCGGACTCGGGGTGGGCGAAGACGTTCTGTCCGTCGTGCAGATAGAGCACGGGGTAGCGCCGGTCCGACTGGGGATCGTACCCGTCCGGCGTGTAGATGCGCAGGGTGCGGGGGAAGCCTTCCTGCGGAGAGGCAAAGTCGCGGATGATCTGGATGGAGCTCATGGAGGGCCCGGCGAACCCGCAGGATAGATGGGGGCGCTGACCCGGCCAATAGTTCCCAGGTCGTAAGGAGACAGCACCGTGAGTGTGGCGACGATGGCGTTGGTGACGTGGGTTCTGGCCGCCGCGCCGCAGGGGGCTCCTGCGGCGGGAACCTTCGTGACGAAGACGCTGAAGGCCCAGGGTAAGGTCTGGCGGTACTCGGTGTACCTGCCACCGGGGTATCGCCGGGGGCAGGAGGTGCCGGTCATCCTCTCGATGCATGGAGCGGGCTCGCGGGGGGCGGATGGGCAGGAGCCCCGGAAGCAGGGCGTGGTGCTGGCGGCCCAGAAGCACCCGGAGCGCTACCCGGCGGTGCTGGTGTTGCCGCAGTGCCCGAAGGGCCGCACCTGGAGCGGAGAGGTGGCGGACGCGGCCCTGGCGGCGCTCGACCGCACGCTCGAGGAGTACGGAGGAGACCGGAGCCGGCTCTATCTGGTGGGGCAGTCACTGGGCGCGCGGGGCGCGGTTCACCTGGCGGCGAGGTATCCCGAGAAGTTCGCGGCGCTGGTGGCGGTGGCGGGGCGGCATCCGGGGCGTGAAGAGTCCGCGCGGCAGCTCAAGGCGCTGCCGCTCTGGGCCTGGCACGGCGATGCGGATCCGGATGTGCCGGTGGAAGAGAGCCGGGCGCTGGTGAAGCTGCTCGAGGCCGAGGGCAGCCAGGTGGTGCGGTACACGGAGCTGCCTGGCCGTGGACACGACATCTTCCGGGACGTGTACGTCGACGAGTCGGTGAGCCGCTGGCTCTTCGAGCAGAAGCGGGCACCTGGCGCGCGGCCTTAAGGCGTGGAGATCCGCGCGAGCGCCTCGCGGAGCCGCTCGGGCATCGCAACCGCTTTACGCGACTGACGGTCCACGAAGACGTGCACGAAGTGCCCGTGAGCGGCGGGTTGCTCATCGCCCTCCTTGAAGATGGCGATGCCATAGGTCACCGAGCGGTTGCCCAGCTTGTCCACGCGCAGGCCGGCCCGGAGCCGATCCGGGTAGGCGAGGGGAGCGCGGTAGTGACACTTGCTCTCCACCACCAGGCCGATGATGGGGCTGCTGTGGATGTCCAGGCCGCCCTCATGGATGAGGTAGTGGTTCGCCACGGTGTCGAAGTAGCTGTAGTACGTGACGTTGTTGATGTGGCCGTAGACGTCGTTGTCCATCCACCGGGTGGTGATGGGCAGGAAGTAGCGGTAGCGGTCTGCGGTCTCGGCTTCTTCGGACACGTGGGTTGCCTCCGCGGGACTACCAGTAGCGCATTGCCTGGCGGAACAGCTCGGTGAGAACGGGGCGGCTCATCTCCCGGGGCGCGTTCTGCAGCAGGCGCTGCTGGGGATAGGCCCCTTCCGTGAGGGGCGCCACATCCGCCTCGGTGTAACCCACACCGCCCAGGCCATTGGGCATGCCCACCGCGCGCATGATCTGGATCAGCTTGCCTGCGAGCACCTCCCCCGCGTCGCCCGGCGTAGCACCGCGCACGTCCGCGCCCAGGCACCCGGCGGCCTCCAGGTGGCGTTCGGGGCTCACCTCGGCGGTGTAGCGGAACACGGCCGGCGCGTTGACGATGACGGACATGCCGTGCGGCACCAGGGGCTCACCCTGCGGATAGCCCGAGGGACAGAAGCCGCGCACCAGGCCCGCGACGGCGTAGGCCATGCCATGCGGTGCGTGCACGCCCGCGTTTCCAAAGGCGATGCCGGCCAGGGTGGAGGCCCACATCAACTGCTCACGGGCCTCCTCGTCCTTCGCGTCCGCCACGCCGCGCTCCAGGTACAGGCTCATCAACCGCAGCGCCTCGCGGCAGCCCAGGTCGCTCCACGGGTTGGCGCCCTGGCTCATGGGCCGCAGGCTCGGGCGAGCCGGGGCGGGGCGGCGCACATACGGCCGGGCGGTATAGGACTCCAGCGCGTGGGACAGCACATCCAGCCCGCTGGCGGCCACCACCTCCCTGGGCAACGTGGCGGTGCAGTCCGGATCGATGAGCGCCTCGGTGGGCCGCAGCGCTGGAGACGCAATGCCCGTCTTCGCCTCCATCGAGAGCAGATCGAAGATGGTGATGCCCGTCACCTCGCTGCCGGTGCCCGAGGTGGTGG
>DASVVJ010001275.1:0-3380 GCA_036389955.1 Myxococcaceae bacterium
CGATGCCATTGCTTACCACCATCGCGACAGCACAATAAAAAAACATGAGTGTCGCGCTCAGGCGGTGGAATACGAAGGAGCAATGCGTAATGACGGCCCACCTCGCATGGCGTTCATAAGTACGTTTGGACAACTGTCAAGCCGCACCCTTGGTGACCCCGCCTGCAAGCCACGTCGATGAAGTTACGCTTGCGCGCCATCACAGCGCGACCCGACAGGCTATAAGCCCTGAGTGCGCTTCAGTTGCGCGGGTTGCTGTAGAGTTCGAACTCGTAGCTGTTCAGCATCCTCGTCCAGGCGGGCAGGCTAGCGCCACTCGGTGCCGGGACGGGGTTCAGCGAACTCTTACGTTTGGACTGGGCCTGGCTGCTGAAAAGGACATTCGCCCTGATGTGTTCGCGTGCTTGATGTGTGGAGGCAGGCTTAAGGGTGTTGGCGTCCGTGAAGAGGACGGTGCTGCTGTATGAGGGGCAAGGGCGCGCTCCGGCGCTCCGCTCCCCTCAGATTGCGGTGCGGCAGCTCGTGTTGAAGAACGTGACGCA
Source organism: Myxococcaceae bacterium (assembly GCA_036389955.1). GTDB lineage: Bacteria > Myxococcota > Myxococcia > Myxococcales > Myxococcaceae > DATHBR01. The sequence goes on from DASVVJ010001275.1 coordinate 543, forward strand.
CGTCCTTGCCTGGGACAGCGTGTTTCACGCGGTGATGGCACCGAGCGGGCCAGCCTCGCCGTGGCGTACGACGCGATGAGCCGCTACCTCCATGAGCGCCCCGAGGGCAAGCTGCTGCACGATCCGCTGGCGGACGCGGCGATCACCTCAGTCGACAAAGCCCGCGTCCCCGGTGTGCTCATCGGCGGCGCTCACCGCGTTCTCACTTACCCCTCAGGCAGCCCAGTCCCGTGAATGCTTACGACTAGACTTCACGGCATCTCATCCCGTCTATGCGCTCAAACCCAGCAGTTAGTTCTCAGGTGTCTTGGGCGGAGTTTTGGGAACGGCTTCTGTTGCATCCGTCATGGTTCCAGGCTGTGGAGCCATTCCAGCCTCCGCAATTTTACACCATGTTCCGCTGCAGGTGCATGTCCGGCCGCCAATCTGGGTATTGCACTTCTGAGTGACCTGATCATATATCAACCCGTCAGAGCCTTTGTACAGCGCGACTTTGCATGTGCTTCCTTTGTTGGTAGTTACTCCTCGTTTTGTTTTCGCGAAAGCGCCAAAGGACAGCAAAAGACAAATCGTTATTGCGGTTTTCATGGTCATCTCTCGAAGGGGTGAGGTTAAGGTTGTCCGATTCCTCGCGGATTGAGCTGTCCTTTGACCTGTCAGTGCCCTCTCTTGAAATGAGCCGCTAAAATGGATCTACGCACAGACAGGGTGTCCGGCCCGCAAGTGTGACTTGCAGGGGTTTGAACCTGGTCGCAAAGCCGCGCCCTGCTTGGCCTGATGCCCCCCAGCCAAGAGACCGTCGCTGTTGTCGCAGGTGCGGCATGGCGACGTGGCCCGGAGGGGCTAAATTTTTATGGGGATTCCTTGACTAAGCCGTGAATCTTGTATTGCGTGGGGGCTGGCCGCACCTAACCCCCAGCAAGGAAAAGAAGATGAAAAAGCATACACGTGCAGCGGCACCAGTCATGGCCATGAGCCTGGCGGCCCTGTTTTTGACCGGGTGCTACGTGGATGAGCCGCTGGACACCGCGGCCGGCAGTGTCGCCGAGGAGCACAAGCCCCAAGCTCCGCGCGAACTGAGAACCTTGAAGACGGCCAAGGGTGCAATCACCTACGCCGTGGTCGACGGCGAAGCCATTCTCGAAGGGGACATGATCATGGGCCCCGTGGAGGAGTTCGAGGCCCGGCTGAACCCTGGCAACCTCAGCGCGTACGGTGTCGGGCGCGACAGTGGCCGGTGGGACATGCCCGTCAAATACTCTTTCGCGAACAGCATCTCCAGCGAGATGCGCTCCCATATCAAGCTGGCGCTGGATCGACTCGTGGCTCAGAGCACCGCGTACATCTCCTTCTCCCAATGCAGTGGCCTCTGCGCGGGGAATCACATCAAATTCCATTACGCGAGCGGAGGTGGATGCTCCGCGCATGTCGGACGGCGCGGCTGGCCCGCCGTCAACGACGTGAATCTCGACGACTATTGCGATGGCCGTGATGCCTCGGGCTGGAGCTATGATAACGAACTCGGCGTCATCATGCATGAAGTCATGCATGGCCTCGGTGTTCATCACGAGCAGGGGCGGTGCGACCGCGACAGCTTCGTCTCGATTCAGTGGAACAACATCTTGTCAGACAAGGCGTACGCCTTCGACCAGCACTGCTCGGACGCCACGGACTACGGCCCGTATGATTTCGCCTCGATCATGCATTACCCGGCGTATGCCTTCTGGAACGGCAATGGGCCGACCATCGTTCCCCATGACCCCAACAATGCTTCGCTGATGGGAAGCCGGCAGGCGCTCTCCTTTGGGGATCGCAACGTCCTCCGAGGCATGTATGGCGGCCGGTGCATTCCCTCGAGAACCACTTGTTACGCCTGGGAGTGCGGCTATGTCGACGTGGGGTGCGGCGTGCAACTTGGCTGTGGCCCCTGCGATTCTTCCTGTGAAGGCAGCTATTGCGGCGATGGTACTTGCTGCACAGAGGTTAACGGCATGTGCTCGGATGGCACATGGTGCCCGCTGCAGTAGTGGACCTCTAAACGAGACCGGGGGACTTCGGTGATGGGTCCGCTCCGGCCTCGGGCGTGGACGTCACCCACACCTACGCGGATAACGGCACCTTCACCGTGAAGGTGCCGGTCACCGGGGCTGGCCGTCCTGAGGCGCTGCCGCACGGCGCGCGTTGCATCGTCACCTGAGGGGCTGGTGCGGTCCCGACAATAATCCCGTCAGCTACTCCACCTTGTCGGCGCGCCGCAGGATGAAGAGCGAGTTGAAGCCCGTGGCGACCTGGCCGGTGCCGATGCGCAGCTCGTCATCGACGTACTCCTGCCGGAAGTTGGTCTGGAAGCCGATGCCCGGGGCATTGTTGGGATCGATCTCGAAGTCATAGAGGCCCAGCTCCGCGCGCATCGCCAGCGTGGCCAGGTCCGCCCCCCGCGGCAGGGGCTCCGGGTAGCGCGTGGTCTTCACGAACTGGATCTGCAGCGCCGGCTCGGCGACCGTGAAGAGGCCCTTGATGACGCTCATGTAGGGTCCCTGCGGCCCGTCGAAGGTGGACAGGTTGTAGTAGTAACCGGTGGGGAAGACGATCTGGTACATGGCGTCCGCCCGCGGCGCGACCGGCGTGTAGTACGTGAGGTCCGACCAGGCGCTCTTCCACACGCCCACCACGTCCGCCAGCTTCTGCTGCTGCGTGCGCTCCGGCGCCAGCGCGACCAGCTCCTGGATCAGCGGCATCAGCCGGGCCCGGACCCGCGGGTCATTGTCCTCGTTGTCGTAGATGACCTTGCTGCTCGCCTGCTCGGAGATGCGCAGGATCTCCTTCTTCAGCGCGCGG
>DASVVJ010001276.1:0-6111 GCA_036389955.1 Myxococcaceae bacterium
GAGGCCAGGCCATGGCGGAGCTGGCCATCGGGCTGTTGGTGTTCGTCACCGTCCTCATCTTCGGCATCCACTTCGCCGAGGTGGGCTACATCTCATTGAAGGTGACGGAGGCCTCGCACTCGGCGCTGCTGGACTCCACGGGCAAGCGGCTGCACCAGTGGCCGGGCAGCACGGCGCCTTCCTCCAGCTCCATCGCCCGCTCGGGGCAGGATGCCGACCAGCGCTACCGCGACTTCGACAGCCGCACCCTCTCCTCGGGCAGCACCTCGCCCACGCAGGTGTTCACCCGGGCCAGGAACCTGCAGGTGCGCTGCCAGCGGGGCGGCGGCCCGGGCTGGGGCCCCAGCCTCTTCACCAGCGCGGCCTACAGCGACAACGGGGGCATGACGTGCTCCTCTGACGCGCAGGTGACGGCCTTCCAGCTGCCTCGGCGCTTCATGGAGAACAGCAGCCGGGGCTTCTTCGACAAGCAACACTATGAACCCACGCCCATCCGGGTGTGCGCCTTTGGGCGCGCGGACGGGGGCGGGTGCTCCGGAGAGCTGACCTCCATGCTGGACGACTGGGGGCTGTCCGGGCCCAGCGAGGGGCGGCTGTGCATGTTGATCCCGGACTTCCCGGGGCCGTGCGCGAACACCGCGTACTGGACGATGGCGGGCAGCGTCTTCCTGTACTCGGGAGCGGGCATGGGCGTGGCCGGCAGCCAGATGGCGCAGGAGATCGTCGGGGCTCTGCCCTTTCCCTTCTTCTTCGGCGCGGAGAATGCCTTCTGGATGAGCGCTCCGGGAGAAGAGGTGCTCTTTATGCAGCCGCTGCCCAGCGAGGGCTGGAGGCTCTGGGCCACCACGCCTGGCGGCGCGCCGGCGGGGATTGGCGGCGTGCCCTATACGGTGTCGTACCTGCAGCGCAACGGCTGCTTCCTGGGAAGGAGCTGTCCGCCGTGATCTCCTCCTGGCTGCTGGCGGCGGTGGTCGCGGCGTCCCCGGGCGACGGTGGCGTGAAGGCGCAGTCGCAACCCGCGCTGCCGGATCCCTCGGTGCTGTCCCGGCTGGCGCCCGCGCCCAACGCCACGCCTTCGCGGCCGCCGTTCCACTGGGAGGTGCCGGGCCTCATCGCCTGGGTAGAGACCGCCGGGCCGCAGATCTCCAACGGGGTGCCGCTCGTGCTGCGGATGGGGCGCTCAACGGCCTCGATGGAGACGCTGCTGCAGCACTTCGTGGACTCGTTTCAGAAGGCGGGGCTCTTCGTGCCTCCGGCCTCGCGGCAGCTGCGCGCCTTCCGCGAGCCGCAGATCACCGCGCTGGATCCCGAGCGGATGCTCTCGTACACGGCGATCCTCCAGCCCAACCCGGATGACACCGTCACGGTGATTCTGGGCACGGCGAGCCTGTCCGAGTACAACCCTCAGGCGCAGTCGCTGAAGTGGGCGCCGCTGCCGCCGGATGCCACGCAGCTGATGCTCTCGGACATGGAGGGCCAGCAGCAGGCGGTGTTCGCCACCCCGGCTTCGCAGGAAGAGGTGCTGCGCTTCTACCGGAGCAAGCTGCCGCAGGCGGGCTTTGAGGAGAAGGAGCCCGGTGAGTTCCACCGCGGAGACGAGCGGCTGCGCGTCTCGACGCGGCTGGAAGAGGGGCAGCTCATGGTGTTGCTGAGCCGCCGCCTCGGTAAGGGCGCCTCGGAGCCCTGAGGGGCCTCAGCACTTCTCCGAGCAGCTCAGCAGCTCATGGCCGCAGCGGGTGGCGCACTCGGCGTCCTCCTGCCCACAGCGATCAATGCACCGGACCATGGAGCGCTGACAGTCGTTGGTGCAGCGCTGGGACTTGCTGTCCGGAGGCGGGCGTGGCTTGCGCTTGCCCTCGGGCTCCTCGAGCCCGGGGACTTTGGGGTTGGACTGGGCCAGGGCGGGCCAGCTCAGGGCGGACAGGGACAGGCAGAGCAGGGTGAGAGCGGATTTCAAGAGAGCCTCCATCAGCGAAGCAAGCCGCGGGGGTGACGCGGCCGCATCCATTAATAGGGCCCAGGCGCGCGGCGTGCAGGAGCACCGCGGCTACTGCTGGGGGATGATCTGCAAGGGAGCCATCGGGCGGACCTCGGGCCCCACCGCCTCCACGCGTGTGCCCTCCGATGTGATGGGAGTGGGCGCGCACGCGGGGCCACCACACTCCCGGTGGACCTCGCATTCCGTACCGCCCGCCTCTGTCACGACGAGCTGGCTGGCGAACTGAACGGAGGGCTCGTATCCGAAGCCCCCGTCGCGGACGGCCGCGTACTGCTGATTGCCCAGGACGTAGGCGAAGGAAGGGCTGATCCTACGTGCGAACCAGGACTGCCCGGTGCAGTCCGCCGACTGGAACTGGAGAAAGCTCTGCATGACGTTCTTGGCATCGCCCGCCGAGCGCGTGACGTAGCGCTGGATGCCGTCGCTCTGGGTCTCGACGATCGTGACGTAATCCAGATACAGCCCGTGGAGCGGGCCCAGATCGTTACCGGCCCCATCCCGGACGCGCGCCAGGGGGGAACCCGCCATCCCCTGAGGCCCCTGAGGCCCCGCGGCGCCCTGTGGGCCTTGAGGACCGGTGAGCCCCTGCGCACCTTGCGGCCCCTGTGGTCCGGCAGGGCCCTGAAGGCCCTGTGGCCCTTGAAGCCCCACGGCTCCCTGCGGACCCGTCTCCCCTCGTGGCCCCGCAGGCCCAGCAGCCCCAGGGGACCCCTGCGGTCCCTCGGGGCCCGGAGGTCCCTGCACCCCTTCCTTCTGGCAGCCTACGAGTGCCGTGGCGGCAAGACAGGCTAGCAGCGTCTGCTTCATCTGGAGCGTCTCCTTACCCCTAAGACAGGTGAAGGGAGAATTTGTCGCATCGAGAGCATCCATTTCTGCTCCCTCAAGCAGGGGCGGAGCCGGGGCTTACGGAGGAGAGGCCCGCCTTTGCCGCGACGGTGGAGGAGCCTTTGGAAGGAGGGCACCCCCCGTTTGGACTGGGCCGGGCTGGAGAGAACCTGGAATCTGTAGAGCCAGCGCGTGTCCAGGACCCTTTAAGATTGCTGGGCTTCTCGGGATGGAGGCGGCGGGAATCGAACCCGCTGCCTCACTGAACGCTGAGGTTGGTGGGCAGCTTGATCTGCGTGCCGCCGTCGCCCTGCAACTGCTGTTGCTCCGTCTGCTTGATGGGGCGCAGCGGGGTGTCGAGCCCCATCGCCTTGCGCCGGGCCTCCTCCTTTTCGCGCGCCGCCGCCAGCGCCCGGGCGTTGCTCTCCTTCATCCGTTCTGGTGTGGGCCCCGCGATGAGGAACCCGATGGGCGCGCTCAGGAACAGGACGATGACCACCGCCAGCACGCCGATCTCCCGCAGGCCGAAGGTTCCCACCCGATCCTTCGCCACCGAGTGCTGGAGCATCAGGTGCAGCTCGCCCTCGGTGAGCCTCAACGTGGTGCCTGCCTCCAGCTCCACGCTGGGGCGGCCTTCGTGCTGCTTGATCTGCGAGGCGGGCACCGGGTGGTACTCGTCCCCTCGCGTGCTGCGCTCCACCTTCACCCCCGGAGGAGGGAAGATGCGGTAGCCCTGCTCGGTGCGTTCGGCCAGCAGGTAGGGCTCTTCGGGCAGGGTGAAGCCGTAGAGCGGCAGGGGCGCTTTCTCGTCCGGGGCCGCGTGAACGCGTGCCTGGTCCGGGCCGAAGCTCCAGGCTTCGGATAGGGACTTGCCCCAATACAGTTCACAGAAGAGGCCAGCGCTCGCTTGAGGTTTCATGACCGCCCGAGAATAAAGCCTTCACCCTGCGTCGGCAGCGCCAGCGTCCCGGGAAACGGCTCCTCCGTCCGGAACTGGTCCCGGTACGGCTGGTCTCCCTACATCCGGAAGAGGCACTCCCCCCACCGGCGCAGCCCCCAGGCTGGTCGCTCCCCCAGCATCAGGGGAAGGACGCCCACCGTCTGACACCCTGTCAGTGGCCGGGGTTCCCGCATCCTCCGCATCAGGCACGGGCGCCACCCCGGCATCTCCCACCAGAGAAGCGGGAATGAGGGCAGGTCTCGGAACCAGGGCCACCGGAGCCCCAGCATCCCCAGAAGAAGGCCCCGCGTCAGGCTTCGCCGCCAGGTCGGCCGGGCTCCCTGCATCCGGGCTCCCTGCATCCTCGGAGGCCTGTGCTGCCGACGGGGCAGGCTCTGGCGTCCTGGAAGAGGGCAGGGCCCGGCGCACTTCCGCGACGGCCACCGCGGCGATCGCGGCGGTGATGGCCAGAAAGCCCACCGTGTTGGCCACCGTCTCCACCGTGGGCGAGACCGGCCGGCCCCGGGCGGACTCAATCGCGAGGAACAGCAGCCGCCCTCCGTCCAGTCCCGGCACCGGCAGCAGGTGCAGCAGCGCGAGCGCCACCGAGATCGCCACCAGCACGCGTAGGAACGAGTCCAACCCCGTGGAGGCCGCTCCCGAGGACTGCCGCACCACCGCCACGCTGCTGGGAGGCTCCGCCGTGGGCTTGGGCCCCGTGACGAACCCCCACACCAGCCCCAGCGCTTCGCCGGCCACCCGCTGGGTGTGCACCACCGAGCGCGTCAGCGCCTCGCCCGGCCCGTGCTCGCGGTACACATACTGCTGGCTCACTCCGATGCGGCCCACCCCGCGCTCGTCGGGCCGGGGGCGCACCTGCACCACGCGCGACTCCTCGTGCCGCATGACGATCAGCGTGCGCTCGCGGCCCGCGCTCTGGCCAATGAGCTCCACGAACTCCGACCAGCTCTTCACCGCCTGGCCATCCACGCTGAGGATCTTGTCCCCCGGCAGCATCTGCGCCCGCGCCGCCTCCGAGCCAGGCGTCACCGTGCCCACCGTGAGCGGCACCACCACGTGGGTGCCCACACTGTACAGGGCGAACAGCGTGACGAGGGCGAACAGGTAGTTGGCCAACGAGCCCGCCAGGGTGATGACCAGCTTCTTCCACGGGCGCTGCGCCTGGTAGCCCGTGGCATCCGCCGGATCCAGCCCCGGCGTGTGAGGGTTGCTCCCGTGAATGGTGGCCGACGCCCCGATGGGAATGGCGGCCACCACGTACTCGGTGCCCAGCAGCCGGAACGAGAGCAGCGGCGGCCCAAAGCCCAGCGTGAAGCGGGGCACCTTCAGGCCGAACAACCGGGCGGCCACGAGGTGCCCCAGCTCGTGCACGGCCAGCAGAAGGCCGAGGGCAAGGAGGGCCAGGAGGGCGTACATCCGCGTCCGTGCTTCAGATCTTCCGCCGCTGCCCGGTCCGCTTGTAGGCCAGGTAGTCGGCGAGGATGGTGCCGTGGTCGAAGCACAGCTCCTGGGGCAGGGCGTCCACCGGGAACGCCTTGGCCTCGGCGGCGTCATCTCCCCCCTGGGGCTCACCCTGGGCCCGGACGATGTACACCGTGGACACGGTGTGCTTGCGCGGATCCCGCTTCGGGTCCGAGTAGGTGAAGAACTGTTCCAGCACCTCCACCGTCAGGCCCGTCTCCTCGCGGGCTTCGCGGGCGGCGGCCCCATGCAGGGGCTCTCCCTCGTCCACGAAGCCGCCGGGCAGCGCCCAGCCCAGGGGCGGTTTGGACCGCCGCACGAGGACAATGCGGTTGCCGGGCAGCTCGATGATGCAGTCCACCGTGGGTGTGGGGTTCTTGTACGCCTTCGTCTCGGCCATAGGGGGCGGTACTCTACCCCGTGCCTCGCGAGGAGACTGCACTCATGCACCGGGTTGGTTATGGTGTGCACGTGCTCTCCCGACGCTTCCGTTTCCTGTCCCTGCTGGCCGCTGTGGGGTTGTCCCTTGGCTGCAATGACTTCTCCCAGAATCAGGGGGGGTATGCGCTGCGCTACGTCGAGGTGATGCGCGACGACTGCGGCCTGTTGTCCGGCGATCCCGAGTCGCTCTGGGATGCCTCACTGCTCATCACCGGACAGGTGGTCCGCGTGGATTTCGAGTTTCTGGACATGCAGCTCGTCGGCCGATTCCAGGCCGGCGGCGAAGCCTTCTCGGTGGACGGCAGCGTGGCCAATGCCGAGGTGGAGGCCAACGGGCAACAGTGCCTGCTGGACCAGGTGAGCGTGCACCTCGAGGGCCGGACGGAGTGCGCCACAAAGTTCAACGGCACCCTGCGGGTGCGCT
>DASVVJ010001277.1:0-7471 GCA_036389955.1 Myxococcaceae bacterium
TCTCCCGTGCGGCGCTGGAGCGCGTGGGTCGCATGGCGCTGCATTTTATCGTGTCTTGAGCAGATAAGGGCCACCCACAGCGACCGTTGGAGCCGAGTGGCAGAGGAAGCCGCGGCGAGGTTCGGATAGGGTCGGGGCCTCTCAGGAGGTTTTAACCGTGTTCCAGACTTATCTCGGATTTGTCCTCAGCGTGTCGGCGGCAGTGCTCCTCATCAGCGGCCCGGCGGAGGCCAAGGTCACCCGGTATCTGACGGGCTCGTCAGCGGATGTCAGCCCCGCTCTCTACGGGCCGGCGCTGAACCTGGGTGGCGGAGGAACGGACGTGGATCCCGCGATCCAATGGATGATCAATGAGGCACGCGGTTGCACCTCGTGCGCCACCAAAGTGGACGTGGTCATCGTCCGCGCCAGCGGCTCCAACGGTTACAACGCCCCGGTGTACGCCATGGCGGGCGTGGACTCGGTGGAGTCGCTGGTCATTACCAGTGCGAGGGACGCCAATGACGCGGCGGCGGCCACCACCATCCGCAATGCGGAGGTCGTCTTCTTCGCGGGAGGCGACCAATGCGACTACGTCACGTTCTTCCGGGGCACCCAGGTGCAGAGTGCCGTCCAGGCCGTGTACGCCCGGGGTGGGGCGGTGGGCGGCACCAGCGCGGGGGCGATGATTCAAGGCGAGCACGTCTACGATGCGTGCACCGGCAGCGTGTACTCGAGCGAAGCGCTGGCCGACCCGTACAACCGCTACATGAGCCTGAGCGGGGGCATGTTCGCCTGGTCCGCGCTGGCCAACACCGTGGTGGACACCCACTTCGCGCAGCGCGACCGCATGGGCCGGCTGATGACGTTCGTGGCCCGGCGCATTCGCGACGGCCATGACTCGACGGTGCTGGGCATTGGCATCAACGAGGCCACCTCGCTGGTCATCGACCGCACCGGCACCGCCACCGTGATGGGCCAGGGCCCTGTCTACTTCGTCCAGGGCACCCATCAGCCCGAGCAGTGCGTCGCGGGGCAGCCCCTGAGCTACTCGGACTTCCGCCTCTGGGAGGTTGCCGCGGGCAGCAGCTTCTCGCTGTCCACGTGGTCCACCAGTGGCTTTACCCTGCGCAGCGTGAGCCACGGCGTCATCTCGGCCGACCCTTACTGACGCAGCGATGACGACAGTCACCAGGAGGGGTGGGACTGCTGGTGACCGGGCTCATCAGGCCAAGGCCTGGAAGCGAGGGCACCGCCACGGAGGCCGCAGGCAGCGGAGTGGAAAATCAACGGGATAGCGGGACGAAGGGGGCTGGCCCAACGCTTGCTCAAGGAACCTGCATCCACTCGCTGTCCCGCAGGAGCCTGCCATGACCCTCCAGATCTCGAACCGTTCCTCCGTGAAGTGCCCCTCCACCCAGTCCTCTGGCCGTTGCACCCCTAAGACGAGCGCGCCCGAGCGCAACGCGCCGAGCACGAAGGCCGAGCAGTTCCAGCCTGGCCGCTTCGACACGTCGGTCTTCGAGCCCTCCGTGGCCCGCGGCGGAGCAGATTCCTCCGCCAGGGCTCCGGGCGTGAAGCAGGCGCTGGAGCAGATTGATGCGCTGCTCAATCCGCCCAGCGACGAGACGGCGAAGGACAACCAGAAGGACATCTACCGCGAGGTGCTCTTCGACTCCGTGAAGGTGGGCAGCAAGAAGAACACCGACCCGTCGTCCGGGCTCTACAAGAAGGCCAAGGCCCAGGTGGAGGCCCACCAGAAGCTGGAGCAGGACCTGCTGGGCCAGTTGCCGCGCGAGGACCAGCAGCGCTACCAGGCCGTGAAGGAGTCCCTCATGGGCTCCAAGGGGGCCAACCCCGTGGCGGCGCTGGCGCTGCAGAAGCTGCTGTTCGAGGGCCGGGTGCCCGGCGGCAAGGACCTGAAGGCAGAGGGCAACGTGCTGCAGCACCTGGCCGCGCTGGCCGGCGAGGCCCCACTGCACGAGGACGTCAACCGCAAGGAGCTGCTGGGCCAGTTGGTGCAGGAGCTGGCGACGCCGAGCGCCATCGCCCAGGGCGGCCGGGGGACGTGCGCGCCCACGGCTCTGTCCATCGACCTGAACATCCACCACCCGGCGGAGTACGCCCGCCTCATGCGGGGCCTGGCGACGCCCAAGGGGGAGGTGGAGCTGCTCAGCGGGCAGAAGCTCGTGCGTGAGCCGGACACGAGCTTCGAGGACGACAACAGCGGCCGCGCGCTCACCCAGCGGCTGATGGCGCCCGCGCTGATGGAGAAGTCCAACGGGAAGGACAACTACCGGGACTCGGCGAAGAAGAAGGATCGCAACGCGGGGGCGACCGCCGGGGAGCTGGACGAACTCTACGACGCGGTCTACGGCCGGGACATGAAGTACATGCAGGGCCAGAAGAATCGCGGCGAGATGATGAAGCAGATCGACAGCGAGCTGAAGAGCGGCCAGAACGTGATGGCGGGCATCTACTTCGACAAGACGGGCAAGGAGGGAGGACACAAGGTGCTGGTGACGGGCACCGCGCGCGAAGGCGGCAAGGATTACATCCAGTACATCAACCCGTGGGGGAAGCAGGAGCGGATGGAGCGCGCGGAGTTCGAGTCGCGGCTGAAGAGCATCAACTACGACCCGAACGCGTCCCAGCCGTCCACGCAGCCCTCGGCGCCTGGGAACGCCCCGGTGGTGTCGCGGCCGCCCAGCACCCCGGTGGTGTCGCAGCCGCCGAGCGCCCCGGTGGTGTCGCGGCCGCCGAGCGCCAAGCCCGAGGGGATCCAGGCGCTCATCATGCTGTTCCAGAGCTTCATCGACCAGCTGCGCCGGATGTTGCCTGCGGCGTAGCCGGCCCTGAGGAGGTCCGTGCGCCTGGGTGCACGGACCTCAGGTAGTGTGATGCCCCTGTCCTCACGGAGAAGAAGAAGCGCCTTGCCTCTTTTTCCTCCGCGCTCTGGAGATACGGCATGACCCTGTGGCGAAGAGGAGCAGGTCCGGCGGTGCTCGTGGGGGCGCTGCTCTTTGCTCCCGGGGCGCGGGCCTCGGGCACAGGCGCGGATCTCATCCAGGACTTGCGCGACATGGACACGTTCCTCAGCGCGGGGCTCCTGGGCTCGTCCTCGTCTCGTTCCCATGGAGGGCTGGGCATCGGCGGCGAGGTGAGCGTCCATGTGCTGAGGAATGATGCGGTCGCCAAGGGCGGGGGCGGGTTTATCCAGGGGGAGTGGGTAGCAGGAGACCACCTGCGGCTCTGCGCGGGGGCGCAGTTCAACATCCTCGTCTTCGGGGCCGAGCTGGGGCTGGCGCGAGACTTCCCGGGCGAGGAGTCGCGCGGGGTGACGAGCCTGCACTTCGCCCCGTTCCTCAGCGTGGGCATTGTCTCCGTGAGAATGCCGATCCGCGTCCCCGTGGGGTTCTTGACCGACGACCGGGCCGAGGGCGGCCTCCAGCTCGGAGTCGCCCTGGCACTCAAGATACCGGTGCGCATCAACCGGTGACGCCCAGGTGCACCTAGCCTCGCCATGGCGGCCCTGGGAGAGCCCGTGTAGGCCTCCCGCGCGCAGCCACAGCGTCTGGCAGGCGGCGCGCACCGACGGGTTCTGACCATCCCAGGCGTGGGCCACGATGATGCCCGGGCGCGGCTGAGCACTCGCACCCTCGTGAGCCACGTACGCCTGGCAGGTTCGACGAGCTGCCGCCATTCCAGGCTCGTCGGTTCGGACGAATCGCACTGGGGCATTTGACATTGCCGGGGCGAAGCCTATCTTACAGCAAGAAGCCCCCTGACTGATTGCAACGTTAGCGGCGACGCACCGAAGACACACCGCCCACTCCTGGGTGTGGATGCCCTCCGGTTCTTCGAATCAATCTCCCACACAACCTCGCCAGCTCTTCAGGAGTGCCTCCATGGCTACTCAGCGTCGCAATGCTTTGCGTATTGCCTTGTTCCTTTCCATTTCTGCTCTCCTTGTCACCTCTTCCCTGGCCGCGTGCGGAGGCTCGGATGACAACGAAGCGGCGCCCACGGTGAGCTCATCGAGCCCCGAGGATGGCGCCAGTGGCGTGGCCCTCAACGCGAGGGTCTCCGTGGGCTTCAGCGAGGCGATGGATCCGCTCTCGCTCACCACCGCGACGTTTGTCGTGAACCAGGGCAGCACGCCAGTCTCTGGCACCGTGGCCTCAGGGGCCGACGGTACGACAGCGATCTTCACGCCCACGAATAGTCTGGCAGGGAACACGGTCTTCACGGGGAAGATCACGGCCAAAGCCAGGAATCCGGCAGGCAAGGCCCTGGCGTCGGAGCACACCTGGACCTTCACGACGGGAACCGCCGCTGATACGACCCCGCCCGTGGTCAGCGCCACGAGCCCCTCCCGCAGCGATACCGATGTCCCCATCAATGCGAGGATCTCCGCGACGTTCAGCAAGCCGATGGACTCCCTCTCACTCAAGACGGCCACCTTCACCGTGAAGCAGGGCGCCACGCCGGTCCCAGGCACCGTGGCCTACGGCACCACGGGCACGACGGCGATCTTCACTCCCACCAATCACCTGACGAGCAGCACGGCCTTCACCGCCGAACTCTCCACTGGCGTCCTGGATATGGCAGGCAACGCCCTGGCCAGTCCGTTCTCCTGGAGTTTCACGACCGGGACAACCGCGTCGAAGGGGCCGGCGCCCGTGGGCCTTGGACTGGCCGGCACTTATGGAGTGCTCGCCAAGACGGCCATCTCCACCGTTCCAGCCTCCACCGTGACAGGCAATATCGGAATCAGCCCCGCCGCGGCGACGTTCATCACGGGCTTCTCGTTGGTCGCGGATGCGACGAATGTCTTCGCCACCTCGTCTCAATTGGTCGGCAAGGCCTACGCCGCCGACTATGCGGTGCCAACTCCTTCCAATCTCACCACGGCCATCCACAACATGGAGAGCGCATACAGCGATGCGGCCGGACGCCCCACGCCTGACTTCCTGGAGCTCGGCACCGGAAACATCGGTGGGCTGACCCTCGTCCCGGGGCTCTACAAATGGACGAGCACGGTGACAATTCCGGTGGATGTAGTCCTCTCGGGCGGCGCGAACGATGTCTGGATCTTCCAGACGACGGGAGACCTCACGATGAGCGCGGGGAAGAACGTCACCCTGAGCGGCGGCGCGCGGGCCAGGAACATCTTCTGGCAGGTCGCGGGCAAGGCGACCTTCGGCGCCAACTCCCACTTCGAGGGAATCCTCCTGTCCAAGACGGACATCACACTCCAGACGGGCGCGACGATGAACGGCCGGGCCTTGGCCCAGACGCAGGTGGCGCTCCAGCAGGCGGTCCTCACTCAGCCCGCTCCGTAGGCGCTGAGTCAGCTCACAAGAGGTGGGCTCAGCGCTTCACTTCCGAGTGACGGCGAGCGAGGACGGCGTTGATCTCTGCGCCCAGCATCAACGCGAGTGCGGAGATCCACATCCACAGCAGCAGCACGATGATGCCCCCCAGGGCGCCATAGGTGATGCCAAAAGTGCTGAAGCGCGAGACATAGAAGGAGAAGCCCATGGATGCGGCGAGCCAGACGAGCACGCCCACCACGGAACCCGGCATGATGAACTTGAACTGATGCCGGGTATCCGGGAGCACGGAGTAGAGCGCGGCCCACAGGCTCATCATCAGCAGCGCCGCGAGGGGTAACCTCAGCCAGCCCGCCAGCATCGTCCAGGGTTGTCCGAGCCGGGTGGCAAGAACCGGGGCGGCCACCGCGACGAGCCCGGCGAGCAGAGCCAGGACGGCTCCCGCCAGCATCATCCCGAGTGCTATCCCGTAGACCTTCCAGCGCGGACGGCCTTCCGTCACCCCGTAGGCGGTATTGAGGGCCTTCATGAGACTCACCACCCCAGCGGTCGCCGACCACACCGCGGCCAATGCGCTGAACGTGAGCAGCCCCCTGTTAGGGCTGGAGGTGAGCTCCGCGAGCTGCTCGGAGGGGAGCCGGCTGAAGGCCTGAGGCACCTCGCGCCCCAGCTCACCGAGGAGCGCTTGCACTTGCGCGGGTTGGATGATGAGGCCCGCCAGGGCAACGATGAAGAGCAGGAAGGGAAAAAGGGAGAGGACGCCGTAGAACGTGAGAGCAGCCGCCGCGTCACCCAGCTTGTTGTCCCTCCATTCCCGTCGCAGCCTTCCAAGGAGGCCCTTCCACCTGGCCCCCCTGCCGGGCCGGGGCCTGCGTGCCTCGACGGTGCTTTTGTCCAAGCCGAACGCTTCCTTGTCCATCAGGCTGCTGGGCACACCTTCCATGGGCCTCTCCTGAACGAAAGGTAGCCTCGCTCCGCTTGTCGGCAGGCCTGGGGAGTGCGACGCGCCAGCGCTGCAGCCGAGCCAGCGCGCCGGACGCTCCATAACTTAGTCCTGCAGGCGGCGAAGGCTTCACCAGCAGGCACCGCTTGCTACCAGTCTTGATGCACCTCCAGCCAGGGAGACGAGCCATGGAACGAGTGGATGCTGACCGGATGAAGATAGTGCTCGCCAAGGTAATGGCCGTGGTGGCAATCATCGGCGCCATCAATTGGGGCCTGATCGGGTTCTTCAACTGGAACCTGGTGGACGCGATCTTTGGTGGCGGCACGCGCGAGCAGACCAGCGCCATCGGACGATTGATCTACTCCATCGTAGGGCTGGCGGGAGTGGCTCTGGCGCTCACCTTCCCATGGCGCCGGCCGTTGGACACGACGACCACCACGACGACGACCATCCTGAGTGGGAGGGCCAACCGGCGTGCCGACGTGCACCCCTAGGCCAGGGGCTGCCGCGGTCTCATTGAAAACACGGTTGTTTCCCTGGAGCCCTCCGGTAGGTACAAAAAAAGTGGGGGCACGTGTCGATCCGGCAGGAGCTGGTTCGACGCCCTTTTAGGAGCGAGGCATGAGGCCGAGCTCAAACCAGCGAGAGACCGATGAGAGTCATGGTGATTGTGAAGGCGACGAAGAACTCGGAAGCGAACGTCATGCCGAGCGAGAAGCTCATGGCGGAGATGGGCCAGTACAACGAGGAGCTGGTCAAGGCCGGCATCATGCTTGCCGGCGAAGGGCTCCACCCCAGCTCCAGGGGCAAGCGCATTCAGTTCTCGGGGGACAAGCGCACCGTGGTCGACGGACCGTTCGCCGAAACCAAGGAGCTCATCGCGGGCTTCTGGCTCTGGCAGGTCAAGTCGATCGAGGAAGCGGTGGAATGGGCTCGCCGCTGCCCCAATCCGATGCCGGGCGAGGACTCCGAACTCGAGATCCGTCCCGTCCTTGAAGCGGAGGACTTCGGCGCGGAGTTCACCCCCGAACTCCGCGCGCAGGAGGATCGCCTGCGCTCCGAGCTCGAAAAGCGAACGGGCAAATAGACGAGAGCGGAGGGCGGCAAGCGTGCCCGTCCGGAAATGGGAACCTCCTCCCCACGACTGCCTGGACTCTCGGGGCTGAGGAGTTCCTGGGCAGCAGCGTGGAGGCCCACCAGATTCAGCGGT
>DASVVJ010001278.1:0-9931 GCA_036389955.1 Myxococcaceae bacterium
TCAGGGCGATCTCGGTGATGGCCGGGTGAGACAGGTAGCGCAGTAGCTCCGCGATCGGCTTCATGAAGGGACCCGCGTCCGCTCTGGGTTCAAAAGTGGGAAAACAGGCGCAGGATGATAATCCATACCCCTGTTACACCAGGCTCAGGACGGAAGCACGGCCTGTTGTCGGGCCAGGGTACGCGCTTGTAGGACGAGCGCGGCGAGTTTCCGGGGCAGGTAGGCGCGGCTGGCCTCGATGCGGGTGGCCACGTGGGCGGCCCGGGCGCCATCCCCGCGCTCCAGCAGCAGCTTCAGCAGCCGCTCCTGGTTGAGCCAGTTGGCGGGGAAGGGCCGCTGGAACTGGCGCCCCAGCGCGAGCGCTCGCGCCCACAAGGCATCGAAGGCCGCCGGGTCCTTCGCCGCGTGGGCCTGCTCCAGCAGCAGCGTGGAGGCCCAGTCCACATGGACACTGTCCCGCCACAGCTCCGCGGTGGCCCAGTCCACCGCGAGGGCGGCCTCCAGCAGGGGGCGGGCCTCGGTGGTGCGCCCGGCCTCGTGCAGGGCAATGCCCGCGTCGGTGCGGTGAATGGGGGCCCGCTCGGGCGTGTCGCGGCGCGCGGCCACGAGGAACAGCTCGGCGGCGCGGGCCGGGTGCGAGGCGCGCAGGCGGCTGGCGGCCTCGAGCAGCTGCTCCAGCGGCGCGGCCTCGGCGCGCTCGGGTGTCATGCCCTCGGCCTGAAGCTCGAGCACCGTCTCCTCGGCCAGCACGCGCTCCACCTCTTCGCGCAGCGGGGCCACGGCGTCCCACGGCAGGCCTGCCTCCACGGCGCGCTCGATCAGCTTCAGCGCCTCCTGGCTGGCCGGCACCAGCTCGGACACCATGACCTCGAGCGCGTCCTGGAAGCGCACGAAGGCCAGCAGCACCAGCAGCCGCGGCTCGGGTGCCTCGGGCAGAGCGTCACGTAGCAAGGCCAGCGCGGTGCCGTAGTCCTCCTGCTCCAGCGCCTGGGCCAGCTCCGCATCGAAGCTCCCGGGCAGCCCCCAGGGGCCCGCCAACAGGTGCTCGGCAGAGGATTTCATAAGAGAGAGTCTCCACGGCGGCCCGGCAAGGGGCCAGGCCGCCTGGGGCCCGGAGGCGGAAGGTGGATCGCAGCCCTTCCGCCGCCCACGAGCCGATTACAGCTCGCGCGACATCAGCAGCCGCAGCTTGCCGGACTTCTTGGACACCACCGTCGCCACGGTGGTGAAGCCCGCCTTGCGGTAGAAGCTCACCGCCGGGCCGTTGGCCGGGTCCACGCGCAGCGCAATCGTCTTGCGGTACATGTCCCGCGCGGTGTTGATGGCGTGGTTGAGCAGCGCCATGCCCAGCCCGTGCTTGCGCAGGTCGGGGCGCACCACGATGTTGCGCATGTAGGCTGCGCCGGGCACCGGGCCGTCGCGCTCCACCGTCACGTAGCCCACCACCTGGTTCTGGAACTTCGCCACCTGGATGAAGGGCCGCAGCTTGGTCAGCGCCTGCAGACTCTCTTCCTGCGTCTCGCCACGGCTCTTCCACGGATCAGAGTTGGCGCGCATGGCCGCCACCGTGCCCATGTCCTCGTCGCTCGGCTGCGACATCTTCACCGCCGAGTTCAAGTCGTTGGGCAGACTGGCCGGATCCAGTATTGGAAGCGTACCGATCCCCACGACTGGGTCCACCTGCTTCATCGTCATCGCCTTGCTCCTCCGTCGCGCTGCGATCCTAACCGTTTGCCCGGCTACCGTGCACGGAGTGTTTCCGCGCACATTTCCCCTCAAGTTGTGAGGTGCCGGACTCAAGCAAACTGCACACCCGGGCCTTTCATTCCAAGCTGGCGGCACGCTCTGTGCGCAAGCCGTGCGGGCAGCTTTTCATTGGCTGACACCCTCACTATAAGAAACGGGCAGTCGGGGTGGGGGAAGTGACGCCACTTCGCTCCGCCCGCCCGAGCCCCGTCCTTGCAACTCAACCACGCCCAACGCGAGCTCACGCTCAAAATCGTCTACTACGGCCCCGGGCTCAGTGGGAAGACAACGAATCTGCGGCAGCTGTATGCCCGCATGCGCTCCGAGGTGCGTGGCCGCCTGCTGTCCGTGGAGACCCGGGACGACCGGACCCTCTTCTTCGACGTGCTGCCCGTCTTCTTCGCCTCTTCCAGCGGCTACAACGTGAAGGTGAAGCTGCTCACCGTGCCGGGGCAGGTGGTGCATGTCGCGACGCGGCGCATCGTGCTGCGCGCCGCCGACGCGGTGGCCTTCGTGGCCGACAGCCGCCGGGGCTCCACCGCGGAGAACAACCGCTACTGGCATAACCTGCGCGAGGACATGCGTGACAATGGGCTGGATCCAGACCGGGTGCCCGTCGTCATTCAGTTCAACAAGCGGGACCTGCCTGACACCCAGACGGACGAAGAGCTGGACGTGGTGCGCCGTCGGGGGAGGGAGCCGGTGGTGGGTGCGGTGGCGCTGACAGGAGAGGGCGTGTGTGAGACGTTCCACGAGCTGATGCAGGCGGCCTGGCAGCGGCTGGACGCGGACGCCAACCTGGAGCGCAACCTGGGCCTGAGCGAGCAGGAATTCCTCAGGAGGATCTTCCGCCACATGAACCTGGACGGCACTAAGCTGGCCGGGCGTTACGAGGCCGACAGCGCCTCCGAAGGAGGTGCGGCATGAGTGGGGACCAGGGGCCCATGCCCTGGGGGACGCAGCCGTCCCCTCGTCCGGACTCCCTGCTGCTGCGCGAGCCAGCGCTGGCGGAATTGCTGGAGCTCTCTTCCTTCTCGGAGGTGGTGGAAGGTTTCGCGGCCCTGCATGGCACGGGTGTCCAGGTGCTGGACAACCGAAGCGTTCGCATCGCGGGCTACGAGGGGCGTGCTGGGTCCTTCTGTGCCCATATCACCGCCGCAGCGGACGGCGCGGATCAGTGCGCGGCCCGGATGTCTCCCGGCGCGGGCTCGGCGCTGGCAGTGCTCTCCTGCCCGCTGGGCGGGCGCTACCTGGTGCTGCCGGTGCGCTGGGAGGGGAGCGAGCTGGGGCGCGTTTTCTTCGGCCCGCTATCGGCTGGGGAGCAGGCGGCCCTTCCTGCCGAGCGGTTGGATCTGGAGCGGGCGCGCACCGCCGAACTGCCGCTGGCGCGGGCCGCGGCGTACTTCTCGCGGGTGCTGGAGGCGTTGATGGTGGCCGGGCACCGAAGTTGGCTGGCCAGCCGCATCCAGCTGGAGTCCGCGGGCGAGATTCACCGTGAGCTGGAGGCGCGGGACACGCGGATGGCGGCGCTGGACAAGCGCCTGAGGGAAGTGGACCGGATGCAGTCCAGCTTCCTGGGCACGGTGAGCCACGAGCTGCGCACGCCCCTGGCGTCGATCATCGCCTACTCGGAGCTGCTGGCCGAGGGCATCACCGGCCCGCTGAATGCGGAGCAGCGCCAGTGCGTGCAGTCCATCACGGAGATGGGCCGCACCCTGCTGGATCTGATCACCTCCATTCTGGACATCAGCCAGCTCGAGGCGGGCAAGCTGCGCCTGGCCTTCGCGCCGATGGACGCGGCGGAGGTGGTGGTGCTGGCCGTCTCGAGCGTGACGCCCCAGGCCAAGCGCAAGGGCCTGACGGTGGACGTGCAGCTCCCCGAGCACCGGCAGCCCCGGGTGCTGGCGGACAAGGGGCGGCTTCAACAGGTGCTGGTGAACCTGCTGGGCAACGCGGTGAAGTTCACCCCTCAGGGCACGGTGCGGGTGAAGCTCTCGGAGGTGGGCCCTCAGCCGGAGCTGGACGCGAGCGGCTACCGCATCGCCGTCGAGGACACCGGCGTGGGCATCCGGGAGGACCACATCGAGCGCATCTTCCAGAGCTTCTTCCAGGTGGACTCCAGCTCCACGCGGGAGTTCGGCGGAGTGGGGCTGGGGCTGTCCATCGTGAAGCGCTTCGTGGAAGGGCACGGCGGCAAGGTGCTGGTGACGAGCGCGCTGGGCCAGGGCTCGTGCTTCACGGTGGTGCTGCCCGCGCGGCCGCCGCAGACTGGCGAGGGCTCGGTGCACGTGCTGCCGCCCATGCCCGAACCGGATCGTTTCTGAGCGCGGCTCACCGAGGCGCCCATGCGCGGCGAGTTCTCCCTCATCGAGCGGTTCCTGGCGGAGTTTCCCCGCGCGCGCGTGCCGCTCGGCCCCGGGGATGACTGCGCGGTGCTGGCCCCGGCGAAGGGCCCGCTGTGCGTCACCACGGATGCGGTGGTGGAGGACGTGCACTTCACCCGCGCGCACTTCTCTCCCGAGGACATTGGCCACAAGGCGCTCGCGGTGAACCTCTCGGACCTGGCCGCCATGGGCGCCAGGCCGAGCTGGTTCCTCTGCGCGGTGGCTCTGCCGAAGGGCTTTCCCGAGCCTCACCTGCGGCGCATCGCCCGTGGCATGAGCGCGCTGGCGCGCGAGCACCGCATCGCGCTGGTGGGCGGCAACTTCACCTCCGCGCGCGAGCTGTCTCTCACCATCACCGCCGCGGGAGCGCTGCGGCGCCCCGCCCTGACGCGCTCGGGCGGCCGGCCGGGGGACCTCCTTTATATGTCCGGGACCTTGGGCGAGGCCCGGCTTGGGCTGCTGCAACTCCAGGCGGGAAAACGCAGGAGCGCGGCCATTGAGCGCCAGCGGCGCCCCGTGCCCCGGGTGGCGCTGGGACTGCTCGCCTCGCGCTTCGCCTCCGCGGCCATGGACATCTCCGATGGCCTGGCCCAGGACCTGGGTCACCTGTGCGAGGCCTCGGGTGTAGGAGCGGAGGTGGAGCTTGCCCACCTGCCGCTCACACCCGCAGTGAGGGCCGCCTTGGGACCGGCGGGAGCCCTGGCGGGCGGTGAGGACTACGAGCTGCTGATGGCTGTACCGCCTGGCCGGGCGCTCGCCTTTGAGCGCGCCTGCGCCCGGGCTTCGCAGCGTGTCACCCGGATTGGAAAGCTTCTACGAGGGCGTCACCGGGTGTGGCGTGACCCCAACGGTCGGCTGATCGCCCCTCCAGCGGGCTTCGATCATTTCCGGCCTATTCGGCCGGTAGATTGACCCTGTGCAACGGCAAGGCTAAACCCGCAGCACGCTTCCGCTGTCATCCCGGGAAAAGCCCACCGTGCGCCGCCCCCTTCGCGACGAATTGACTCCAAGCCTCTCTCCTCGCCGCGAGCCCGTGCAGCGGCTTCTGCGCTCCGTGGAGACTTCCGGCAGCGAGCACATCGTCTCGCTGCAGCGGAAGATCTTCTCCGGCTATGTGCTGCTGGGCACAGCGCTCACCTGTGCGCTCGTCATCCTTCAGAAGATGGACATGCCGCTGCGGGTGCAGCTGCCCGTCGCCGTGTTCCTCACGGTGACAGCGGCGCTCACGTTGCCCCGGCTGCTGGCGCGGGTGAACCGTCTGCGCGTGCTGTCGCGCTCCGCGTTCGAAATCTCCCAGGGCGATCTGTCCAAGCCGGTGGAGGCCGAGCCTTCCAACCCGCGCGATGAGATCGACGAGCTGACCAACGCCATCGGCAAGATGCAGGAGAACCTGCGCGAGCTGGTGGGCAAGATTCAGGACACCGCCAAGAGCGTGGCCGACACCGCCATCGATCTGCAGCGCTCGGCGGAGAACGTGAACGGCACCACCGAAGAGGTGGGCTCGTCCATGGACAAGATCGCCGCGGGCGCCGAGGCCCAGTCGCTGCTGGTGGGCAAGGCCTCCACGGTCATCACCTCGATGGCCGGCTCCATTCAGCGCACCGCCGCCAGCGCCGAGGACGCGGCCCGCACCGCCGCCGAGACGAGCAGCGCGGCGGAGGACGGCTCCAAGGCGGCGCGCCTGGCCGGCGAGAAGGTGAAGAAGGTGTTTAGCCGCATCGAGGCGGCCAGCCAGCAGGTGTTCGCCTTCGGCGAGAAGACGCTCGAAATCTCCAAGATCGTCGACGCCATCACCCAGGTGGCGCAGCAGACGAACCTTTTGGCGCTCAACGCCACCATCGAGGCGGCGCGCGCGGGCGAGTACGGCCGCGGCTTCGCGGTGGTCGCCGACGAGGTTCGCAAGCTGGCCGAGAGCGCCGGGCGCTCCGCCGAGCAGATCTCCAAGCTGGCCCGGGACATCTCCGGCCAGTCCACCGCGGTGGTGTCCGCCATGAAGGAGGGCATCGAGGAGCTGTCCGAGGGCCGCGAGGACCTGACGAACATCGTCCGCTCCATGGGCGCCATCACCGACACCGTGCGCAAGGGCGCCGAGAAGGTGCACCTCATCTCCGAGAGCGCCCGCGAGCAGCTCGAGGGCAGCAAGGAGATGGTGAAGGCCATCGAGGAGATCTCGATGGTGGCGCGCAACAACGCCACCTCCACCGAGGCCATTCAGACGATCATCCAGGAGCAGACCAGCGCCGTGTCGCGGATGACGTCGCTGGCCAGCGAGCTGACCAACACCTCCGTCGAGCTGCAGAGCGTGGTCCGTCAATTCCGGCTTGGCCAGTGAGGCCCACGACCCGAGGCAACCGTGCGGCACGTCATCTTCCGGGTGGAGAAGGAGCGCTACGGGCTGCCGCTCTCGTCGGTCCGCGAGGTGGTGGTGCCCCCGGGGCGCTTCACCCGGGTACCGCGCGCCCCAGCCGCCATCTCCGGGGTGATGAACCTGCGTGGCCGCGTGGTGACGGTGGTCGAGATGCGTCAGCTACTGGGGCTTCCAGAAGGACAGTCCCCCCTTTCTCGTGTACTCCTGCTAGATCGTGGGCGCAGAGACTTAGGGTTCCTGGTCACGGACGTGGACGGTATCGAGGCGTTGGAGCGGGTGAGCGCGGCGGCTCCGGGCAAGCAGGTGCCGGCGGTGCGCGGTGTGGCGCGGTTGAAAGGGTTGGGCGTGACTGTTCTGGACCCCGAAGGATTGGATGCGGCAGTGGTTGCCTTGTTCACCCATCAGAAGTGAGTAGCCCCGTGAAATGCGCGAGTGCTACGCTGCGCGCTCCTCTCGGTGCCTTATTCGGAGGCGAAGCTGCACATGGCTAAGCGGGTCCTGGTCGTCGACGACGCCATCTTCATGCGCAACATGATCAAGGACATCTTCGCGTCCGGGGGGTTCGAGGTCGTCGGCGAGGCGGCCAACGGCCTGGAGGCCGTGGAGAAGTACAAGGAGCTCAAGCCGGACCTCACGACGATGGACATCGTCATGCCGTTCAAGAGCGGCATCGAGGCGACGCGCGAGATTCTCAAGCACGACAGCGGCGCGGTGGTCATCATGTGCTCGGCGCTGGGGCAGGAGAGCCTGGTGATGGAGGCCATCGAGGCGGGCGCCTCGGACTTCATCGTCAAGCCGTTCCGCGCCGAGGACGTGCTCGCCGTGGTGAAGAAGGTGCTGGGCGACAGTTAGCGCCCGGCTGTCCCGCCTGACGGAGCGAGGTCCGGAATGACGATGGACATGTCCCGGTATCTCGGGCTCTTCGTCACCGAGGCCTCGGAGCACCTCGAGGCGCTGGGCAGGGACCTGGTTCAGCTCGAGAAGGAGGGCGGCGCCAGCGCGGTGGACTCGATGTTCCGCCACGCCCACTCCGTCAAGGGCATGGCCTCGTCGATGGGCTTCGAGCCCATTGCCACCCTGGCGCACCGGGTGGAGGACCTGGTGGATGCCGTGCGGCAGGACGCCAGCCGGCTCAACCGGGAGATGGTGGACCTGCTGCTGTCGGCCACCGACACCATGCTGGCGCAGGTGCGCTCGGTGGCGGAGAACAAGCCGCCCGAGGAGGCCGGAGCGCTGCTGACGCAATTGGCCGCGCGCGTGTCCGCCCTCACCGGGCAGCAGCCCGCACCCACCCGGGTGATGCGCGCCACCGCGCTGCGCACGCCGCCTCCGGTGCCTCGCGCGCCGGAGGGGAGCACGGCGCCGACCGGGAAGACGACGCCCACTCCGGTGGGCATGGGGCCGCAAGTCCCCTTGAGTGGAACGGCTCCCGCGGCTCCCGCGCCCACGGCGTCGGGCCTGGCGCCCTCGGGTACTCCGGCGGCGGCTCCGGCGGCCAGCGAGGGCTCGGCGGCGCGCTGGACGGTGAAGGTGCGCATCGTGCCGACGTGCCAGGTGCCGGGCGTGCGCGCGTTCCTGGTGCACAAGCGGCTGTCGGGGCTGGGCTCGGTGACCGAGCTGCGGCCTCCGCTGGAGGACCTGAAGGCTGGGCGCATTCCGGACGGGCTCATTCAGTGCGAGGTGGAGACGGCGGCGGGGGAGGCCGGCATCCAGTCGGCGCTGCGGAACGTGTCGGAGGTGGAGCTCGTCTCCATCAAGGCCGTCATCTTGACGCCTCCCCCCGCGCCGGCGCCGGCGCCCAGCAGCAGCGGCGGCGAGGCGCCCCGGAGCAGCACCTCGGGCGAAGCCGCGCCGCGCACCGTGCGCGTGCGCACGGAGCTGCTCGACTACTTCCTCGACACGGTGGGCGAGCTGATGCTGGCCACCGCGCGGCTGCGCGAGGTGGGCAAGGAGCTGCCGGAGAACGTGCGCCCGCCGCTGGAGGAGGGCGTCTACCGGCTGCACGCGCTGGTGAAGGACCTGCACGACAAGGTCATGTCCGCGCGCATGACGCCGCTGTCGCTGATTACGGACCGGCTGCCCCGGGCGGCGCGGGACATCGCGCGCAAGCGCGGGCGCGAGGTGGACCTGGTCATCACCGGCGCGGAGATCGAGCTGGACCGGGCCATCCTGGACGAGCTGACGGATCCGATGCTGCACATCCTGCGCAACTGCATCGACCACGGCCTGGAGTCGCCCGAGGAGCGCACGGCGGCGGGCAAGAACCCCCGGGGCAAGGTGCAGGTCTCGGTGCGCCGCGCGCGGGACCGGGTGGTCATCGAGGTGGAGGACGACGGCCGCGGCATGAGCGCCGAGAAGCTCAAGGCGGCGGCGGTGGCGCGCGGGTCCATCACCGCGGAGGCGGCGGGGCGGATGACGGACCGCGAGGCCTTCATGCTCGCTTGCCTGCCTGGCGTGTCGACGGCCAAGGACGTGTCGGAGATCTCCGGCCGTGGCGTGGGCATGGACGCCGTGAAACGTGTGGTGGAGAACGTTGGCGGCACCCTCGAAATCGAGAGCGAGAAGGGCAAGGGCACCCGCTTCACCCTGCGGCTTCCGCTGACAGTCGCGGTGGTGCACCTACTGCTGGTGGAGGTGGGCTCCGAAGTGTTCGGGCTGCCCATCGCCAAGGTGGTGGGAGCCACGGAGGCCGACGGCGAGGCGCTCAGCCGCAGCCGGGAGACGGCGCTGCTGCCTCACGGTAATACGTTGCTGCCAGTGCATGCCCTGGATGCCCTGGTGGGGATTCCCGCGCCAGCCCGGCAGGGGGTGCGGCCCTACGTGGTGATGGAGGGGGATGCGGGCAAGGTAGCGCTGGCGGTCGATCGCCTGCTAGGGCAGGAGGAGGTTGTGTTGAAGCCTCTTTCTCGGCCCTTGGACTTGCTGCCGGGCCTTTCTGGGGTGACGATTCTGGGGAGTGGACGTCCGGTCTTCATCCTGGACGTGCCGAGGTTACTGTCCGCGTGAACGCAACGGCTCCCAGCGAAGTCCAACTCGACGTGTTGCGCGAGGTCGCCAACATCGGCTGTGGCCATGCGGCCAACGCGCTGGCGCGGCTGGTGGGCGGCAAGCGCGTGGACCTGTCGGTGCCCCGGGCGCTCGTCACCTCCGCGGTGGAAGCGGCGGAGCAGCTCGGCGGTGACGACCCGATGGTGGGCGTGAAGCTGGGGATGGTGGGCGAGCTGCGCGGGGTGATGCTCTTCGTGCTGCCGGCGCGGGACGGGGCGGCGCTGGGGACGGTGCTGCTAGGTCAGGTGTCCGGGCGGGCCGAGGTGGAGAGCGCGCTGGCGGAGACGGCGAACATCGTCGCGAGCGCGTGCCTGTCGGCCATCGGCAAGCTGACGCGGTGGAAGCTCTTGCCCACGGTGCCGGAGCTGCGGCGCGGCTCGGCGCA
>DASVVJ010001279.1:0-2233 GCA_036389955.1 Myxococcaceae bacterium
AGCCAAGCTGGCGTCCGCAGCGCCAGTCAGCCCATCAAGATCCGCCGACCCACCCGAGGCTGAAGTTCCAGTCACTAGAAAGCTGAAGAGCCGGATCAGCGGCTCCTCCAGCCTGGCACGAGTTCCGCCCAAGCGGGGCAGAACCTTTTGCAGCACCGCCGCATCCATTGCGGCACGCTCTGCCTCAATGGGCGTTCCTCCTGTCACTATGGCTTGGTAACGGATGATGAATGCCGCTACCTCATTGACGCTTCGGTACCCCAGGTGGAGCCGAGCCGGTTGGAGGATGCGGTTGAGCGCCAGGATCTGCTGATGGAGAGCATCCGGGAGCACTGCATAGTCCTCTCGCCTCGCCGGCAGGACGGGCTTGAGTTCCGAGGGAAGCGTCACGCTGAGCCCGCTGGAAACGGTCGCGGGGAGGCCACTGCGGTATGAGTCTAGGTCCACGTCATCAAACTCGATGACGTGGGCGCGGTCCAGCACCTTGGGGCTGAACCCATGGGTGGTCTCGTCCACATTGACTGTCCCAGTGAAGAAAACGTTGGTCGGCACGGGCAGCCGCGACGGGACCGCAAGGGATTCCATGCCGCCTCCCGGCTTCGGAACGCTGATGGAGACTACCTCACGGTCATGAAGAACCAGCGGCTCCTGCTCGACCTCGTTACCGGGCCCCAACTTTCGTGTCTCAAGCGCGGAGAGGAAATCGCTGAAGTAGTGCTCGACCCGGGCCAAGTTCATCTCGTCCAGGATGACGAAGAACGGGGGTGGCATCTTGCCAACCGCCCTTGCGGCCTCGGCGGACTGATGAGCACGCACGAGCAAAGCCAGTGTCTCCGTAGGCTCATAGCGCTCAGTCAGGGGGTTGAAGAAGCCCAGGAGCGCGCGGCTGTCCGTCCAGTTGGGCCGCACCGCGACGAAGGCGAGTCGCGATCGATCCACGCTGACGCCCCCACCATAAACTGCTGCGCCGTCCGCTGATGGAACTGGGACTCCCCCCGAGGTCCCCGCCGTTGGGCTGGCACAGAAGTACTCGGCAACCAGATGGGCCAACTTGGTCTTACCCGTTCCTGACACCCCCGTGAGGATGACAAGTGGTTTCGTTGCAAGCGCAGCGACATAGCGTCCCACCACCTGCGATGGGAAACTCAAGCCACGGGCCGAAGCAAATGCCTCGAAGCTCGTACCGTCGCTCGTTAGAGATGCTCCCGCCAAAGAACTGTTACCGCTCAAGAACGCTTCTCGGTCGAAAAGGAATGCGGAAAGATAGATAGGTCGGAAGGCCGCAACGCGGGTATCTGGCCCTACCACCTCGGTATCCTTGCTCTCGTAGGCCACGCCTGATGCCTGTGCGGCCTCTAGTGTTTCGAGAGACACCTGCGCGGAGTCAGACCCACTCTCGCCCACCGCCAAGAAATGCTCGAGGAACTTCTCTAGGTAGCGCGGATCGTAGGCGACCAGCACGTCGTGGTCGATCGAGTAGCCGAGCAGCACATCAGCCCATCCACCTTCGTTCAGGACGGACTTGGGCCCGTTGGAGACCTGGATGCGATACTCGCCCGGATCGCGGCTCTTACCGCCGTGGCGCACCTCGAACAGCCACAGGCGGAACCGCCGGTCATGACCATTCGCGCGTAGCCGCACGAGGAGCGGACTGCGCCATTTGGCCGGGGTACCAAGGAGAGAGAGGCCGGTCTCTTGAAGACCGCTAAGCAGTTTTTGTACGTCAGCCTCGGACAGGGGCATCGCCCGATTCTTCTCTGCGCAATGCTCGGTGTCCACGATTTCCGGGCCTCCTATTGCCCCAGACCAGGGAACGAGCGTGCCCTGCGGGGTAACAGATGGTTCCCATGCGGCCGGCAATCCCCAAGCCTTTTCCACCCACCGTAGGATTTCACCAGCACGGACTGTCGTCTCTCGGCCGGAGCTGCCGCGTCGTCCGGCCGCTGACGTTAGAGGAGGCCAAAGGCATCTGCCTCGCCCTCACCGAGCCAATGATCCGTGAGAGCGAGCTGGCCCTGAAGGCATCCTTGGACCATGACGACTACCGAGTCGCTGCGCCCCCATCGTGGAGCGAGTCGGTGAAATCAGGCCGCGCGTGAATAGAACTCGTCCAGCCAGCGACCCTCCAGGTCGTACATGATCTTCAGCGCCCCCGAGCCAGAGCGGCCGGTGTACTTCCCTTCCTGGAAGGTGGGATTGAGGACGGACTTGACGAGGAAGTACCCGCCACTTC
>DASVVJ010001280.1:0-7625 GCA_036389955.1 Myxococcaceae bacterium
CAGGAGTTCAAGGGCATGGTCAAGACCATGCACGAGGCCGGCATCGAGGTGATTCTCGACGTCGTCTACAACCACACCAACGAGGGCAACCACCTGGGCCCCACGTTGTCGTTCAAGGGCATCGACAACGCGTCGTACTACTGGCTGATGCCGGACCCGCGCTACTACCTGGACTTCACCGGGTGCGGCAACAGCCTCAATGCCTCGCTGCCCCAGACGGCCAAGCTGATCGCCGACTCGCTGCGCTACTGGGTGACGGAGATGCACGTGGACGGGTTCCGCTTCGACCTGGCCACCACCCTGGGCCGCACGGGCGCCGGCGAGTTCAGCCCCAACGCGACGCTGTTCCAGATCATCAACCAGGACCCGGTGCTCAACCGGGTGAAGCTCATCGCCGAGCCGTGGGACGTGGGCCTGGGTGGCTACCAGGTGGGAGGCTTCCCGGCGCCCTGGCGCGAGTGGAACGGCAAGTACCGCGATGCGCTGCGCCGCTACTGGAAGGGCGACGAGAACACCGCGGGCGAGGTGGGCTACCGGCTGGCGGGCTCCTCGGACCTGTTCCAGGGCATGCGGCGCCGGCCCCAGGCGAGCATCAACTTCGTCACCGCGCACGACGGCTTCACGCTGCACGACATGGTCACCTACAGCCACAAGCACAACGAGGCCAACGGTGAGCACAACCGCGATGGCGCCGACGACAACGAGGCGTGGAACTGTGGCGTGGAGGGTGAGACGGAGGACGCGGGCATCATCACCCTGCGCGAGCAGCAGAAGCGCAACCTGATGGCCTCGCTGCTGCTGTCCCAGGGCGTGCCGATGATCGTCGCCGGCGACGAGATGGGGCGCACCCAGGGCGGCAACAACAACGCCTACTGCCAGGACAACGAGATTTCCTGGGTGGACTGGAACCTGGACGCGCGCCGCAAGGCGATGCTGGAGTTCACCTCGCGGCTCATCCAGTTCCGCCACCGCCAGCCGGTGCTGCAGCGCCGCCGCTTCTTCCAGGGCGAGCGCATCTGGGACTCGCGCTTCAAGGACCTGACCTGGTACCGGCCCGACGGCACGGAGATGAGCCAGGAGGACTGGCAGAAGCCCTTCATCCGCTCGCTGGCGTTCCTGCTGGGCGGAGACGCCATCCCCACGCCGGACGAGCGCGGCCAGCGCATCATCGGTGACGCACTCCTGGTGCTGCTCAACGCTCACCACGAGCCGGTGCGCTTCACCGTGCCGCACGCGGCCGAGGGCCGGCAGTGGGTGCTCGAGTTCTACACCGCCGATGACACCCGGGACCCCGAGCCGGTCCCCAGTGGGAACTTCGAGCTCACCGGCCGCTCGCTCGCGGTGTTCCGCGAGACGGCGCGCGAGGACAAGCCGTAAGCGCCCGCCGCGCAGGAGCCCGCAAAGACCACGGGCCGGCTCCCAGGGGGAAGAGCCGGCCCGCTTAGGGCTCCAGCACGGACGAACGCCCGCCTGAAGCCGAAGATGTTCTCTGCTTTCCCCTCTTCTAGCATTCAGGCGTTTCCCTGTAAAGCGCGATTTTAAGATAAAGCTCCTAATACATAGAGAACAGGAACTTAGACAGGGTGCTCGTGGTGTGGGCGCGGCTGCGCTACATCCTGGGGGCATGGAGCGAGAGACCCTGCCCGATGGTTCGTTGCGGCTGCGCGAGGGCGGCTGCACGCACACCTATACGCGGCTGCGGCCCGGGGTGATGCTGGTGCGCATCACCGGTTATGACCGGGGAGAGCTGGTCTCGGTGGCCTTCGAGCCGCTCAACGCCGAGCTGTCCGTCCGAGCGCCGCTGGCGCTGCTGGTGGACGTGACCGGGGCCGAGGGGGCCGCCAAGCCGGCGAGCGACGCGTGGACGGAGTGGTTCCGCACCCGGAAACCGCAGTTGCAGGAGGTCCACGTCCTGGTGACCTCGAAGTACCTGGACTTCATCGTCAACGTGGCCAAACACTTCTCGCGCACCGGAGAGCTCATCCAGGTGTACTCGGACGCGGGCCGCTTCGAGGCGAACGCGGCCCGGCTGGTGCCGGGACTCAAGCGGCTGCCCGCGCCGGAGTGAGCCTGCTCACAAGTCGAAGAAAACGACCTCGCCGCTCTCCAGGCTGTACTCGGCGCCCACCACGTGCAGCCCATCCTGGAGCACCATCTTCTCGAGGATGGCCGAGCCGTGGCGCAGGTGGTTGACCGAGGCGCGGACGTTGGCGCGCATGGCCTCCTGAATGAGGCGCTGGCGCTCCTGGGCGAGGCCGGCGTGCACCAGCCCCTCGATGGCGGGGCGGATGCGGTCCACGATGGAGGCCAGATTGGGAGAGCGCGGCACGGCCGGGTTCTCGATGGCCTGCAGCGTCGCGTCGATGGCGCCGCAGAAAGTGTGGCCCATCACCACCACCAACCGGGTGCCGAAGGCCTCGGCGGCGAACTCGACGCTGCCCACCTGCGAGGGGGCCACGATGTTGCCCGCCACGCGGATGACGAACAGGTCTCCCAGCCCCTGATCAAAAACGAGCTCGGCGGGCACCCGTGAGTCCGAGCACCCCAGCACGATGGCGAAGGGCTTCTGGCCCTTGACCAGCTCGCCACGGTGGAGCTGGCTCATCAGCACCTCGGTGCTCCGCAGGTGCTGGACGAACCGCCGGTTACCTTCCTTCAGCCGTTCGAGGGCTTCCTGTGCGCTAATCATGTGGCCCGCGCCTTTACCCTATGGGCACGCCGTCAGCGAGGAGATCCATGCGTCCACCAGGCCCACGCCCTCCGTGTCCTTGACGCGGCTGGCCAGCGGGGGCATGCGGTTGGCGTCCAGGGCGTGCATGCGCAGCGACAGAACGGAGCGCGCGGGCGCTCCCGGTGCCAGCAGCCGGGCATCGGTGACGCCGAGGGAGCCCTGCTGCGGAGTGGTGCCGCAGAAGCTGGCCTGGGCCAGCGGGGTGGAGAAGCGGAAGTCCGCGGGCCCGCGGCCGGTGCCATTGGGGCGGTGGCAGGAGGCGCAGTTGGAGTGCAGGTAGGCGCGGGCGCGCAGCTCCAGGCTGTCGCCGCCGGTGGGGACGGGGTAGCGCGTCAGGGAGTCGGGGGCAGCGCCCAGCGGGGCCTCGAACAGGCCGATGTGCTCGAAGGTGGCGAGCTGGTTGGAGATGCGCTGGGTGGAGACATAGGTGAGGTCGCGGTTGAGCTGACCGGTCTCCAGGCCCAGCGAGTGGCCTGCGGCGCCGGTGTGGCACTGCAGACACTCGGCGCGGCTGGGGTAGTACCAGGTCTGGTTGCCCACCTGCCGGGACTTGTTGGCGGGCAGCAGCGTGGCGTCCGTCTGGGCCTCATCCCACTCGTAGCTGTAGCCGCTCCAGGTGCCATCCGTGTGGCGCATGAAGAGCCGCGTCTCCACGCGCTTGGCTCCGAGGAAGAAGGTCTTCACCAGCACGGTGCCGATGGGCAGCTCCCAGTCGCCATCGGCGCCCACGCGGATCGACTGTCCATCGGGCAGCGCGAGGAAACGCTCCTTCGCCGCGCCATCGGACCAGAGCGGGGCGTTGACGTCATAAGGGATGAGGCCGGAGGCGGGACGCTGAGGATTGGCGGCATCCACGCAGCCGGTCTCGGAGAGCTTCTGCGGGAAGGTGACGGGGAGCTGCGTGCCCGAGGGCACCAGCTTGTGGAGCCGGCCTCCGTTGAGGTCCACCACGAGCACCTCGCCATCGAGCATCTCCCCGAAGGAGCCGATGCCCAGCGAGGTGTCCACCAGGAGCTGAGGCACGGCGGCGCCAGTGGTGGGGTGGTTGGCCACGGCCCAGATGCGGCCCGAGCCATAGTCTCCATAGATGAAGCGGCCGACGAGCGGGGGAATGGCGGTGCCTCGGTACACGTAGCCGCCGGTGATGGAGACGCCCTCGGTGCGAGGGTACTGGACGATGGGATCGATCAGCCCGGCGCTGGAGCAGCCGGTGCGCGGGTTGTAGCACTGGTCGCCTTCCTTGATGCGCCAGCCGTAGTTGCCGCCGAGGACGATGCGATCCACCTCCTCGAGCGCGCCTTGCCCCACGTCACCGGCCCACAGCTCGCCGGTGGCGCGATCGAAGCTCCAGCGCCACGGGTTGCGCAGGCCCCAGGCGAAGATCTCCGGCCGGCCACCACCGCCACGGAACGGGTTGGTGGCGGGGATGGCGTAGGGCTTGGCGCCATTCACGTCGATGCGCAGGAACTTGCCGAGCAGGCTGTTGAGGTTCTGTGCGTAGTTCTGCGGGTCGCCGCCCGAGCCGCCATCGCCCATGCCGATATAGAGGAAGCCATCCGGCCCGAAGGCGATGCCTCCGCCGTTGTGGTTGGTGTAGGGCTGGTCGATGGTAAGGAGAATCTCCTCGGAGGCGGGATCCAGGGTCGCGCCGTTGTCGTTGCTCTTGAAGCGGGAGATGACGGAGCGCAGGTCGGTGGGGCCGCCAAATCCGGTGTAGGAGAGGAACACCTCGCGGTTGGTGGCGAAGTTGGGGTGGAAGGCCATGCCGAGCAGGCCCGCCTCGCCGCCGGCTTCGGCGTTCACCCGGGCGTTGATGTCGATGAAGTTCGACGCGGTTGTGGTGGCGTTGTCGTTGGCGAAGACGCGGACGATGCCGCCGCGCTCGACGACGAAGACGCGCGAGCCATCTCCGGGCGCCTGGAGAGCAAAGACGGGCTGAGAGAAGCGCAGGTTGGGGAAGACAAGCTGGGTGGAGACGCCGGTGTTCTCCACGGGGCGCTCGCGGGCCAGACAGGTGGTGTTGGAGGGGCGCTCGTCCAGGCCGTAGGGAGCGGGCTGGGGCCCGGGCGGATTGTCTTCGTCGGAGCAGCTGGTGAAGGCGAGGGCCACGCAGAGCGGGGTGAGCACCACCGCCGCGGGAAAGAGTCTTCTCGTCATGGCTGCTCCGGGTCCGGGTTGGGGACGGAGGACTTTAGCTCAGACGAGGTGGGCGGGTTCGAGCACGAAGCCCTTGGCCTTCATGCCGATGAGCAGCTCACGCAGCTTCTGGGAGATCAACAGCCGGGGCTCGGGGCGCAGCTCGCCTTGCCACACGCCGAAGAGCATGTCCGTCTGGCACCAGTCGCTCTCATCCCAGCTCCTTCGCTTCAGGAACAGCTCCGAGACCAGGTTCAGCCCAGCCGTGTGGCCCTCGGGGCAGCGGGACTCGTTCTCCTCATCTAGGTCGAAGGGGTTGTTGCCTCCCTGGGTCCTTGGATCGAGCTTCAACGGCCTGGAGGTGACCACCAATTGACTCCACTCCGACGGCACAGGGCCCTTGCGGCCATAGTGCAGCACGGGCCGGAAGTCCGCGCCCTGAATGCCGTGCTTACGGCAGGCCTGCACTAGCCGGGGTGAGACGACGATCTCTCCCGCGATCGTCTGCGCGATGTCCTTGCCCTTGGGAATGCAGCGGGTATCGAGGATGAGGTCCGAGACCTGGTGGGAACCGGCTCCGCAGTACGGGCACCCCACCACCGTGTTGTACCCGGTGCCGCACATGGAGCCCGTGGGCTCGAAGTAAGCACGGATTACGAGCTTCAGCAGTTGCGCCGACTGAAGTTCCTCTGGGGAGTAGTACCGGTGGACGTGCCAATAAGTGAAGAAGACCTCTCCCCGCTTCCGGTACGTCTGATTGAGCTTCGCGATTCTCTTGACCCACCTGTCATCAATGGGCAGCACGACCTTGCGGAGGTCGCCTCCCAGGACAACCCCAAGCTCAGGCTCCAAGTGCTTCTTCGCGCGATCTTCCCAGATACGGAATTCAATGGTCTCACGCATGGCTATGGCTCGATACCTACCAGCTGCGGGATAGGGTACTTCCCGTATACCTTCATCAAGAGCTTCATGAGTTCCTGAGCATTGGGCTTGTCTCCTCTCCCGTACCGCCCTCCTTGCTCGCACTGAACCTCGCTCGGGCGGTCGGATCCGCCAGGCACGGCTCCCGGCTGGATGCTAGCCTGTGGCCCGTTCATCCCTGAGCCGTCCGGAGCCCTCTCGATGTCGACGCCGAACCACTACAAGCCCAACCTGCGCGACCTGTTCTTCAACCTCTTCGAGTTCCTCGACATCGGCCGCACCTCCCTGGGCAAGGGGCCCTTCGGCGACATCGACGAGACCGCCGCGCGCCAGGCCCTGGAGACCTTCGCCCAGGTGTGCACCAACGAGATGGCGCCCAGCTTCGCCGAGTCGGACCACTCTCCGCCCGTGCTCGAGAATGGCCAGGTGACGCTGCCTCCGGGCCTCAAGCACGCCATCAAGTCCTACTTCGACTCGGGCATGAACCAGTTCGAGCTGCCCCCGCACCTGGGTGGCCTCGGCGCTCCGCCCTCGCTGTCCTGGGCCGCCTTCGAGCTGCTGGTGGGCGCCAACCCTCCCGTGGCCTTCTACACGCTGGGCACCCTGGTGGCCCGCGTCATTGACCGGCTCGGCACCGAGTCCCAGAAGAAGCGCTTCCTGCCCACCATGATTGATCAGCGGTGGATCGGCACCATGGTGCTCACCGAGCCCGATGCCGGCAGCGACGTGGGCGCCGCCCGCGCCAAGGCCCGCCACGTGGGCGGAGACGTGTGGGAAATCGAAGGCGTCAAGCGCTTCATCACCAGCGCCGAGCACGATGCCTCGGACAACATCATCAACATGGTGCTCGCACGGCCCGAGGGCGCCGGCCCCGGCACCAAGGGCCTGTCGCTCTTCATCGTCCCCAAGTTCTGGGTCGAGGAGGACGGCAAGCTGGGCGAGCGCAACGGCGTGGTGTGCACCAAGCTCGAGAAGAAGATGGGGCTCAAGGGCTCTGTCACCTGCGAGCTGACGTTCGGCGACGGCAAGCCCGCGCGCGGCCTGCTCGTGGGCGAGGTGCACGAGGGCATCCGCCAGATGTTCCACATCATCGAGCAGGCGCGCATGGCCGTGGGCATGAAGTCCATGGCCACCCTGTCCACCGCGTACCTGAACTCGCTGGCCTTCGCCAAGGAGCGCGTGCAGGGCGCCGACCTGCTCGCCGCGCGCGACAAGAACGCCCCGCGCGTCAACATCATCCGCCACCCGGACGTGCGCCGCATGCTGATGGCGCAAAAGGCCCATGCCGAGGGCATGCGCGCCCTGTGCCTCTTCACCGCCTCCATGCAGGATCAGGTGGAG
The DNA here is from genome assembly GCA_036389955.1 of Myxococcaceae bacterium. Classification (GTDB taxonomy): domain Bacteria; phylum Myxococcota; class Myxococcia; order Myxococcales; family Myxococcaceae; genus DATHBR01. The sequence goes on from DASVVJ010001280.1 coordinate 7,130, forward strand.
ATCAAGGGTGGCCACCGCGCCCCCGAGGCCGCGGAGCTGGACGCGCTCAACGACCTGCTGCTGCCGCTGGTGAAGGGCTACTGCTCGGAGAAGGCGTACGAGATGCTTTCGGTGTCGCTGCAGGTGTTCGGCGGCTCGGGCTACCTGGCCGACTATCCGCTGGAGCAGTACATCCGCGACCAGAAGATCGACACGCTCTACGAGGGCACCACCCACATCCAGGCGCTGGACCTGCTGATGCGCAAGGTGGCGCGCGACGGCGGAGCCACGCTGCAGGGGCTGCTGAGCCAGGTGCGGCAGGCGGCCGAGTCCGACCTGGGCGGCAAGGAGCTGGAGGCCGAGCGCGCCGCGCTGGGCAAGGCGCTCTCGGACCTGGAGACCATGCTGGGCACGCTGATGGGCAAGCTGGGTGAGTCCGTCTACCACGTGGGACTTCAGGGCAACCGGGTGCTCCTGAGCGTGGCCGAGGTCATCATCGGCTGGCTGCTGGTGCGCC
>DASVVJ010001281.1:0-2247 GCA_036389955.1 Myxococcaceae bacterium
CAGGTCATCATCCTGGAGAGTGTGCGCGGGGTGACGAGCTTCATGGCGGCCAACCTCAAGCAGCCGCTGTCCGAGGCGCTGGGAGAGTTCGACTTCATCCTCTGCCGCAACGTGCTCACCTACTTCAGCCCGGCGGCCCGCGATGCGGCCATTGCGAACATCATCCGCTCGCTGGCTCCGGGCGGCTATCTCTTCCTGGGCACGGTGGAGGTGGACCGTCCGCCCGTGGGGGTGGTGCGCGTGGGGCCGCCGGAGCTGCAGGCGTTTCAGCGTCCGCTGACGCCCGAGCCCGTCTTCATTCCGCCTCAGCCACGCAAGGCGCCCTCGGTCACCGGCCTGCGCTCCATCCGCCCCACGGCCACGCCGCTGCCCATCCGGCGGCCTCCCACGGAGCTTCACCTGAAGGCGCTCGAGCACATCGAGGCGGGCAATGTCATCAGGGCCGAGTCCCAGCTGGATGATCTCGTGATGCAATACCCGGACTACCTTCCAGGCTTGCTGGAGCTGGCGCTGCTGCGGGAGCGGCGAGGGGCGCGCGCGGCGGCCTATCCGTTGATGCGGGCCGTGTATGCCCGGGCCGCCCGGCTGCCTCCGGATCAGATTGTCGAAGGACCCGAAGCGCTCCCAGCGCGCTTCTACAAAGCTTCCGCGGACGCCTACCTCAACCAGGGAGCCGCTGAATGAAAGTCACACCCCGGACCCTGGAGGAGGTGCAGGAAGAGGAGCTGCGCCAGCTGCTGGAGCAGCGCGCCCAACGGTTGCGCGAGGCCGAGCAGGCCGAGGCCAACCGCGAGGAGGCGGTGCACTGGGTGGCCGAGTTCCCGCTGGGCGAGGAGCGCTATGCGCTGCCGCTCGACTCGCTGCGCGCGGCGCTGCCCTTGCGGATGGTGACGCCCGTGCCGCTGTCGGCCCCGCACGTCATCGGTGTGCTGCGCTTCCAGGGGCAGGTGCTCGCGGCCCTCAGTCTGGCCTCGCTGCTGGGCGGCCATGGCTGGCGGCAGGACCCCGCCGTGCTCTTGGTGGTCGAGCGCGGAGACGGTGAGCTGTGCGCGGTGGACTGCGAGGCCATTCCCCGGCCCCTGGGCCTGCCGGTGGGCGCGGTGGAGGCCGCCCGGGTGCGCGCCGAGGGCCCCGTGCTCGAGGTCTACGCCAACCAACAGCTCGTTCACCTCATCGATCCGCCGCGCCTGCTGGTGCGCGCCGGTACGGGGGCGCGACATGTCCGTTGATCCGCTCCTGCAAGGACTGGTGACCGGCTTCGCCGCCGAGGCCCAGGAGGTGTGCCAGAAGGTCACCATGGACCTGCTGGACCTGGAGCGCGGGGTGCTCGAGGCCGAGGCCCTGACCAAGGCGTACGCGCGCCTGGGGCGGCACCTGCACACGCTCAAGGGCAGCGCCGCGAGCCTGGGGCTGCAGGACCTGAGCGAGATCGCCCACAAGCTGGAGGACGCGCTTGCCCCGCTGAAGTCCAACCCGCAGAAGATGCCGCGGCAGATCGTCGACGTGCTGCTGCACGGCCTGGACATCTTCCTGCTGCGCGTCCAGGCGCACGCGGACGGGCGCGGCGACACCCTGCCGGACTACACCCAGGCGCTGGCTCAGCTCGTCGCCGATGCGCCCGCCGAGCAGGCTCCGGAGAAGGGCGCCGCGCCTGCAGGCGCACCCGCGGCCACCGCTTTGGCCGTGGCCCCCACCACCGCTCCCGCCGTCTCATCCACCGGGCCTTCGTCCGTGGTGATGGCCGTGGGGCCTGTCTCGGTGGAGATGTCCCGCGAGGACCTGTCCCCGGGAGAGAGCGAGGACAAGGGCTGGCGGGTGAGCTCGCGGCAGGTGACCTCGCTGATGCGCGAGGTGGAGCGCCTGCGCGAGGTGCGCCTGCGCACCGAGGAGCGCTCGCGCGAGCTGGAGCGCGTGGTGACGCTGCTGGCCCGCCAGGGGTTGCTGGCGGAGACGGCCGAGGCTCGCACGCTGCTGTCCGGCGTGGGGCGGGCGCTGCGCTCGGACGGCGAGGAGACGGCCGACATCGTCGATGAGCTGGAGGATGGGCTCAAGGCCATCACCACCCGCCCGGTGCGCACCATTCTCGAGCCGCTGCAGCGCATGGTGAGAGACCTGTCGCGCCAGCTGGGCAAGGAAGCCCGGCTCTCGGTGGTGGGCGCGGAGGTGTCGCTGGATCGCCGCCTGCTGGAGAAGCTCAACGGCGCGCTGGTGCACCTGTTGCGCAACGCGGTGGACCACGGCCTGGAG
>DASVVJ010001282.1:0-10702 GCA_036389955.1 Myxococcaceae bacterium
CAACACGGCGGCCAGGGAGAGCAGCGAGAACCCTATCTCCAGGGTGTACACGGTCGGGAATGGGAAAGGACTCTTCAGGAGGGGATGTGCCCATTGATCCAGCATGGGCAGTAACGCCACCCCCATACCCAGGGGGTCGAGGTATTCCTTCCACGTGGGCCTCTCTTTCGGGGGCTGGATGCGCTGCAGGTCCTCGGGCCGGACCTCCAGGGCATAGGGAAAGCCCATGGCCAGCAGGCCCTTGATGGCCGTCTCATGGCAGGAGTGGCCCGCGGCATCCGCCAGCCCCTCCAGGCGGCCGCTTTCGATGAGGTGGTGGAACCAGTCGGCCACGTGCCGCGAGCCCCCCTCGAGCACCATCTGATCCAGCAGCCGGTTGATGCGCCGGGCCAGCTCCGGCTGCTCCTCGGGTGGGGCGGCGTGGGCCTGGTCCACCAGCAGCAGCACCGGCAGGGGAGTCCCCGGCGGCGGCGTCTTGGCCCCCGGCACGGCGTCGGGGCTCGGGTGGGCGGTCATCTCCTCGGCGGGCATCGTCACCGAGGGGATCAGGTCTACCCGCGGCATCTCCCCCACCGAGGTCCGGCGCAGCACGGCGGGAGCGGGCACTCCCGGCGAAGCCGCGGCCCTCCGGGCGGCCTCGGCCTGCTCCTCCAGGGCCAGCTCCTCATCCAGCAGGGCCAGTTCCTCCTCCGAGAGCGCCTGCTGCGGCGCAGGAGCCGCTGGCAGCTGCTCCAGGTCCACCACGATGGAGGGCTCCCAGGAGGGGAGGTCTACCGCCTGCACCTCGTGCACGGCCTCTCCCAGCGGCTCGCTGGAGGCCTGGCCGAGGGTGGGAGGACGTGTGCTGGAGACAGTGGACACGGCGAAAACTGTACCCAGGAGTGGGGGTAGGGTTCAAAGCGCACAGGGCCCGCAACTTTCCCAAGGCAACAGGGTTTATGGCGGACGTGGACGCGGATTCGGACGCACAGGTGATGTTGAGGGTGGCGGCAGGCGACCGGCGGGCCTTTGGCCTGCTGTTCGACCGCTACCACGCCAGCGTGGCGCGCTTCGCCTTCCGCTTCGTGGGGGACAAGGCGCGGGCGGAGGAGCTGACGCAGGACATCTTCGTGAAGCTGTACCGGAACGCGAAGGCCTACAAGCCGAGCGCGCAGTTCAAGACGTTCCTGTTCCGGGTGGCGACCAACCACTGCCTCAACGAGGTGCGCCGAGGAGAGTACCGGGTGACGCACACGAGCACGGCGCCCACGGAAGAGGAGGACAGCGGCGTGGACGTCGCGGGCCCCCAGGGTGAGCGGCCGGATGAGTCGGTAGCGGGCCGGGAGCTGGAGCGGGCGGTGGGCGAGGCGCTGGCGGGGATGAGCGAGCGGGAGCGGGCGGCGTTCACGATGTGCCGCTTCGAGGGCATGGCGTACCGGGACATCGCCGAGGCGCTGGAGGCCAGTGAGGCGGCGGTGAAGAGCCTCATCCACCGGGCGACGTTGGCGGTGGCGAAGAAGGTCGAAGAGTTGCAGGCGGGCGTGGGGCCCGCGAGGAGCAGGGCATGAGCTGCGGGTTCGAGGAAGAACTGACGGCCTATATCGACGGGGAGCTGCCGGCGGCGCGCCGCGCGGAGGTGGAGGGGCACCTGGGCACGTGCGCGGAGTGCAAGAGCACGGAGGCGCTGCTGCGGCGCACGGTGGCGAGCATGGCGCAGCTGCCCGAGTTCGTGCCCTCGGCGGACACGCGGCGGGCGGTGATGGCAAAGGTGGACGCGCTGCCGCCTCCATTGAAGGAGCGGCTGCTGGCGCTGCTGCGGCCCTCGGTGCTGGTGCCGTCCCTGGGACTGGCGGCGGCACTGGCGCTGGTCATCTACACCAGCAGCGAATCGCAGGGTGTGGACGTGACAGACGAGGGAGCGCTGGAGCTGGCGGCGAACATGGAGCTGATGGAGGACTACGACGTAGTCGGCCTGGACAGCTTCGAGGACATGGAGGTCGTCGCGAACCTCCACGAGCTGGAGGTGCAGTGATGAAGGGCCATGGGCTGGTGTTGCTCGGAGCGATGGTGGCGCTGCTGGCGGGAGCGCCCGTACGGGCACAGGAGGCGAAGGAGGGCCAGACGGCGGCGGAGCGCTTCGAGAAGCTGTCTCCGGAACAGAAGGAGGCGCTGAGGGCAAAGCTGCGCGAGTACAAGGCGCTGCCGAAGGAAGAGCAGGAGCGGATCCGCGGGAACCTGGAGCGCTTCAAGAAGCTGCCGCCGGAGGAGCGCGAGCGGCTGAAGACGAACCTGCGTGAGTTCCAGCGGCTGACGCCGGAGGAGCGGCAGCTGATGCGGGAGCGGTTCCGTGAGTTCCGCAAGCTGGATCCGGAGCGCAAGGCGGAGCTGCGCAAGCGGATGCGCGAGTACATGCGGGCGCACCCGGAGCGGCGCGAGCAGATGATGGAGAACATGCGCCGCTGGAGGCAGATGACGCCCGAGCAGCGCCAGGAGCTGCGCGAGCGGATGCGCGAGAGGCGGCGCCGGTGAGCCGCCTGAGCGTGGTAGTGGTGCTGACGGTGAGCCTGTACGCGGGCACCGCGGCGGCGGAAGACAAGAAGCCACCGCCTCCTTCTTCCCAGAAGAGCGAGCCGGCCACGGAGAAGTCCCCCAGACCCAAGCTCTCAGCGGAGGATCAGGAGGTGGTGGAGAACCTGGAGCTGCTGGAGAGCATGGGCGAGGCCGAGGACCTCGAGATGCTGATGGAGCTTTCGAAAGAAGAAGAGGACCATTGACCGCGAACTCCCGCCTGCTCCTGGGTCAGCTCTACCAGGCCGCTGTCGCCGCCGCCGAACCCGGCCGGGCGCTCGAAACGGCTCTTCGTCGGATGACCGAGCCGCCCGCCGAGCGCCTCTGGCTGCTCGCGCTGGGTAAGGCTGCCCAACCGATGGCCGAGGCCGCGGTGCGCCACCTCGCCTCACGAGGCCTGGCACCCTCCGGTGGGTTGATTGTGGCGCCAACCGTGGCGCCCGTGCCCCATCCAGCGCTCACGGCCGTCGCGGGTGACCATCCGGAACCGGGGCCCGGCTCGCTGGCGGCAGCGGAAGCGGTCGGTGCCCTCTCGGCCCGGGTGGGACCAGCGGACGAGGTCTGGGTCCTGCTGTCGGGAGGCACCACCAGCCTCATCGGAGCGCCTGAGCCAGGAATCGATCCCGCGGACCTCAAGCAGCTCTACCGGCTGCTGCTCGGCTCCGGGCTCGACATCGCGGCGATGAATCAGGTTCGCAAGCGCTTCGCCCGGTGGGGCGGGGGCAAGCTCGCCCGCGCGCTCGCCCCCGCGCGCGTTCGGCTCTTCATCGTCTCGGACGTCATCGGCGACGATCTCGCCGCCATCGGCTCTGGTCCCTGTGTTCCGGATCCCACGACCGCTGGAGAAGTCCGAGCCCTGCTGGCACGCGCGCGGTTGTGGACGGCAATACCGGACGCGATGCGCCAGCGCCTCGAGCAGACGGAACGGGGCGAGATACCGGAAACCCCAAAGCCCGGCGACACAGTGTTCGAGCCCATCACCACCGAGCTGGTCGCCAGTAACCTCCTGGCGCTGGAAGCCGTGGCCAGGAAGGCAACCGAGTTGGGGCTCGTGCCTCAACTCCACCGCGAACCGCTGTCCGGAGAGGCCGCGGATGCCGGGGCACGCATCGCCGCCACGCTCCTGAGCCCTCGCAGCGGCGCGACGGCTGCGACGGGGGCCCGCTGCCTCATCTGGGGCGGAGAGACCACGGTAACCCTCGGAGAGGAGCCCGGCCTCGGCGGACGCTCCCAGGAACTCGCGCTCGCGGCCGCTCGCGTGCTGGAGGGCTCCCCTGCCCCGGTGGCGCTCCTCGCGGGAGGCACGGACGGCCGCGATGGCCCAACCGACGCAGCCGGCGCCATCGTCGATGGAGCCACCTGGCAAGCCATCCGTGTCACGGGACGCGACCCAGCCAGCCACCTTGCCCGCCACGACGCCTACCCCGCCCTGGAGGCCGCTGGCGTGCTGCTCAAGCCCGGGCTCACCGGCACCAACGTCATGGACGTCGTCATCGGCATCTGCTGATGCCCCTTACGTCTCCACCGAGCCAGTGAGGATACCCGCCAGGGCTCCTTCCTCTGTACGGCCCACGACGAAGACGGAGATCTGCCCGTCAACAGTGTCGTAGTGAGGCTCACCGAAGCGGATGACCCGCAGCTCCTGAAGGTGCCGCTCCAGGGCCTGGCGGATGCGGCTCCACTTGCGCGCGGCCTCCATCGACTCGGGATCCTCGCGGTCCACGGACTCCTCGCGGTTGCGCAGGAAGTCCCGGGCGCTCTTCACCTCCACGGCCTTCTCGGCCAGCACCGGCAGAGGCTCGCCCCCCAGGAACACGTCCGTGCGCCCGTCATGCTGGGCCGACAGCCACGTCACCACCTCCTCGGGAGTCACCTCCTCGACGCGGGCCTCGGGCGCGGCCACGAAGACGACTCGCGCATCGGTCTCGCTCAAGAACAGAAGCCCTTCGGCTGCCTTCTCCACTTCCTTTCGCAGCTTCTCCAGCGCTTGTGCGGGCATGGGGTCCTCACGTCCGGTTGGCTCAACGTATACACTACGGTCCATGGAGGCCGGCCCCAGCAAGACGGTGGAGGTACCCTCGCGGCGATTTGGCCGCTACCTGGTCCGTTCCCGGCTGGGAGAAGGGGGCATGGCGGAGGTCTTCCTGGCCGAGGCCGTGGATCCTCAAGGCCACCAGTTCCCCGTGGCGCTGAAGCTGCTGCGCAAGGACGTACCGCTCGAAGCCTTCGCGGACGAAGCGGACCTGATGGGCCTGCTGGACCACCCCAACCTGGTGCGCAAGCTGGAAGCGGGCCAGGCCTTCGGGCGGCCGTTCATCGCCATGGAGTTCCTCGTCGGAGGAGACCTGAAGCGGCTCATCGAGGCGCACGAGACGCTCAAGCGCAGCTTCCCGCTGGGCATGGCCGTCTACGTGTGCATCGAGGTGCTGCGGGCGCTGGCCTACTTCCACCAGGTGCGCACGCGCAGCGGCCGATCGCTGGACCTGGTGCACGGAGACGTGAACCCCTCCAACATCTTCTTCTCGGGCGAGGGGGAGGTGAAGCTCGGGGACTTCGGGGTGGCGAAGGCGCAGGGCGCGGACATCGGTCCCCAGGACGGCATCACCGCGGGGAAGCTGCACTACCTCTCGCCGGAGCAGACGCGAGGCGAGCGGCTCACCGCCTCTACGGACCTGTTCGCCATGGGCATCGTGCTGCACGAGCTGGTGGTGGGCACGCACCCCTTCATCCGCGGGCAGACGGACGACGACGGGGCGATGGCAGCCATCCGGGCGGCGAAGCTGGGACTGCCGGACTCGGTGGACAAGCCGATGGCGCAGATCCTCCGCAAGGCGCTGGCGCCGGACAAAGCGGCCCGCTACCGCACGGCGGGCGAGTTCGCCGGAGCGCTCTTCACCTGGGCGCTGGACTCGGGGCAGCACCCCTCGCGCCAGCACGTGCAGGCGTGGCTGCTCAAGACGCTGAGCTACGCGGGCCTGTAGCCCAGCCCCCCCGGCTCATTCGCGCAGACTCACCACCACCTTACCGCTCGCCTTGCCACTCTCGGCGTACGCCACCGCCTCTTTCGTCTCGGCGAAGGGGAACACCCGGGCCACATGGGGCCGCAGTACGCCCTGGTCCACCAGCGTGGTGAGGTGCCGCAGTTGCTCCCCATTGGGGATCATGAACCAGTACCGGTACCTCGCCTGGTGGCGCCGGGCGGCCCTGTTGGCCTTCGCCCCCAGCAGCCAGAACACCGGCCACAGCAGGGGCGTCACGCCGTACTCGCGGGCAAACGTCAGATCAGGCCCGTCCGTGATGGAGATGACGATGCCGCCAGGCCTCACGCACCGGAAGCTGCGCAGGACATTCTCCTGGCCCACGCCGTCGATGACGGCGTCCACGTCCCGCACCACCTCTTCGAAGCGCTGGGCGTTGTAGTCCACCACCGTGTCCGCACCGAACCCACGGACGAGCTCCTGGTTCTTCGCACTCGCGGTGGCCACCACCTTCACCCCGAGGTGCCGGGCCAACTGCACAGCAGCGCTACCCACCCCACCCGCTCCGGCGTGAACGAGCACCGTCTGCCCCCGCTGCACCTTCGCCACATCCACCAGCGCCTGCCACGCGGTGAGCGCCACCAGAGGCAGCGAGGCGGCCTGGGCATGCGTTAGCCCCGTGGGCTTGGGCGCCACGTTGGCCTCCGCGGTCACCACCTCCTCCGCGAAGGCGCCGATGCGGTCCTTGCCCAGCCGCGAGTACACGGCATCTCCGGGCTTGAACGCCTTCACCTCGGCGCCCACCTCTCGCACCACGCCCGAGCAGTCATTGCCGAGTACGAGCGGGAAGCGATAGGGCAGCAGCACCTTCGCCTTGCCCTGCCGGATCTTCCAGTCCACCGGGTTGACGCTGGCCGCGTGCACGGCGATGCGCACGTCCCTCGGCCCCAGCGGAGGAGGAGGCAACTCGCCCGCCTCGAGAACCTCGGGACCACCGTACCGGCGAATGAAGAAGGCTCGCACCAGAGTTCCCTCCCACGAAAACGCCAGTGCCTTAGCACGCCAGGGTGGGCGCACCTACCGCTTCACTCCTCCTCTTGCAGGTTGATCCGGACGAGGCATTCCTTCCCCGGCCTCACCACGAACGGGCGCTTGGCCCATACCCGCTTCTGAGCGTCCTTGAGCACCAGGGTATAGGTACCAGGCGACAGGGGCCTGGGCGGAAGGGGCGTGGTGCCTACCTTGAAGGTGTCCATGAAGACATCGAGCACCGTGCCCGAGGGCTCCACCAGGAGGATCAGAATGCCCTTCTCCATCTCCTCGGGATCAAGATCCTTATCCACGGAGGGCTTCGGGGGCCGCCTCTCGGCAGATGGTAGCGGCGATTTCGAGGGAGGCCTTTTGGGTAATTCAGGAGCTGGCGGCTGAGGCGGGGGGAGGGGTGGAGCGACGTCGCCCTGGGGTGTCACAGGAGGAACCGGAGTCTGGCTCGGAGGTGTCTCTGGAAGCTTGGTGGCCGTCGGAGGTGGCACCACGGTCCCCACCGCCACGGGGGAAGATAGCTGTGGGTCCACCCTGTCGCCCCCGCGAGCAGACTGAAGCAGATACCCCCCTCCGGCCAGAAACAGCGCCATTCCCACTCCCCTCACCCAGGGCGGAGCATTGCGCGCGGGTGGGGGGGGCCTGGGCGCAGGCTCTGGCATGGGCCTGGGCGCAAGCTCTGGCATGGGCCTGGGCGCTGGCAGCTCCTGGAGGAGGGGCAGGGGACTTGGATCCGAGGCCTGAATGAACCGGGCCGTGCTCCTCGCGGGACGCTCCACGGCGGTGGGCATCATGTCCCTGGGCAGCGCGTCGGGAACCGGCGGGCCCCGATCCACCGAGGGCGAGGTCCCGGACACCTGGGATGCCGCCCCGGCAAAGGCAGCGGGCAGTGAGTTCTGGAGCTGCGCGTACCGGCCCGAGGTGCGCAGAGCGCCGCCAGCCTGAGACACGAGACCTGGCACCTCGACCCCGGCCATCATCATGGCGACGAGCTGCGCCAGCTGCGCGGTCCCCACGGGCTTGCCGGTGGAGACGATGAAATCCTCCAGGTCCTCCTGGAACCCGATGCAATCCAGGTAGCGGCTCTCGCGATCCTTAGCGAGCGCCTTGACCAGAATGCGCTGCACGGTCTGAGGCAGCTCTTTGCGCCACTGCACCGCGGGCACGGGCGCCTCGTAGAGGACCGCCTGCACCATGCCCGCCTCGGACCTGGCGGTGAAGGGCCGCTGCCCGGTGAGCAATTCGTAGAAGACGACGCCCAGCGAGTACACATCCACCCGCCCATCGAGCGACTCGTTGCGCAGGTACTCGGGCGGCATGTACGAGAGCTTGCCCTTGAGCACGCCCGTCTGCGTGTGCGGGCTCACCCCCGCGGCCTTGGCAATGCCGAAGTCCACCACCTTCACCGCGCCTTGGCGCGACAGCAGGATGTTGTCCGGGCTGATGTCCCGGTGAACGATGTTCAGTTCCTGCCCGGTGGTGAGGTCCCAGAAATTGTGCGCGAAGGCCAGGCCCTCGCACGCCGCGGCGATGATGCGGGCGCACAGCGCGATCGGCATCGCCAGGCCCAACCCACTGGCGCGACGGATGATCTCCCGCAGGTTGGGCCCGTCGATGTACTCCATGGCAATGAAGTAGGTGCCGTCAGCCTCCCCGAAATCGAAGATCTGCACGATGTTGGGGTGATTGAGCTGAGCGGCCAGCCGCGCCTCGGAGAGGAACATCTCCACGAAGGACGGATCGCTGGCCAGGTGCGGCAGGATGCGCTTGAGCACCAGCAGCTTCTCGAAGCCCTTGGGCCCGGCGGCCTTGGCGAGGAAGACCTCGGCCATGCCGCCGGTCGCGAGTTTGTGAATGAGCTGGTATTTGCCGACCTGCATTGCCCGCGCCACGGTAGGAGACGCGGGCTGTCACGGCTGTACCCCCAAAGAGGTACAGGCTCACCACACCTCGCAGCGCTTGGCGGCGGGCCGCACCATCGGTGTGCCCTCCTTGCAGGAGAAGGCGCGCTGGAACTCCGGCATGTTCGACAGGGGGCCGATCACCCGGTACTGCCCAATGGGGTGCGGGTCCGACTGGATCATTAAACGCTGTGTCTCGGGGCGGATGGCATCGCCGCGGAACTGGCCCCAGCCGATGAAGAACTGCTGCTCGGGCGTGAAGCCGTCGATCACCGGAATGGGCTTCTGCTTCATCGCCTTCTGCAGCGCCATGTACGCGATCTTCGCGCCGGCCAGGTCTCCAATGCTCTCCCCGAGCACCAGCTTGCCGTTGTGGTGCAGGTTGGGCTCGACGAAGTAGCCCTCGAACTGCTCGGCCACGCACTGGCCGCGCTCCTCGAAGCGCTTCAGGTCTTCGGCCGTCCACCAGTTCTTCAGCCGGCCCTGAGCGTCGAACTTGGCGCCCTGGTCATCGAAGCCGTGGCTGATCTCGTGGCCAATCACGACGCCAATGGCGCCGTAGTTCACCGCGTCCGTGGCCTCCATGCTGAAGGCGGGCGGCTGCAGAATGCCGGCCGGGAAGACAATCTCGTTGAGCAGCGGGTTGTAATAGGCGTTGGAGGTCGGCGGCGTCATGCCCCAGCGGTCCCGATCGACGGGCTTGTTGATCGTCTCGCGGTCATCGACGACGTTGAAGCGCCGTCCGGCCAGCACGTTCTGCCAGAACTGGCTCCGCTCGACCTTGACGCTGCTGTAGTCCTTCCACTTGTCCGGGTAGCCGATCTTCGGGTTGAAGGTGGACAGCTTCTCGAGCGCCTTCTGCCGGGTCTCCGGCCCCATCCACTTGAGTCCCTCGATGGAGTCCTTCATCGCGGCAAGCAGGTTGGTGACCATGGACTGCATGCGCGCCTTGGCCTCGGGCGGGAAGTGCTTCTCGGCGTACTTCTTCCCCAGCGCCTCGCCGAGCAGCTCATCGGTGGACTCCACACAGCGCTTCCAGCGCGGCTTCATCTCCTTGGCGCCGCCCAGATACTTGTCGTTGAAGTTGAAGCTCTCCTCGGCGAAGCCCTTGGACAGGTACGGCGCGGCCGAGTGCAGCACGTGCCACTTGAGGTACGTCCTCCAGCTGGCGACGGGCGTCTCCTTGAGCTGCCGCTCGAGCTGGACGAGGAACTTCGGCTCGAGCACATTGAGGTCCGCCTCGGCGACCTTTGCCTCACGGAAGTAGGCGGCCCAGCCAAAGGACGGCGCCAGCTTCACCAGCTCTGCAAAGGTCATCTTGTGGTCCAGGTTGGCGGGGTTGCGCCGCGAGACGGTGTCCAGCGTGTCCTCAGCGAACGCGGTCTCCATCTTGAAGACCACCTCCGAGGCCTGCCTGGCGGCCTTCTCGTTGGCACCGGCCAGCTTGAACATGTTGGTGACGTGAGCGCGGTATTTCTCCCGCGCCTCGGCGAAGCGCGGCTCCGTCTTGAAGTAGTAGTCGCGGTCCGGCAGCCCCAGGCCGCTCGCGTACACATGGGCGATCACCTGGGTGGGCGTCGCGAAGTCGGACATCGCGGCGATGCCAAAGGGCACGTTGACGTTCATCACGTGCAGCTCGCCGATCATCCGCTGCACGGCGGCCATGTCCTTGAGCCCGTCAATCCGCTTCAGGAGCGGCTGCACCGGCTTGGCGCCCTGCTTCTCGACGAGCGCCTCGTCCATGCACGCGCCATAGTGGTCGCTGATGAGCTGCTCGGCGCTGCCCTGGGGCCAGTCCTTGCGTTGAGACACCTCGTCGAGGATGACCTTGAGGTGCTCCTTGGCGAGCTCGCCCGACTGCCAGCGGCGGCTCCAGCGCACCATGGAGGGAGGAATGGGGTTGTTCGCGCGCCAGGCCCCGTTGGCGTAGTCGAAGAAGTCTACGCAGGGGTCCGCCTTGCGGTTGATGTCCTCGACGAAAACACCGCGCTGCTGAGCCAGAGCCGCGGAGGAGAACAAGACGAGAGCAATCCAGGCGCTGCCAATTCGCATGTGGGAAGTCCCCGGTGAACCAGGTGGCGTGCGCCTTCTATCCCAATGCGTCCAAACGGCGAAGGGCCCGGGACCCATCAGGTCCCGAGCCCTTCTCGTGTTCCCGAGAGAAAAGCGATTACTCGACCGTCACGCTCTTGGCGAGGTTACGCGGCTGGTCCACGTCGTTCCCGCGCATCTCCG
>DASVVJ010001283.1:0-3699 GCA_036389955.1 Myxococcaceae bacterium
CCGCGCCCACCTCGAGCCCTGGTGAGGCGCGCTGAGCCTTTAGCCCAGGGGGCTCACGCCGAGGGCCACCGGGCACGGGGCACATCGAGAGTAGCGGCGAGATTGCAGCCTCCCTACGCTGCCGTCCTCCGAACTCACTTCTTCAACAGCTCTGACTAGGCGCCACTCATAGGGTTCCGTAGATTCAAAAGCTTCAAGACAGGAGCCCACCCCCGAGGTGCTGCGTGATGCGTTGTTCGCTGGTGCTGCTCTGCTTGGCCCTGGTGGGGTGTGGCGGCGCTGCTCAAAGTGTTCGTCATGCTCCGGATGCGCAGAGGCGCTGTGTCTATGTCTCGTCCCGTGACGAGGCAGCAGAAGCCTGGACGGAGGAGGCGGAGCCCTCCGCTCGCGCGGGTATGGAAGTGGTGCTTGTCGCGGCGACAGCGGGGGCTTCATCCGTGGCTCCCCCTGCCTCAAGCTTGGCCCCTGCCCTGGAAGGGCTGCCGGGTGAGGGGCTGGGGAATGGCCTTCCCCGGGGCGTGCTCCGGCTGGTACCTGAAGGAGGCACGGCTGCGGCGGTAGGGGCTGGCAGTGCCGCAGGGGAAGCGGTGGTGGTGGGGGGAGCGTTCGTCGCGGCTGTGGGCAGTGGGTTGCTGGTCTGCTTGACGGCTCGTGCGGCCCTGGATGGGGAGAAGACACCCATCGAGATTGCGGACGAGTATTACGGCACACACTTCGGAGACGTGAACGGGTGGGTTCAAGGTCAATACTCGGACGTGGTACTTCCGCCCAGTACAACCCCGAGGCTGAAGCCAGACGAGAGTTCCAGGAAAAGGCTGGGGCGCATCTATGTCACCTACACGAAACTCAACAAGACGACCCACCGCTACTATGCCGGGCGGACAAGCATGATCGTCGATCTCGCTGAGCCCCTCCGGCTTCAGGCCGCGGTGGCGGTCCTCCTTCGAGATAGGAACCATCACCTGGACGAGAACTCCGAGCCGAAACAAGCTGCGTTTACACCTGCAAGAGTTGATCGATTCGATGTCGGGAGTGCTCTGGACTACCCCCGGAGATATGACGACGTCGCGTATTGGCGAATTCGCGGGAGAGAACAGCAGATGATTGACTCTCTCGGCGGGGCTCACAGTGACACCGGGGAACCTTATCGCACCGAGAATACCGTGCGCGGCGTGGCGAAAGACAATCCATTGGGGCGTCGGTTCCACGACGCTGCCACGGAGTTGTGGGGGCAACTTCATCCTTACACGGGACACTAAGAATGCCGCGAATCTACAAGCCTGGCTCATTCTTGAGAGTACCGCTCGCCGACGGTACTTTCGGTTACGGCCGAGTGCTCAAGTTACCGCATGATGCCTATTATAATTACAGGACGGACACTCCAGACTCCGACTTGGATCGGATTGCTTCCAAGCCCATCCTCTTCAAGATCATGGTCCGCCATATGGAGGAGAGGGCGTGGGAGTTCATCGGGTGGAGAGAGTTGGAGGAGCAGTTCTCTCAACCGATCGTCCATTTCATGCAGGACATCGGGAATTACCGTGACTGCACGATCTTCGACACCGTAGGCAATGAGAGAAGTGCGGAGCCCCAGGAGTGTGTCGGGCTGGAGAGTTCGGCTGTTTGGGAGGAAGAGAACGTCGAGGAACGCCTGCTCGACACCTTCATGGGACGGCTTAACTCTGACGTGGAGCACTTAAAGGTACGCCTGAAATAGGCGTGCTCATAGGAGCCGATACGGCTCAAAGAGGCGGGTTGTTCTGCATGGAGGCGGCGGGAGTCGAACCCGCCTCAAGGCGGAAGCAAACCTCCAAGCAGGTCGCGCTGTTACCGGCTAATGCCTTGAGCTCTCATTGGTTCGTTCTGCTGCCCCATCCCGTTTCGTCCCGTCTCGTGTTCGAGGGGATAGGTGAGCGGTGAGGACGGAGCCGCTCGCGCTCAGGCCGCAACGGCGGCGTCTCGCAGCGGCTGCCGTAGATGGGGCAGCAGTTCGTCGATGCGCGAGTTGGGGTGGGTCTGCACGCGCAGCAGCACGTCGGCCAAGTACTGCTCGGGGTTGACGCGGTTGGCCTCACAGGTGGCCACAGGGCATAAAGGCCCGCCAGGTTCTCGCCCGCGGCCTGATGGCCGACGAAGAGGAGGTTCTTGCGGTCCAGGGGCGGCTGCTCGTCATTGAGGGTGTAGGAAAGAGCCTGGCCGATGGGGCCCTTGGGCAGGTGCAGTGGCACCTGAGCAGTGAGCCAGGCGTTGAGCGCCTCGAGCACCAGGCGGCCTCCCGCTCTGCTCCCGCCCGCTACGTCCAAGAGGACTCCTGCCCTTCCTATGCTCGAGCCTGCGGCAAGGTTATGATCAAGGGGAACGTCGCGCCGGCACACGAGGGCGTGGAACCGGCGGCCAGGAGCAACCCCATGTACGTCCCACGTCCGTCCGCCGCCCGGCGGCTCGTTCCCAGATGCTTCGTCCTGGTCGTCGCTCTGCTAGCGATCGCGTGCGGGGCTGACGGCGACCAGGGCCAGCCCAACCCACCGCCCGCGCCCGTGCCGCCTCGGGAGAGCCCCTGGTCCACGCTGGCACCGATGCTGCAGCCGCGCTCGGAGATGGCCGTCGCCGAGGTGGGCGGAAAGATATACGTGATCGGCGGCTATCCCCCCGGCCGTATTCCCTCGGACGTGGTGCAGGTCTACGACCCGGCAGCCGATAGTTGGACGCTAGGCCCGGCAACGCCGCTGCCGCTGCATCATTCGATCGCCATGGCCGTGGGCGGCAGGCTGTTCCTGATCGGTGGTGAGTTCCGCGGTGCCGGCACCGGGTACCAGCCGGTGTACCTCAATGAGGTGTACGAGCTCGACGTGGCGTCCGGAGCGTGGCTGCCACGTGCGCCCATGCCCACGGCCCGCAGCGGCGGGGGCGCGGGTGTCATCGAGGGCAAGATCTACGTGGCGGGAGGCCGGCCGCCGAGCGGGAACGACTTCGCCGTCTACGACCCTGCCGCGGACCAGTGGACGGTGCTGCCCAGTCTGCCCACCGCCCGCAATCACCTCGCGGTGGACGCGATCGGCGGCAAGCTGTACGTGGCCGGGGGCCGTTTCGACGCCGGGGTCGGCGGCGAGATGACGGCCGTGCTGGAAGTCTTCGATCCGGCCACGGGGGCATGGACGTCTGGGGCGCCGCTGCCCGCCCCCCGCGCCGGCGTGACCGCCATCGCCGCGTTTGGCTGCCTGTATGTGATTGGCGGTGAGGGCAACGCCGCCGACCCGCGTGGCATGTTCAAGCAGACCGAGGCATACGACCCGCGGACGGACACCTGGCACCGCCTGAAGTCGATGCCCACGCCCACGCACGGCCTCACCCGCGCGGCGTTCCTGGATGGCCGTATCCACGTCCCCGGCGGGGCCGTCGCCGCCGGCGGCAACACCGGCTCCACGCTGCATCAGGTCTACCGGCCGGAGCGGCGCTGCGACGAGTAGGGCGGTCTCCCTTCCTGGTACCGTCGTTCAGGTCGTTTCGGCTGAGCAGGGCGGACTACCGGCGTATCTTCGGCCTCTTACGGTGGGAGTCCCCGAGGGCTCCGGGTCATGACGGAACCCGCGCGCCGAGCCGCCAATCGATGACAGCGGCCTGGCCCAGGCACGCCCGCACGGACCGTAGGGCGGCCTGACAAGCGCACAGCCCCTGTCTGTCTTAAAGAGTGGCGGCGGC
>DASVVJ010001284.1:0-5512 GCA_036389955.1 Myxococcaceae bacterium
GTAGCGCCGCTCTTCAACGGACAGGCCCATGCCCTGATCCGTGACGGAGAGCAGGGCCTGCTCTCCCTCGAGCGCCACCACCACGTCCACGCGGGAGCCGGCGGTTGAGTACTTCAGGGCGTTGCTCACCAGGTTGTTGAGCACCTGCTCGATGCGGGTGCCATCACAGAACAGGGGCACGGGGGTGTCGGGCAGCACCAGGCACAGCTCATGGCTGGCCCCGGTGGCCTGGTACAGCTCCACCACGGCGCGCGCCAGCTCGCGCGCGTCCCGCTCCTCGAGCTGCAGCTCCAGCTTGCCTGCCTCGATGCGGGTGGCATCGAGCAGATCTCCCACCATCCGGTCCAGCCGGGCCACCTGCCGGCGCACGAGCGCGAACGTCTTCTGAATGCGCTCGGGCGACACATCCCTGCCGGGAGCCACGAGCGCGGCGGACATCTTCAGCGCGGACAGAGGGTTGCGCAGGTCATGCGCCACACCGGCCAGAAAGGTGAGCTGATCCTCCTGCTGCCGGGCGAGGGAGGAAGCCATCTCATTGAAGGTGCGGGCCACCTCTCGCAGCTCCGCGGGCCCAGTCTCGGGAGCCCGGGTGCGCTTGCCCCCGGAGGCGAAGCGGCGCATGGCCTGACGGATCTGCGCCACGGGCCGCATGACGGCGCGCCGCATCCAGTAGAGCAGGCCCACCATTCCCGTCAGCAGCAGCGTGGCGAGCAGCGGACCGCCCAGCAGGGTGAAGCGATCCCAGCGCTCGGCCTGGGCCTCGGCGGCGCGGGCCTCGGTCACATTGATCTCGATGAGGCGCTCCAGGGCCACCAGCGCCTGGTCCAGCTCCGCGCCCGCTCGGGGAGACATCCGCGCGGACTCCTCCCCCAGGGCCTCGCGCTGGGTGATGAGGTAGCGCGCCACCCGTTCGCGCGCGTCCCTCAGCAGCGCGCGCTCCTCGTCACTGATGGAGATGCTGCCCATCTGCTCGAGATGGGCCGAGAGCCGCATCTCGAGGAAGAGCAACTGACGGACGCGATCATCCGGCGCGCCGGACAGCTCGGAGCTCTGGCGGTAGTGGGTGAGCAGATCCACCTCCAGCTCCTCGGCGAGCCGCACGCCCTCGATGGTGGTGCCGAGGCTGTGGGTAATCCGGTGCAGGTAACTGGTAAGGACTCCGAGCGAGCCAGCAGCCGCCAGCACGAGCACGCCGAACAGCACCGTGATGGCGGTGAACATGGCCTTGAGGCTCATGGGACCTCGGGAAGCCGCGCGAGCAGGCGCGAGCAGGCCAGGCCACCAGAGAAAACGTCCACGCAAGACCCCCCGGAGGAGACACAGCGGCGTCAGGCGCGATTCCTCCCCCTGATAGGAGAAACAAGCGCGCGGCGTGGGCCTTTCCGCGCGCCTGCCCGGATGCTGAGCGAGGGCTCAGCGGCCGAAGCCGCCCAGGGCGGTGCGGCTGAAGCTGGCGGCGCCCTGGCTGACGCGCACGGCGGACTGGCTGAAGACATTGAAGGCCTGGCGGACCTCCTGGGCGCTCTGGCCCGGGGTGAGGATCCACTTGTCGTCGATGCCCATCTCGCGGAACACCTTGCGGAAGTCCGTGGTGCCGTCGCTGATGCCCATGGCGGCGACGATGTGGTTCTCGGCGCGCTGCAGGTCCTTCACCAGCGCGGCCACCTCCTTCGCGCGGGAGTTCTGCGAGTGGCAGTCCCCGCCGTCGGTGATGATCAGGGTGACGGTGCGGGCGGCCACGCCGTTGCGGGTGAACTCCTGGGCCTTGGCGAGCACGGTGCCCAGCAGCACCACGGTCTGGTCATACAGCGGGGTGCCCTTGTTGGGGTTGTAGTTCTGGTCATGCATCCGCACGACGTCCTCGACGGGGCGGTAGGGATTGAGGACGAAGCCGTTGAGGTAGCGGGTGTGGAACAGGACGGTGTCGCGCTGCTTGCTGGCGAGCAGCGCGTCGAGGACGAGGTTGTGGCCGTCGCAGACGAGCTGGGCGTTGTTGGCGTGCTGAATGCTGCCGGAGTCATCCGGCATCACGGTGACGAGGACGACCTCGCTGGCCTGCACGTCGTCCACGCTGACGCCGAGGCCGGCCTGAATCTGGGCGCCGAGATCCACGACGGTGAGTGCCTGAAGGCCGGCAGGGCTGAGGACGCCCTCGGCGTGAGCGGCCTGGAAGAGCTGCGACACAGGGGTGCCATTGCTGGTGCTCATGACAGTGTTCTCCACAATCCCCTCTCCCTTCGGGAGAGGGTCAGGGTGAGGGTTCCGTGCAGACTCGAGTTCAACCGATGCGCAGGTCAGGCCAGCTGGCGAGCGGGTCGGTCGACTTCACCAGGTGCATGCCGGCATCGGCGAAGCGCTTGAGCGCGGCGTCGGCCTGCGGGGTGAAGTCCGCCACGAAGCCGCCCTTGCCATCGGGCACGGTGACGGCCGACATGCAGTCGGTGAGCAGGTACACCTTGCGGGCGAGCGCGGCGTCCTGGGCGACAATCTCGCTGAGCAGGTCGTCGATGGAACTCTTCACGCAGTGGCTGGCGGCCTGACCGGCGATGACGACGGCGTCTGCGGTGAGAAGCGTCTTGAGGAACTGGGTGTTGCGCTGAGCCAGGGGCTGCCCGTCGTGGCGGGCGAGCACCTCGGGGCGCAGCACCGAGTAGTTCTCCGTGAGCGGGTTGCCGCCCTTCACCTCGCACCACGACTGAGCGCCGCGGGCGAAGGCGTGGAAGAGGCGGGCCTCCTGCACCACGCCGGCCAGTGCGTGCCCGTCGCTGCCCAGCAGGCAGTGCGGCGGCCACAGGTAGAGCGTGTACTTGCCCGCGCGCTCCAGCTCCTCGCAGTAGTACTTCACCTGCTTGAGCAGCCACGGGTAGTTGCCGCCGCACAGCCACTTGGCCACCGCGGGGTTGGGGCGTACCTCCCCGCGCTCGAGCTGCTCGCGGGTCACCTCGCGGTACGGGGTGAGCGGCTGGTCATTCTGGTCCACCCAGAAGGCCGGGAAGAAGATCTGGTAGGCGAAGTGCGTGTCCAGCGTGGTGGTGATGTTCGTCAGCGCGCCGAGGTTCTTGTACATGAACTCGGCGATGCGGCGGCTGTCGTCGATGGCGCCCTTGCCGCTGCGGCCCGCCACGTAGAGCGAGCCCTCGGGGAAGCAGAAGTCCTTCTGCACGTCGATCAGCAACAGGTGCAGGTTGAACCGGTCCGTGGCGGAAGGCGCGAGGTTGTTGGCCGCGCGCCACGTGGCCGCCTCCGTCTGGAGCTTCCCCGCGTTCGGCCCGTAGCCGTACGAACCCGCGTGGTCAGCCCGGTAGAACGACGGCAGCGGAAGCTCCTTCACCTGGGTCTTCATGGCTCGCTCCTCTCTGGATGCGCCTCACCGGCCATCCCCTTCGTGTTTCTTCGACACCAACATAGTGTCCAAACAACACCATGTCAAGACAACCGGGTCTGTGCGTTCCGGAATCCGGAAATCCGGGGCACTTTTCCTGTGAGCGGGCTCACAGCGGGGGTGTGAAGGCGTTCACAGCCCGGGGCGAGGCCAGCCGGTAGGGTAGGCCTTGTTCGATCGAGCCCTGCGCCACCGGGGGAGACACTCGAGGTATTCGGGGGGATGCTTCGAGTGGGCGTGGCGCAGGGTTCAGGTCGGCCTTCCCGGCTCAGCGCTGGGGGCCCTCGGGTCCATGACGCGTCCGAGGAACAGCACCGCGCCTGTCTCCAGGTGGCGGATCAGGAACAAGAAGGGGCGGTTCACCTCCACCACCGGAGGCACACCGCCAATGTGGTACATGCGCGTCACCGCGGCGGCCTCGGTTCCCTTCTCGTCCACCGTGAGCGTGGCGTCGTGCAGCAGGTTGCCGGCGAAGGGCTCGCGGGCGGGCGTCATCCCCGACAGGTCCGCGTCCGGCTCGAACAGCGCGGAGAGCCCCAGCCGCTCCGCCAGCCGGGTCAGGTCCACGTGCTGGTCCAGGTGGAAGCGCGGCAGCCGCAGCACGAAGTCCTCCCATGTCCGCTGGGCCAGCAACGTGTCCAGGCGCTGGCTGCTCAGCAGCCGCTCGAAGCGCTCGAAGAAGCCGGTGTCCGGCAACAGCACCACCATCGAGGCCTGGCGCCCGAGGTAGGGCAGCTCGATGAGCTGATGCCCCGCTCCCCGCGCGTACCCGAAGCGGGCCTGCCTGCCCATCATCGGCACCTCCACCTGACGTCCATCGAGCAGGTGGAAGGGCCCGTCCCGGGTGTCGTCGAAGGGCTTCTCCCAGCGGGAGCGGAAGTACACCGCATTGGCCAGCACGTACCGCGTGGCTGGTGGCAGGCCTTTGGACGGGGCAATGGCTGGAATGCGCCCCCGGGTCTGCTCGGAAGCCCACGCATTGAGCACCTGGCTCGCCGCTTCTGGCGCACCGGCGAAGTCCACCTCCGTAGTCCTGACACCGAAGGACTGCGCCAGCTCCGCCACATACTCCTCTCGCAGCGGGTAACCCTGCTGAGGCCAGAAGCCGTTCGCCGACACCAGCGTGAACCCCTCATCCTTTATATGCGGGGTGGGCTCTTGAGGCGTGGGTACGTGGAGTCTCTGCGCGAGAGCCCGCAGGGCGGAGGACAGCCGTGAGGGCTCCAGGTCCCAGTGCAGCGCCTGGCGCAGTGCCGCCTCCGTGTGGCCCCGGGTGCCGCGCAGCACCAGCGCCAGCAGCGTGAAGACCGACAGCGGAGAGAAGACACGGTTGCCCTCGCCCTCCCTCAGCCTCTCGTACAGGGTGAGGGCGAACTCCCGAAGCGCCCACGCCGCATACTCCGGCTCTTCCGTCCCGATGCTCAGAGGCGCTCGCGTGGCGTCCATCCTCGCTGCTCCCAGCGTTGCCTCCACTGCCTCGCGCACCCTGGGCTCCGGGTCCTTCCGCCGGGCCTCCACGTGCATCCGCAGGTTGTCCTCCCACCCGTCGAAATCATGGAGTGCCCATACCGCCGCCTCGCGGACCTGCGCATCCGCATCCTCGAGGCCCGCTGTCAGCACTGCGCGCAACGCGGGCGTCAACGTGGCGCCGCTCAACGGGCCGAGCACGGACAACACCGCCGCACGAGCCGCGGGTTCCAGGTCCGGCAGCCGTGACAGGAGCTCTGGCAGCAGCCCTGCCGCCCGGCGTCCCAGGATCCGCAGTTCACCGATGGCGGTCGCCCGCTGGGCTTTGTCTTCCGACTCCAATTGCCGGGCCAGTCGCGTCAACGCTTCCGCCGTCGGCTGTCCCAGCACGCGCAATGCCTCGTGAGCGGCACTGCGCACCTGTGGGTCCTCCTCGTGCGTGAAGGCCACGATGTGCTCGATGAGGTCCGGCCGGTCTCCCACGGCGTGCCACAGGTGCAGGCGCGCGGGCTCACGGATCCACGGCATCTCGTCTTCCAGCGCCTTCACCAGCTCCCGCAGCGCTTCTGCTCCGTCGGGCTTCAGCCGCGCGAGCACCTCCAGCAGGCGCGCACGGGTCCCGCCTCCCACCCCAGGCAGCACTTCGCAGAGCAGGGACTCCAG
>DASVVJ010001285.1:0-14201 GCA_036389955.1 Myxococcaceae bacterium
ATGGTCTTCAGCGAGTTGTCCGAGGTGTCAGCCAGGCCGTTCTTCACCGTGCCCATCTCCGACAGCATCATCTGCTTGATGTGGTTGGGGCCGTGGCCCTCGGAGCGCATCTTCCGGGCGTACTCCATCCACTTCTGACGCTCGGCATCGGAGATCTGCTTGTCGGCGCCGAACACTTCCTTGAAGTTGTTCTCGACGATGGTCTTCAGCGAGTTGTCCGAGGTGTCAGCCAGGCCGTTCTTCACCGCGCCCATGTCCGACAGCATCATCTGCTTGATGTGGTTGGCGCCGTGGCCCTCGCCCGCCATCTTCCGGGCGTACGCCATCCACTTCTGGCGCTCGCCCTCGGGGATCTGCGCGTCCGCCCCGTGCACCGCCTTGTAGTTGTCCTCGAAGATGGTCTTCAGCGAGTTCTCAGAGGTGTCAGCCAGGCCCGCCTTCGCCGCGCCCATGTCCGAGAGCATCATCTGCTTGATGTGGTTGGGGCCGTGGCCCTCGGCCGCCATCTTCCGGGCATACGCCATCCACTTCTGGCGCTCGCCCTCGGGAATCTGCGCGTCGGCGCCGTGCACCGCCTTGTAGTTCTCCTCGAAGACGGTCTTCAGCGAGTTCTCAGAGGTGTCCTTCAGGCCGTTCTTCGCCGCGCCCATGTCCGACAGCATGAACTGCTTGATGTGGTTGGCCCCGTGGCCCTGGGCACGCATGTTCTGCGCGTACGTCTTCCACTCCTGGCGCTCCTGGTGGTTCGGCGCCCGGTTGTGCACCGCCTGGAAGTTCTCATCGATCATCTTCTCGATGCGCTCGTCCGTCGGCGCGTCCACCCCGCCCGGGATGGGCCGGGTCGTCGCCGCCTGGAACTGATCGACGGACTGCCGCTGGGCCGTCCTCGGCGTAGGCGCCTCAGCCGTGGTCCTCTGGGCAGCAGTCGTCGTGCTGGTGGAGGTGCTGATCTTCGGCAGGACAGGCTGACGGTCACCAATGCGAGCGGTCACGGGGGCTCTCCGGGAAGGCAGGGGGGCAGCGAGGGGCTTACAAACTGAGTTATCGGTTTGTGCAGGAGAACGTTGCGTACCGTTAGTGCAACGGACTCACCTTGGGCTACTGGACCCCCTGTTTGCGGCAAGGAGCGCCAGTAAGTCCCTGGAATACCTGTACTTTATGACATTACCGTAAAACTGTCCAATGTCATAATGATGACAGTTGAGGCCACCGCAAGCCGTGGCTCAGGAGACGCTTCCGTGACGCATGTTCCCCCTTTTCGTGGGGCTTTGATGGCTGTGCTGCTCGTAGCGCTCGTGGGTTGCTCTACGAAGGAGGATCGTCCAGATACCATCGTCGTTGAATGGAATCGGATGGCGCTCACGCTCGAGCCCGCTCCCCGGTTCATTCCCCACACGCGCGCCCTGGCCATCCTGCACGTGGCCATGCATGACGCGATCAACTCCATTTCGGATTCGCGCCGCTACGCCACCTACTCGCCCCGGGCCTCCGCCGCGGACGGCGCCTCCCCCGAGGCGGCCGCCCATGCCGCTGCACGCTGGATCCTCCGCGAGTACGTGCGGACGAACGATCCCGCCAACACGCAGCGCCTGGAGGAGATCGAAGCGCTCTACACCTCTTCCCTGGCCTCCCTCTCCGACAGCACCGAGAAGACCCGGGGGATCGAAGTGGGCGAGGCCGTGGCGGCTGCGCTCTGGGAAGCCCGCGCGAATGACGGGTGGAACAACCCGAGCCAGAAGCCCTACGTCGCGGCCGCGCCCGCGCCGATGGTCTGGCGCCAGGTGCCTCCGTGGCAGCCCACCATGCCTCCGTCCTTCTATTGGTGGGGTGACCTCAAGCCGTGGGTTCTGGAGCGGAACTCCCAGTTCATGGCGCCCCCTCCGCCGCAGCCCAACGACGCGCGGTTCCTGGAGGATGTCGCGGAGGTCAGGGCCTACGGTGCGGCGCAGAGCACGCTGCGCACCGAGGCTCAGGCCGCCTCGGCCCAGTGGTGGGGCAACTGCACGGACAACGTGATGGTGCTGGCCCAGCAGCTCATCATCGATCACGAAGAGGGCCTGTACGACAGCGCCCGCATCTTCGCGCTGCTGGCGCTCGTTCAGTCCGACGCGCTGATCTCCAACATCCACAACAAGGCCCACTGGAACTTCTGGCGCCCGATCACCGTGATCCACGAGTCGGGTCAGAATGACTGGACGCCCTACCTGCGCACCCCTCCCAGCGAGGAGTATCCCGCCGGCCACCCCATGGGCAGCGGCGGCGGCGCCTACCTTCTCGAGAAGTTCTACCCCGGCACGCTGAAGAAGCCCGTGGAGGTCGTCAGCCCGGTCTGCGGCCCCCGGACGTACGCGAGCCTCTCGGAGGTGGTCGACGACGTCATCGGGGCCCGCGTCTGGGGCGGCATGCACTTCCGCGGCTCGGGCGAGGTGGGCGCGGCGCTCGGGAAGGACGTCGCCAACTGGATCTACGAGCGGACGCTGCTCCCTCCTCAGGAGGAGTAGCCCGGGCACAGGGGTTGCATCGATACTGGACCCCTGGAGCCCCATGACAACCACCACGGTCCTGGTCGTCGATGACGACCGCGCCAACCTCGACTCCGTCTCCCGCATCTTCCAACGCGAGGGGCTCGCCACCCTGGCGGCCTCCAACGGCACCGAAGCGCTCGAGCTGCTGCGCAAGCCCGAGGTCAGCGTGATGGTGACGGATCTGATGATGCCCGGCATGGACGGGCAGGAGCTGCTCAAGGCCGCGCGCACCATCCGCCCGGACGTGGAGGTGGTGCTGATGACCGCCTACGGCACGGTGGAGACGGCCGTGGCGGCGATGAAGGACGGCGCGTACGACTTCATCACCAAGCCGCTCAAGCGCCACGCCCTGGTGAAGGCCGTCCAGAAGGCGATGGAGAAGCAGGCGCTCGTCGCGGAGAACAAGTCCCTCAAGGCGAAGCTGGCCGAGATGGGCGCCTCGGGCGGCAAGGCCATGGTGGGCCAGTCTCCCGCCTTCCGCGCCATGATGGACACGCTGCGTCAGGCGGCTCCTTCCACCGCGACGGTGCTGCTGATGGGCGAGTCCGGCACCGGCAAGGAGCTGGCCGCGCGCGCCCTGCACGAGCACTCGCAGCGCGCCAAGGGCCCCTTCATCGCCGTCAACTGCGCCGCCCTGCCCGAGAGCATCCTGGAGGCGGAGCTGTTCGGCGTGGAGCGCGGCGCCTACACCGGCGCGGTGGCCCGCCGCGAAGGCCGCTTCGAGCGCGCCCATGGCGGCACCCTCTTCCTCGATGAAGTGGGCGAGATGCCGCTGTCGGCCCAGGTGAAGCTGCTGCGCGTGCTGCAGGAGGGAGAGATCGAACGGCTGGGCGGCACGCAGACGGTCAAGGTGGATGTCCGCCTGGTGGCCGCCACCAATAAGGACCTTCAGAAGGAGGTGGCCGAGGGCCGCTTCCGCGAGGACCTCTACTACCGGCTCAACGTGGTGGAGGTACGGGTGCCCGCGCTGGCCTCGCGCCGCGAGGACATCCCGCTGCTGGCCGATGCCTTCCTGCGCCGCTTCGCCGCCAAGAACGCGAAGACGCTGCGTGGCTTCTCCCCCGAGGCCCAGCAGATCCTCGAGAACTACGCCTGGCCGGGCAACGTGCGAGAGCTCGAGCACGCCGTCGAGCGCGCGGTGGTGCTGGCCAAGAACGAGGTGCTGGAAGCCAGCGACCTGCCCGAGAGTGTGCGCAAGGGCCCGCTGGGCTCGGCCGGTCAGCTGATCATCCCCATTGGTACCCCCATGGAGGAGATTGAACGGCGCGTCATTCACGAGACCCTGCGTCACACCAAGGGCGACAAGACGCTGGCCGCCCGGCTGCTGGGAATCGCCGCGCGCACCATCTACCGCAAGCTGGAGCGCGAGGCCTCCGGGGCCCCCGCAGAGCGCGAGCCGGAAGACGACGGCCCGCAGAGCCCCGGCTCGCCCGACTGACAGGCCGTCACGCTCTCCCCCACCCGGCTTTGACAATTTGTCCAAGGCCCGGCGGCGGGGGGTAACCCGGGCTGGGGAGCAAGCCCTTCCCGGAATAATTCCGCGCACTTGGCCGTAAGCCACCGGTTCAAAGCCCCCTTCTGCAGTGGCACTTCGCTTGCTCAAAACCCTTGAGCAGCCTTCCTGGACGCGTGATGGAACTCTTCTTCCGCAAGTACTTCTGGACCGTGAACCTGGTGTTCATCCTGCTCGTCGCCTGGATGGTGGCGCGCACGGCGAACCTGTTCGTCGAGTCCTCCATCGCGCCGGGGCCCAACACGGAGCCAACGGCGCGCAGCCCTCAGCGGCCTCGGCCCGCCGAGCAACAGCAGGCGTTCCTGGACATGGAGCGCCTGTCGAAGCTCACCGGCATCAAGCTGCCCGAGCCCGAGCCCCTGGTTCAGGAGCCCACCGCGGCGCCGGCGTATGACGAGAATGCCGAGCCGGTGAAGAGTGGCCTGCGGGTGAAGCTGCTCGGCACCCTGGTGGCCGCCGACAAGATGTGGTCCTTCGCCTCGGTGCAGGACATGACCACCCAGCGCTCCATGACGTACATGGTGGGTGACCGCATTCAGGGCGCCGAGGTGATCGACATCGAGCGCGAGCGGGTCATCATCATCAACGGTGGCCGCAAGGAGTTCATCGACGGGCAGCCGGGCGACGGCACCATGCCCGCGCCCGCGTACACCCCGCCCACGCCGGTGGCCGAGGCCAAGCCCTCGGGCCCGCCCAACAGCGGCCTGGGCAATGGCATCCGCGCCCTCAATGAAAACGAGTACGAGGTGCCGCGCACCGAGATCGATCGCACCCTGGGCAACCTCAACGAGGTGGCCATGCAGGCGCGCATCGTGCCGGCCTTCAAGGACGGGCAGGCGCAGGGCTTCAAGCTCTTCTCCATCCGCCCCGACTCCATCTACTCGAAGATCGGCGTGCAGAACGGCGACGTGATCCGCCGCATCAACGGCTTCGACCTCAACAGCCCCGAGAAGGCGCTCGAGGTCTACTCGAAGCTGAAGGAATCCTCCCGCATCGAGATCGAGATCGAGCGCAACGGAGCGCCGATCCGCAAGACGTACAACGTCCGTTAACCCCTGCAGTGCAAGCCCTTCCATGAAGACGCTCTCGCCCTGGTCGCTCCTGCTGTGCCTGGCGCTGGCCACCTCGCCCGCTTGGGCCCAGCGCCGCCCGCCTCCGCCTGGTGGCACCCCTACGCCACCCACCGGTGAGCGGCAGATCACTCCGCAGCCAGGTGGCGTTACCGCCGAAGGCGAAGGCACGCCCAAGCCCGAATCGCGCACCACGCCCACTTGTGAAGAGGCCCGCCGCCGCGCGCGCTACGGCATCTACTTCGACAAGGTGGACATCGAGAAGCTGGTGCAGACCGTCTCCGACGCCACCTGCAAGACGTTCATCCTCCCGGAGAACGTGCGCGGGAAGATCTCCATCATCGGCCCGGAGAACGGGCGGGTGGAGGTGGACTCCGATTCGTTCTACGCCGCCTTCCTCGCGGCGTTGGACTCCAACGGCCTGTCCGTCTACCCGCACGGGCGCTTCCTGAAGATCGTCGACAAGCGCTCGGCCAAGCAGAACCCCATCCCCACCATCGTGGACGGCAACTCGCCGTACACCACCAATGAGCAGATGGTGACCAAGCTGTTCCGCATCCGGTTCGTGGAGGTCGAGCCGCTGCGCGGGGTGCTGCAGCAGCTGGTGTCCAAGGACGGCGACACCATCCCGTACCCGCCGGACACCATCATCGTCAACGACGTGGGCTCCAACATGCACCGGCTCGAGCGCATCATCGCTCAGCTGGACACGCGCGCCGGCAGCGACGAGCTGCGCGTCATCCAGGTGCAGTTCGCCACCGCGAACGACGTGGCCAGCACCGTGCAGAAGCTCTTCGAGGGCAAGGCACGCCCCGGCCAGCGCACGGGCGCGTTCTCTCCCAACGTCTCCCCTGGCGCGCCTCCGGGTGAACTCGGCGGCCCGATGCCCGGTGACAGCAGCGGCGGCGCGGCGACGCTGTCGCAGATCATCCCGGACGAGCGCACCAACAAGCTCATCATCGTGGCCAGCCCCAGCGCCTTCGAGCGCATCCTGCGCATTGTCCGCGAGGTGGACGTGCCCACCGAGGCGGGCGGCCGCATCAACGTCTACCCGCTGGAGAACGCGGACGCGGAGGAATTAGCCAGCACGCTGCAGTCGCTGGCGCAGGGCACCGCCAACCGGCCGCGCACGCCGGTGGCCGCGCCTCCTCCGGGCGGCGCCCGCCCCTCCACCACCGCCGCCGAGCTGTTCTCCGGCGAGGTGAAGATCTCCGCGGACAAGGCCACCAACTCGCTGGTGATCGTCGCCAGCCAGGCGGACTTCCGCAACATCATCCGCGTCATCGAGCAGCTGGACATCCCGCGCCGCCAGGTGTTCGTCGAGGCCGTCATCATGGAGGTCAACCTCGACCGTAACTCCGAGTTCGGCATCAACTTCCACAGCGGCTACCGGCTGAAGACGGACCAGGGCGCGGTGCCCGGCCTGTTCGGCACCAAGTACACCAAGCAGGGCCTGCCCCCGTCCTTCTCGCTGGCGAACCTGGCCAACTTCGGTGGCTTCCTCGCGGGCCTCCAGGGCCCGGTCATCCCCGAGCTGCAGAAGCTGGGCATCGACATTCCGGCCTTCGGCGTGGTGCTGCACGCGCTGCAGCAGAGCTCGGACGTGAACGTGCTCTCCACCCCGCACATCCTCACCAGCGACAACGAGGAGGCGGAAATCACCGTGGGCCAGAACGTGCCCTTCCAGTCCGGCTTCTCGCCCACCTCGCTGGGCGGCGCGCTGGGCGGCGTGGCCGGTGGCGGCGTCAACCCCTCCATCCTCCAGGGCCTGGGCGGCCTGGGCTCGGCCTTTGCTCCCATCACCCGTCAGAACGTGGAGCTGAAGCTCACGGTGAAGCCGCAGATCAACGAGAGCGACTTCATCCGCATGGTCATCACCGAGCAGACCGAGGAGATCGCCTCCAGCGATCCGGTGCTCGGCCCCACCACCTCCAAGCGCAGCGCGAAGACGACGGTGGTGGCCAAGGATCAGGAGACGGTGGTCATCGGCGGCATCATGCAGGACCGCAGCATCGAGTCGGTGTCCAAGGTGCCGGTGCTGGGTGACATTCCCCTGGTGGGCCACCTGTTCCGCGAGACGACGCGCCGCAAGACGAAGACCAACCTGCTGCTGTTCCTCACCCCCTACATCATCAAGGACCAGAGCGACTTCCGCGCCATCTTCGAGCGCAAGATGAAGGAGCGGCAGCAGTTCGTGGAGCAGTTCTACGGGCAGGTGCCGGGCTACGACGTGGCGGTGGACTTCAGCCGCAAGCCGGGCCCCCTGTCGCGCATGAACCAGGCGGTGCTGCGCGAGCAGCAGCGGGCAGAGAACGGCGGGCCGGGCGCGCCGGGCGAGCGCCTCATCAAGCCGGGCACGCAGGGCTCTACTGCTCCCCGGCGGGGCACCCAGGCGCCCGTGGGGCCGGTCACCGAGCAGCCTCCAGCCAGCCCCCCGGCTCCTGCCGCGGAGCCCGAGGTCCGGGAAGTCCAGCCCCCTGCCCCGGGTTCGGAAGGGTCTTCTCCCGCTCCGGCGTCTC
Organism: Myxococcaceae bacterium; assembly: GCA_036389955.1. Taxonomy (GTDB): domain Bacteria; phylum Myxococcota; class Myxococcia; order Myxococcales; family Myxococcaceae; genus DATHBR01. The sequence goes on from DASVVJ010001285.1 coordinate 7,628, forward strand.
CGGAGCGCCTGCGCATTCAGCCGGACACGGGAGCCGCCGAGTAAACCCATGAACGTGATCCCCGACGCCACCAAGTCCACCTACGATCAGCCCGAGGCGGCCTCCGCCCCGCGCAACGACGCCACGCAGATCGTCGCGCACGGCCAGGCTTTCCTCTCGGGCCGCCCCATCGGGGAGATCCTCCGCGCCATCACTCCGCTCACCCCGGAGAAGCTCGAAGAGGCGCTCGCCCTCCAGGCGGAGAAGGGCGGCCGGCTGGGCGAGGTGCTCGTGGGAATGAAGGCCGTGTCCGAGGAGGACGTGGCCAAGGCGCTCGGGCTGCAGCTGGACCTGCCCTTCCTGCAGCGCATCTTCGTGGAAGAGGTGGACCCGGAGTTGGTGAAGAAGGTGCCCATCAACTTCGCCAGGCAGGCGAAGGTGATCCCGCTGTCGCTGCAGGATGACGTGGTCATCCTGGCCGTGGCGGACCCGCTGGACACCACGGCGCTGGACCACATCCGCATGCTGCTGGGCTACTCCATCGACCCGCGCATCGCGCTGGGCAGCACCATCTCGGACGCCATCAACACCGTGTACGACCGGTCCGTCAACGAGGCCGAGAAGCTCGTGGACGAGATGGAGGCCTCGGAGGACCTCGACTCGATTGCGCACGAGCTGGAGGAGCCCAAGGACCTGCTGGATGACACCAGTGACGAGGCGCCCGTCATCCGCCTGGTGAACTCCATTCTGTTCCGCGCCGCCAAGGAGCGCGCGAGCGATATCCACATCGAGCCGATGGACCGCGAGCTGCTGGTGCGCTTCCGCGTGGACGGCGTGCTGCAGGAGGTCATCAAGCCGCCCAAGCGCTACCAGAACTCGATCGTCAGCCGCGTGAAGGTGATGGGGCAGCTGAACATCGCCGAGAAGCGCCTGCCGCAGGACGGCCGCATCCGCATCAAGCTGGCCGGCCGCGACATCGACATCCGTCTGTCCACCATCCCCACCACGTTCGGCGAGCGCATCGTCATGCGCCTCTTGGACAAGTCGGCCACCCTGCTGGACCTGGCCGAGATCGGCATGGGGCCGCAGACGCTGGCGGGCATGGAGTCGGTCATCAAGCGCTCGCACGGCATCATCCTCGTCACCGGCCCCACCGGCTCCGGTAAGACGACGACGCTCTACGGCGCCCTGTCGAAGATCAACACCCCGGACCTGAACATCCTCACGGTCGAGGACCCGGTCGAGTACCAGCTCAAGGGCATTGGGCAGATGGCCATCAGCCCGAAGATCGGCCTGAGCTTCGCCCAGGGCCTGCGCGCCTTCCTCCGCCAGGACCCGGACGTCATCATGGTGGGCGAAATCCGCGACAAGGAGACGGCGGAGATCGCCATCCAGGCCTCGCTCACCGGCCACCTGGTGTTCTCCACGGTGCACACCAACGACGCGGCGGGCGCCGTCACCCGTCTGGTGGACATGGGCGTGGAGCCCTTCCTCGTGGCCAGCTCGCTCACCGCCATTCTGGCCCAGCGCCTGGTGCGCCGCGTGTGCCCGGACTGCCGCGTGCAGTACTCGCCCACCGACGACGAGCTCAAGGAGCTCAGCCACACGCGCGCCTCCCTCAAGCAGCGCTACGGGGTGGACAAGATCTACAAGTCCGCGGGCTGCCCCAACTGCAACCGCACGGGTTACCGCGGCCGCACCGGCATCTACGAGTTCCTGCTGGTGGATGACGACGTGCGCCAGCTGGTGCTCAAGAACGTGGACGCGGCCACCATCAAGAAGGCGGCCATGAACAAGGGCATGCTCACCCTGCTCGAGGACGGCGCGCGCAAGGTGTCTCAGGGTGAAACGACCATCGCCGAGGTCCTCAGCATCACGCAGGAGGACATCTAACCGCAGTCCCTCCTTCGGGAGGGGCCGGGGTGAACCACCATGCCGGTCTTCGAGTACAGAGGGCTCAACGCTTCAGGCAAGACGGTCAAGGGCTTGCTCGAGGCCGACTCGCCCAAGACGCTGCGCAGCCAGCTCCGCAAGGACGGCATCTTCCTCACGGATGTGCTGGGCCAGGCGGAGGGCAGCCGCCAGGCGGTGATGAAGGGCGCCGGCGCGCAGCTGGCCGCCCGCGACATCGACCTGCGCAAGCTGACGCGCGGCCGCATCACCACCGACGACATCGCCATCACCACGCGCCAGCTGGCCACGCTGCTGGGCGCGGGCGTCACCCTGGTCGAGTCGCTCACCGCGCTGGTGGACCAGGTGGAGAAAGAGCGCTTCAAGCGCGTGCTCTCCGACGTGAAGCAGCGGGTGAACGAGGGCTCCTCGCTGGGCGACGCGCTGGCACAGCACCAGAAGGTCTTCGGCTCGCTCTACGTGAACATGGTGCGCGCCGGTGAGAGCTCGGGCGCGCTGGACGCGGTGCTGCTGCGCCTGGCGGACTTCACCGAGAACCAGGCCCGCCTGCGCCAGAAGGTCGTCGGCACCATGCTCTACCCCGCCATCATGATGCTGGTGGGCGGCGGCATCCTCATCCTGCTGATGACGGTGGTCGTCCCGAAGGTGACGAAGATCTTCGAGACGATGAAGGCCACCCTGCCGTGGACCACCCGGCTGCTGATTGGCTTCAGCAACCTGCTGCAGAACTGGTGGTTCATCATCTTCCCCGCCTTCTTCGCGGGCATTGCCCTCACGGTCTGGTACTTCCGCTCTCCGGCCGGCAAGCCCACGTGGGACCGGTTCGCGCTCAAGGCGCCCATCTTCGGCAGCCTGGTGCGGCTGCTGGCCATCTCGCGGTTTGCCCGCACGCTGGCCACGCTGCTCAAGAGCGGCGTGCCACTGCTGGCCGCCATGGACATCGTCAAGGCGATCATCAGCAACTCGGTGCTGGCCCAGGTCATCGAGGACGCCCGCGACGCCATCCGCGAGGGCGAGAGCATCGCCAACCCGCTCAAGCGCTCGGGCCAGTTCCCGCCGCTGGTGTACCACATGGTCGCCATCGGTGAGCGCTCGGGCCAGCTTGAGGAAATGCTGGTCTCGGTGGCCGACAGCTACGAGACGCAGGTGAACGTGCGCATCGGCGCCCTCACCTCGCTGCTCGAGCCCATCCTCATCGTGGTGATGGGCGCGGTGATTGCATTCGTGGCCTTCTCGATCCTGATGCCGATTCTGCAGGTGAACTCGGTCATCCGGTAACCCGAGGGACGGCGATGAACGACACACTCGACCGGTGGATCCAACGCGTCACCCTGGCGGCGATGGTCGCCCTGGCGGCGACGTTGCTGGCGGTGGGGGTGGCCCTCTATGCCCCGGACTCGCAGGCGAGTGCGCCCTCGCCCGAGGCCACTCACAGCGGGCCCTGACATAACGACCCGGTGGGGCCCCAACGCCCTGCCAGAAAGTCACTGGAAGGAGAACTTTCGATGGAGACGACGACGAAGAGGAAGCAGCAGCGCCGCCGCAGCCGGGGCATGACCCTGATCGAGATCATGGTGGTGATCACGATTCTGGGCCTCATCGCCGCGGCGGTGGGTGTGGCCGTGATTCCCCAGCTGAACCAGGCCCGCGTCGACCGCGCCCGGCTAGACATCAAGAACATCCAGAATGCGCTCAAGCTCTACTACACGAAGAAGGGCAGCTACCCGGACACGGCCACTGGCCTGCGCGGCCTGGTGGAGATGCAGGCGCTGGAGTCCATCCCGCGCGATCCGTGGAACAACGAGTACAGCTACCTGAAGGAGGGCAATACCCCCGTCGTCATCTCCTACGGTGCGGACGGCACCTCGGGCGGTGGCGATGACATCTCCTCCAAGGATCCGGAGGCGACCAAGTAGTCGCCCTCCCCTCTCGAGGATCCGCCATGGCCGAGCACACCGCCTCCCAGAATGCCGCTCTGCCGGCCCGCCCCTCCCGGGTGGGCCGCATCGTGGTGGGGTGCGTCGTGGTGCTCGCCACCGCGCTGGCCTTCGGGGTGGCCCGGCTGACCGAGGACGACACGCTGAGCCCCAAGCAGCGTCAGGCTCGCGCGAAGATCCGGCAGCTGGATTCGCTGTTCAAGTCACACCACCGCATCATGGGGCGCTTCCCCTCGGAGCAGGAGGGCTTCAGCGTCCTCATCAACGCGAAGCTGCTGGACGCGGTGCCGGTGGATCCGTGGGGCCGCCCGTACGTGTACCGCTACAACGACAAGCACTCGGGTGTCGTCTCGTACGGCGAGGATGGAGTGCCCGGCGGCCAGGGTGACAACTCGGACATCAACAGCGGTGGCCGCGAGGAGGCCCAGCGATGAGCACAGGGACTGTCGCGCGCACGCGCCGGGCCGAGCGCGGCCTGACGCTGATCGAGATCATGATCGCGTTGCTCATCGCCGTGGTGCTGTTCGCCGCGGTGGTGATGTCGGTGGGCGCCATCACCGGCAGCAAGGCCAAGGCCTCGGCCAGTGAGCTGGCGGGCGTCATCCGCTCGCTCTACGACACGGCCGCACTCAGCGGGAAGACGTGCCGGCTGGTGTTCGAGATCCCCGGCCCGAAGAGCGAGGACGCGACGAAGTACCGCGCCGAGTGCGCCGCCGCGGGCGTCACCACCTCGCGGGATCGCGAGACGGCGCTGCGGGACGAGAACCAGGCCCGGGACGACGAGAAGCGCCGGGGCAAGGACGAGCGGCGCAACTTCCGCAGCAGCAGCGGCAGCGGCGAGCCCAGCATTCAAGAGCTGATGGAGCAGGAGCAGAACCGCGTGGAGCAGGCGGCGCGCTTCTCCGAGTACACCGCCGAGGAAGTGGCGCCGCGCGAGCTGCCCGGCGGCGTGGGCGTGTCCGTGTGGACGCGCCACCAGAAGACGGCGGTGGAGCAGGGCGTGGCCTATCTCTACTTCTTCCCCCAGGGCTACACGGAGAAGGCCCACGTGTACGTGCGCCAGGGGGACAACGTGTGGACGCTCACCGTGTCACCGCTCACCGGCAAGGTGACGGTGGTGGCCGAGGAGCTGGAGGTGCCTCGCTCATGAGACGCAACCGAGGCTTCACCCTGCTGGAGACGGTCATCGCGCTCGCCATTCTGGCGCTGGCGCTGATGGCCATCTTCGATCTGAACTCCGGCGCGCTCGCCAACCACGTCTACAGCAAGCACCTCACCATCGCCACGCTCCTGGCCCGCTCGAAGATGACGGACCTGGAGCAGCAGCTCTACGACGACGGCTTCTCCAACGACGATGACGAGGAGTCCGGCGACTTCTCCGAGGAGGGCTGGCCCAGCTTCAAGTGGCGCGCGAAGATCATCGCGCCCAAGCTGGACGGCGTCTCGCCCGACCAGGTCATCGGCGCCATCTTCAACCTGCCCATGGGCGGGGAAGGCGGGGACCTGGACGGGCTGGCGTCCATGTTCGGCGGCTCCGCGGGCGGCCAGAGCGGCGGCCCCGTGCCGGCCGGCGGCGGCATGGCGGGCATGGCGGCGGGGATGATGCAGCCGATGATGACCCAGATGGTGCAGCAGCTCACCCAGACGGTGCGCGAGGTGCACCTCACCGTCACCTGGAAGCAGGGCACGGTGGTGGAGAGCATGGATGTGGTGACCCACATCGTGTCGCTCGGGCCGGGCTCGGACCGCAACGGGGGCGGCATCGCCAACCCGGGCGGGGGTGGCCCGGGCGGGGGTGGCCCGGGCGGGGGCGGCGCCGCGCAGTGGGTGGACGCGCAGACGGGCCTGCCCGTGCAGAACGTCGTCCCGGGCCCCAACGGGCAGATGGTTGACGCGGCGACGCAGCGCCCGGTGATGAACGGGCAGGCGTGGCTGAATCAGAGCAGAAACTCCGGTGCTGGCAACCCTCTGGGCAACCCCTTCAACAACCGCGGGAGGACGAACCAATGAGACGCGCCGCTCGTGGGTTCACGCTGATGGAGGTGATGGTCGCCGTGGCGATCACCGCCTTCATCGGGACCGCGGTCTCCATGGCCTTCTCGACGGGCTTCCGCGCCAAGGAGATGGCGGAGGGCGAGGCGGAGCGCTACCGCATGGTGCGCGTGGCGCTCAACCGCATGACGCGAGAGATCGGCTCGGCCTTCGTGAGCGACCGGTACGATCCCAAGCGCCACCGGGACCAGAACGACCGGCCCACCAACTTCATCGGCGAGCGGGACCGGCTGACCTTCACCACCATGGCGCACCAGCGCCTGTACACGGACTCGAAGGAGTCCGACCAGGCCGTGGTGGAGTACTTCCTGGAGAACTCCACCGAGAAGAACGCGCGAGGCCGGCAGGACCTCAAGCGGCGGGTAAATCCCAACGTCGGCGAGCGGATGGACCGGGGTGGCACCACGGACGTGCTCTTCGAGAACGTGAAGAAGGTGGAGTTCGACTACTGGGACTCCGAGCGCAAGGAGTGGGAGGACGAGTGGGACACGCGGCGGCCTGAGCGGAAGGCCGTTCTGCCGACCCGGGTACGCATCACCGTGTTCGCGCCGGACGAGAACGGCAAGGAAGCGCGTTACACCACCCAGGTTCGCATCATGCTCAATACGGAGCTGACGAGGTTCTGATGCGCAGGTTCTTACGACATAGGGCCCGCAACGAACGAGGCGTGGCGCTCATCATCACCGTCATCTCCA
>DASVVJ010001286.1:0-13703 GCA_036389955.1 Myxococcaceae bacterium
GAGAAGTTCTTCACCGGCTCGCAGGTGAGCGGGGCGTTGGAAGCGCTGCTGCGCCCCGGCACCATCCGCGGCTGAGGCCACACCGGGCACGCGTTTTTCCCAGGGACACACCCACGGTTCCCAGAGTGGGAACCGCGTTTCCCACCTTGTTTCGAGGAGGGGACAGCGGTCGCACTGGGGAAAGGTGGCATTCCCGCTGCACGCGTTCACCCCTGGCGCTCAAGAAGCCCAGTGAGGAACAGCTATGCACGTGTGGGGGGGGTGGAGGGCGGGGCTCGTCGCGGCCCTGCTCGGAGCGGTGGTGGGGTGTGGCGTGTCGCAGGGGAGTACCGAGGCGGAGCAGGCTTCCGTCGCTGAATCCCCCCGTGGGCCCGTGCAGCAGGTGACGGGGCTGGGCACGCGCACGCTGACTTTCACCGTGGCCGCGGATACCTGGGCGGACGAGTCCGCGCCGGACGCGAACCGCGGCACCGCCACCGTTTTCAAGTCCGATGGGGTTCCTCGTGGCGAGGCCTTCCTGCGCTTTGACGTGAGCGGGCTGAATGGCGCCACGGTCCGCCGCGCCACGCTGCGGCTGTATGCGGTGAACCCCACCTCGGATGGGCCCGAGGTGTACGCCACCAGCAGCACCTGGTCGGAGACGGGCCTCACGTGGCGCAACCGTCCGGCTCGCGTTGGAGGCCCCACCGCGGATGCGTACGCCATTCCCCAGGAGACCTGGGTGGGGCTCGAGGTGACGCAGGCGGTGCGGGCCGATGGCGCCGTGTCCTTCGTGCTGCTGCACACCTCGGGAGACGGTGCCGAGTTCCTCTCCCGGGAGGCGGGCCGCCACCCCGCCCAGCTCGTTGTCGAGGTGGAGGACCCCGGAAGCGGCACCACGCTGCGTTTCTCCGCCGAGGCGGACACGCACGTGCAGGAGGCGCAGCCCTCCACGAACTTCGGCGGAGCCCTTGCGCTCGAGGTGGATGGCTCGCCCCAGAGCGAGACCTACCTGCGCTTCCGGCTGGAGGGACTCTCGGGCCAGGTGGTGAGCGCCAAGCTGCGGCTGTTCAGCAGCAACCCCACCTCGCAGGGCCCCGTGCTGTACGCCACGTCCGCCACCTGGGACGAGCGCACCGTCACCTGGGCCTCCCGTCCGGCGCGCCAGGGCTCGGCGGTGGCCACGCTGGGCGCGGTGGCGCTCAACGAGTGGGTGGAGTTCGACGTCACCTCCTTGGTGAGTGGCAATGGCGTCCTGTCGGTTGCGCTCAGCGCCCGGTCCTCGGATGGGGTGGACTTTCGCTCGCGCGAGGCGGCCGAGCACACGCCCGAGTTGGTGGTGACGCTGGCCGGGGAGGAGCCGCCTCCGCCCACGGGCGAGACGCGCACCTTCGGCGCCGTGGCGGACGTGTACACGGATGAGGCCAGTGAGTACGGCAACTTCAATGGGCCTGAGCTGCGGGTAGACCTCTCACCCAGTCGGCTGACGAGCTTCCTGCGCTTCGATCTGTCCGGCCTGCAAGGCGATGTCGCGAGCGCCAGGCTGCGCCTGTTCGTCCTCAATGGCACCTCGGATGGTCCTGAGGTGTGGACCACCCCCGTGGACTGGCAGGAGACGAGCGTCAGCTACGCGAACGAGCCGCACACCGAGAGCGGCCCGGTGGCCAACGCGGGTCCGGTGGTACCGGGTACCTGGCTGGAGCTGGACGTGACCGGCGCCTTCCTCGGGGGCCCGTACGTCTCGTTGGCCCTCGCGGCCATGAGTGCCGATGGCGCTGGCTTTGCCTCCAACGGGCATCCGGATGCCTCCTTACGCCCGCAGCTCGTGGTGAAGACGCGGGTGGTCCGCTGCACGCCCAGCGGCGGTGACAGCCCGGTGAGCGGCACCTACCAGGGCGGGCAGTCCTGGGGCGGACCGGGGTATCAGTCCGCGTCCGGCGTGGCCATCGACGGGGAGGGCCACCGCATCTTCATCGCCTCGTATGAGGGCAGCGTGGACTTCGGTGGAGGCCCGCTGCCCAACCGCGGCACGGGAGACATCTCGGACAGCGAGCTCGCGCTGGTGAAGCTGCGCGCGGATGGGAGCCACGTCTGGTCCAAGGGTTTTGGCGCGCCGGGAAGCTGGGGGGATGCGTGGGACGTGGCCACGGACACAGCAGGCAACATCGCGGTGGTGGGCCGCTCGAGCGCGGGGGTGGACCTGGGAGGCGGAATGCTTCCCGCCGGTGGGTTCGTGGCGAAGTTCTCGCCGCAGGGCGCGTTCCTCTGGGCCCAGAGCGTCACGGGAGTCTTCAACGGTGTGACGTTCGACAGCGCGGGCAACGTGCTGGCCGCGGGGGATGCGGTGCGCGCGGGCTCTCCGCAGGGCAGCAGGACCAATGAACTGCTCGTGCTGAAGCTGAGCCCCACGGGCACACAGCTGTGGTTTCACCGCTTCCAGGCCACCCAGGAGGTGGAGGGGGAAGCCATCGCCGCGGGCCCCTCCAACGAGGTGGTCGTGGGCGGTAGCTACGCGGGCACGGTGGCGCTTGGCACCTCCTCGCTGCCCACGGTGGGCCGGGCACCGTTCCTGGTGAAGCTCAGCCCCTCGGGCGCGGTGGTCTGGTCTCGCGGCTTCGAGGCCTCGCCCTTCAACTATTCCGAGCGCAGCTTCCTGGACCTGGCGATCGCGCCCGATGGAGCCATCGCGGGAGTGGGCGCCTTCTCGCAGTGGGTGCGTTTGGGCACGCAGACGGGCCACTCCACCGGCATGTACTCGGGCTTTCTCTCCGTGGTGGAGCCGGATGGCAGCGACCGGTGGTGGCGGTGGATGGGCAATGAGGGCAGCACCTTCACGCGCGGAGTCGCCATCGACGCGGCGGGGGACGTGGTGGTGATGGGCACCTTCCGCGCCACGCTTAACTTCGGCGGCGGGCCGCTCACCACCGCTCCCAGCTTCGGCTCCCCCTACGAGGGCGTCTTCGTCGCCAAGTACCGCATGGCGTGCGGAGAGCACCGCTGGAGCCGGCAGCTCTCTCACGGCGTGTATACCTGGACACGGGGGCTGGCCGTGGGGCCGGACCGCAGCATCTCTCTGACGGGCCAGTACTCGGACGGCTTTGGCCCGGGAATGCCCGGAGATTCGGACCGCAGCGCCAGGGCGATGCTGCTGCACTTCTCGCCCTGAGCCTGCGAGCGCCACGGCGCCCAGAGTGACTGGACGCCGTGGCGGTGACACGGGGTTTACTCCTCGGCGACCTCGACGACGATGAACTCGACGCGGCGGTTGTTCTCACGGCCCGCCGCCGTCTTGTTCGTGTCCACCGGCCGCTCTTCGCCGAAGCCCTCGGCGTCCAGCCGCTCGGGGTCGATGCCCGCCTGCTCCACCAGGTACTTGCGCACGTTGCCCGCGCGCCGCTGGGACAGGTCCTTGTTGAAGGCATCATCGGCCCGGTCGTCGGTGTGGCCCTCGATGCGGATCTTCGTCAGCTGCGGGTTGGCCCGGAGCACCGCGGCCACCTGCTGCAGCAGCGGGAAGGAGCGGGCCAGCACCACGTCCTTGTTCGTGGCGAAGTAGACCTTCTCGAGGATCAGGATGCGCTTGCCCTGCACCTTGACCTTGGTCTCACCCTTGTCCGGGCACCCGTCCATGTCATCCACGCCGTTGATGACCTCGGCCTCCTGCGGGCACTCGTCGTCGGCGTCGGCGACACCGTCCCGATCGTTGTCGGGATCCGGGCAGCCATCCTCATCCTGGAAGCCGTCCTTGTCCTCCGGCTTCAGCGGGCACTTGTCCGCCGTGTCGAGGGTGAGGTCCCCGTCGTTGTCCGGGTCCGGGCAGCCATCCTCGTCCTGGAAGCCGTCCTTGTCCTCGGGCTCGTTGGCGCACTGGTCCGACCCGTCGAGCATGCCATCGCCGTCGTTGTCCGGGTCCGGGCAGCCGTCCTCGTCCTGGAAGCCGTCCTTGTCCTCCGGCTCGTTGGGGCACTTGTCGGCGGTGTCGGGAATGCCATCGCTGTCGTTGTCCGGGTCCAGGCAGCCGTCCTCATCCTGGAAGCCATCCCGGTCCTCGGGCTCGTCGGGGCACTTGTCCGCGACGTCCGGCAGGTCATCACCGTCCGAGTCCTTCGGGGGGGCCTTGTATTCCTCCGCGGTATACGACACGCCGGTGAACACCCGGAAGATGGGCATGCCGTAGCCCAGGGTGAGCCCACGGCCCAGCCCCAGCGTGCCCATCACGTACTTGCTGAAGCGGTACTGGACACCGGCCTGCATCTCGAGGGGGACCTCCTCCTCGTCCGCGCCGCCGGTGGCGCCCAGGCCCAGGGCTCCCCCCAGCGAGGCCATGCCGGTGAACTCGTTGTTGAAGGGAACGGTGGCACCCACGCCGTAGCTCAGCTCATTGCCCACCGAGAGGTTGAGCAGCTCCTCGCGGCTGCGCACGTTGATGCCCACGTTGGCGAGCACGCGCGCGCCACCCTCGAAGGCATAGTCCGCCGCCAGGCGCGGCTGCGCGCCAATGCCCTTCTGCCCGCGCAGGGCCGTGCCGCCGCCGGTGGGAAGCACCACCGGCAACACCAGGCCCAGCCGCAGGCCTTCGTGATCGACCAGCAGGGCCTTGGGAACGAGCCGCAGATCGCCCATGCCCCCTTTCCAGGTCTGCTCCACGTTGCCGACGGGCTGCTGGTTGAACTCACCCTGCTGGAGGTTGAGCGGCACCACGGCGCCCAGCTCGAAGCGCTCGCCCAGGCCAATGGAGCCCACCAGGTCGAAGCCCATCTGGTTCTTCACCAGGTGCTGGAGCAGGGTGTCGCTGCGCGGGTTGATGACGACGAGCGGCTCGTGGGCGTAATTGAGGTAGAGCCCCGCGCGCCAGTTGTAGTGACCCGGCACACCGGCCCCGTGAATGCCGAGGACGTCGGTTTTGCCGGGCGCGGGCTTGAACTGCTGCACGTCGATGGCGGAGCTGTTCTGCGCGTGCGCCGGAGCGGACGCGGCCAGCACTCCCACGGTTCCCAGGCCGAGCAGGGCGCCGAAGCCCCGCGAGATGGGCGCCGCGTGCTTGCGAAGGGCAAGGCCCACGAAAGCCAGCAGCATCCAGAGCGAGCCCGGCAGGCTGTTGTCTCCCGAGGCGCTGCAGCCGCGGCCCACCACCCGCCGCTCGATGTCATCGTTGATATCGAGCGGATCGGTGCCGTTGGTCTCCTCGTCGCCGTCGTTCACGCCGCCACCGTCGGTGTCGGGGTTGCGCGGATCGGTCTCGCCGGGGTCGACCTCGCCGTCTTTGTCGGTGTCCTCCTCACCGTCCTCCATGCCGTCATCGTCCGAGTCCGGATCGAGCGGATCGGTGCCCGTCTCGTTCTCCACGGTGTCGGGGACGCCATCCTCGTCCGAGTCCAAGGTGGCGCTCACGGTGACGGTCACCGTGGCGGTGGCGGTGCCGCCGTTGCCATCGCTGATGGTGTACGTGAAGGTCTCGGTCCCCGAGAAGCCACGCGGCGGCGTGTAGGTGATGCCGGTGCCATTGCCCGTGATGGTGATCGTCCCGTTCTGAGAGCCGGGTGTCACCGAGGTGATGGTGAGCGTCTCGCCACTGTCGGGCGCGGCCGTGTCATTGGCGAGCACGTTGATGGGCCGGGCCGTCGAGTTGGTCGCCACCGTCGCCGTGTCGTTGACGGCCGTGGGCGGGTCATTCACCGGGGTGACGGTGATGTCGAGGGTGTCCGTATCGGTCAGTTCACCGCCCACGCCCGTGTTGCCCTGGTCATTCGTGGCGACGGTGAGGGTGGCGGGGCCGTTGTAGTTCGCGTTGGGGGCGAAGCTCAGGCCGTTGAGCGCCGTGTTGATGTCGGCCAGGGTGCCCGTGAAGGTCATCGTCGTGTCCGACGTGCCGTCGCCATCGGTGAAGGTCAGCCCCGTGGTGCCACTCAGCGTGAGCGTGCCCTGCGTGGCGGTGAGGGTGACCTTTACCTGCCCGTTGGCCGCGTCGGGGTCCGCGATGGACACGAGGTTGCCATTGGCCGTGGAGAACACGAGCGGCACGTCCTCGGGCGTGCTCTGCGGCGCCGGCATGTTGTTCACCGGCGGCTGATTGATGACCACGACCGTCGTGGACGTCGAGTCGGTGTTGTTGGCGAGCTGGGGATCCGGCGTGGCCGAGGTAACGGACACCGAGGCGTTGATCGTCCCGCCCGGGATGGTGGGCACCACGGTGATGGCGATGTCCGGGGCGCCGCCGGGAGGCAGTTCCGGCCGCGTGCAGGTGACCACGCCTCCGGCCTCCGTGCAGGTCCAGCCCGGGCCCGTGGCACCCGAGAAGGTGGAGCCCGTGGGAACCGGGAAGCTCACCGACACATTGCCGGCGGTGTTGGGACCGCCGTTGGCCACCTGGACGGTGTAAGTCGCCGGGCGGCCCTGGGGGGCGGGGCTGGCGGGCCCGACGAGGTCGACGGACAGATCCGCATTGGAGATCACCGTGTCGCTGTCCGTGGCCGTGTTGTCCGCGAGGTTGACATCGAGCCCCGGGGAGGGCTCGGCCGCGGTGGCGGTCACCGTGAGGGTGCCCGCAGCTGCCTGGATCACCTCCAGCGTGAAGGTGTAGGTGACCGTACCGCCCACGGGAACCGTCACGGTGGAGTTGATGCCGCCCGTGCCGCTGGCGGCCTGGCACGAGGCACCGCCCGCGGCCGCGCACGTCCACGTGCCACCCGTGGCGTTGGCGGGAAGGGGCACGGTGACGGGAGCGTTCGTCGCGGTGCTGGGGCCCGCATTGGTCACGGTCACCGTATAGGTGACGATGGCCCCGGGCATGGTCGTGGTTTGCCCGTTGGTGATAGTCACGCCCAGGTCGATGGGCGCGCACGCCAGCCACGGCTGGGGAAGTCCGGGCGCGGTGACCACCTGGCCGGTGGCGCCGAACGTGGCGCCATTGACGGGGAACTCGGTCAGCGACGCCGAGGTGGTCGTCCCGGACTGTCCGCCTTCGACGGAAGTCGGCACCGTGCCGCCACTCAGCGCGATGTAGCCGCCGCCGCCGCCGCCGCCAGGGCCCTCGGCCTCGGCGCTGGTGATGAGCTGGTTGCCGCCCCGGCCACCGTTGGCCACCACGAAGACGCCAGACAGCGCGTTGCTGAGGACGACGACGCTGCCGCCGCCGCCGCCACCACCGGGGGCATCATTGTGGGTGCCCGTCGTGTTCTGCGCGTCGCTGCCGTTGGCGCGGATGCTGCCCGAGCCGTTCACGGTGGAGGAGATGAGGTACACGAGCCCGCCGCCATGGCCGCCATCGGCACCCGCGTTGTTGTTCCCATCGCCCGCGCCGCCACCGCCGCCCAGGAACAGGCGCGAGGCCGGGTTGCTCTCCACCGGCCGTCCACCGAGTCCGCCTACCTCGAAGCGCTGGTTGCCACCCCACGCCGGGTTGTTCGGGCCCGTGGTGAGCGCGTCCAGGTTGTTGGCGGAGTAGGTGTAGCCACCGCGTCCGCCTCCTGACGAGTCGGTGCGCGCGTTGTTGTTGGCGAGGTAGGCCGGGTCGAGCTGCCACGCCGCCGCCCCTACCACCGAGCTGCTCATCACGCCCTGGCCCGTCCAGGTCTTGCCGTTGCTGGCGTTGGCACCGCCACCGCCGCCCGCGTTGTGGCTGTTGCCGCCGCCGCCGCCGTTGCCCGGTGCTCCACGGCCGTAGCGCCCACCCAGGGCGTCATAGACCGTGGCATCTCCCACGATGCTCTCGCCCTTCTCGGCGCCCAGGGTCGGGTCATTGGAGAAGTAGAGCGTGATGGGGTTCACGGAGGCGGACGAGCTGTTCTCCCGGGCGCCCGCGCGGAAGCCCTGGCCGCTCACGTCGATGTCGCCTGAGAGATCGGTGCTGCCCTCGACGTGCAGCACCACGACGCCGCCGCGCTGCCCGTCCCAGGGCCGCGCGGAGATGGAGCCACCGGAATCGATGGTGAGGTTGCTGAGCTGCGGCACGCGCACCACCTGGGTCTTCCCCGCGACCAGGTAGCTGTTCCGCAGCCCGCTGCACGCCAGGTGCAGCGTGTTGCCTTCGACCCGCAGCACCACGGCGAACTCGTGCAGGCCCGCGCTGTTGTAGTTGGTGATGGTGCCGTAGGCAGGGCCGTTCGAGGTGTCGATCGAGGCGCCCTGCATCTGCACGATGAAGACGAGATCGCCGACGCTCATCGGCCCGAAGTCCGGGTGGTCCAGATCGGTGACGGCGGTCACCGTGACGCTGGTGGAGCCCGCGCTGGCATTCGTGGCGAGCACGGCATAGCGGTTGAGGACCGTGAAGGGCGCGGTGACGGTGACGTCTCCGTCCACGCCCGTCAGCGAGGCCGCCTGGCTTGTGGTGGAAGCAGGCTCCGGCTGCACCGGGTCACAGGCCGCGAGCAGGACGCAGCACGCGGCCAGCAGCGCGGATCCGCGGAACCGTGAGCGAGGGTGGGGCGGGGCAGCCGCTGGGCTGGGGGCCAGCGCGCTGGTACGGGTGTTCATGAGGTGCATGACTCCTGAGCCTGGGCAGGCCCGGCGTAGGTGCGCGCGGAGGTTTTGCAACGCACCGGCCACCCGCTATATCACGGATTTTCCAGGGTTTAGGGGTTCACCAAAGGCCCCTTGACGTGTCACCGGCCTGGACTGACATGTCAGCCGCTCAGGCGCTGGTCAGTCCCAGCTCCCTCAGCCGGCGCTGAAGCCCTCGCCTGGAGACCTCCAGGCGCTGCACCATGGCGTCCACATCTCCCTGGCACTCCTGGAAGCAGCGGGTGATCTCCTCGGAGCTGAGATCCCCCACGGTTCGCAGGCTGGGGCTCTTGTCGATGAGCAGGTAGAGCGAGGGGCGGGTGATGCCCAGCAGGCTCGCGGCGGCCTTGAGATCCCACGCGGTGGAGCGCAGCGCCTCCAGCAGCTCCTCATCGCTCACGTCGGAGGGCTTGCGCCGGGCAGCCGGCTCCGGTTCGGGCGAGGCGGCCGGGCTCCTGGCGGTGGGAGGCGCCTTCGCCGCGGGGGCGGTGGGCGCTGGAGCACTCACGCGGCGAGGGGGAACGGCCGCATCCAGCTCCTGCTCGAGGCGCGGGTTGACCTGGAGCCTGGGAAGGCCACGGCTGCCGATGATGATCTGCCGCGTGAGATTGCGCAGCTGGCGGATGTTGCCGGGCCACGTATAGCGCACCAGGCGGACCGCCAGGGACCACGGGAGCCACGGCTCCGCCTGCGCGTTCTCGGCCTCGAGGCGATGGGCCTCGCCGAGCGCCTCCAGCTCCTGGCGGGCGAAGTGGTGGAAGAGCACGCCAAGGTCCTCGCGCCGCTCGGCCAGCGAGGGCACCTGAATCTCGAAACCCGCGAGCCGGTGCAGCAGCGGCGCCTTGAACAGATCCTGGCGGATGCGTTCCTGCAGGTCGGCGTCGGTGGCGGTGATCAGCCGCACATCGACGGGAACCGGGGTATGGCCGCCCACCGGGTAGATCTCTCCGGTCTCCAGCGCGCGCAGCAGCAGCACCTGCACTTCGAGCGGCGCCTCGCCCACCTCGTCCAGGAAGAGGGTGCCCCCGTGGGAGGCGCGGAAGTACCCCTCGCGCTCCTGCGCCGCGCCGGTATAGGCGCCTTTGCGTGCGCCAAAGAGCTCGGCGGCGGCAAGTTCCTTGGGCAGGGCACCCAGGTTGACGCTGAGGAACGGCGCGGCCCGGCGTGGGCTGTTCTGGTGGATGGCGCGTGCGACGAGTTCCTTGCCCGTGCCCGTCTCGCCCCGGATGAGGACGGGCACCTTCAGGTCGGCGACCCGGAGGATGTCTTCCCGCACGCGGCGGGCGCCCACGCTGTAGCCCACCATTCCCAGCTCCTCGGAGCCCTGGGGGTCGGAGGCCAGCGTCAGGTGGAGCAACAGAACAACGCGATCGGCGAGGACGAGCGGCACGCCTTGCACCAGCTCCTCGTGCCCGAACTCCCGGGCGCCGGTGAGCGGAGCCTCCCCGACGCGCACCAGCGTCCCGCCCTCCTCGACGCGCAGCCGGACACCCCCGTTGGCCAGGGACTCGAAGAGCAGCGGCTTGCGGCTGATGAAGGTGTCGGCCAGGGGCATGCCCAGGGAGCCTCCCGGGCGGAGGAAGTCCGGGCCGATGCGTGAAACGGCCACGGTGCCGCCGGTGGCCAGCGTGTCGAGCACCAGCCGCTCCCCGGCGCGCTGAGGCGTGGGGTGGGAGATGACGGTCAGCGCCGGCACAGGGTGCGACGCCTGCTCGGGCGCGCGGGTCTTCGGCGTGGCAGCCGTCGAGATGTCCTCGAACTTATTTTCCTGCATGGGGGCCGAAATAGAACCGTATGCGCAGGGCCGCTCCCACGTCCATCCACCCCGCGCGATTTCCTCCTTCTTCTCAGCCTCCGAGAGGGGGGCTCAGGCCCCCCTGACAGCCGGCTGGGGGGCGCTCAGGTGCCGTCGCGCAGCTCGGCGAGCCGGCCCTTGGTGCCCGGCAGGTCCTGCGGCGGCATCTTCGTGAAGATGTACTGCACCGTGTCGTGCAGCGTCTCCTGGGGATCCCGGGCGCGGAAGCCCAGCTCGTGCTCGGCCTTGGAGGCATCCAGGTAGAAGAAATGCTCGCCCACATCCACTTCCTGCGGGTCCACGGCGGGCCTGGTGCCGCGGAACTTCGCCCAGCGCTCCAGCAGCTTCGCCCCCAGTACGTTCGCCTTCGAGGGCAGGTGCAGCCGGGGCGCCGCTACCCCTGTCAGCCGCTGGAGCCGGTCGAAGAAGTCCGCCATGGACATGTTCACGCCCATCAGGTGGCGGCCGTACAACTCGCCGCGGGTGAGCGCGTTGAGGAACGCCTCGGCCGCGTCGCGCGCATCCACGAAGGACATGCCGCCGCCGGGCATGGCGGGCAGCTCGCGGTTGAGGAACTTCACCACCGTCCAGGTGGAGGAGAGCCGGTCATCCCCGGGCCCCATCAGCAGGCTGGGGTTGAGCACCACCAGGGGAATGGAGTGCTTGCGGCAGTACTCCAGCGTGAGCTTCTCCTCGTAAATCTTGGACAGGTAGTACGGCCATTTGCCCACCACGGTGATGGGGTAGTCGTCGTCCTCCCTGCCGATCCGCTCCTCTTTGGACACGGCGATGGTGCCGGAGGTGGACGCGAGGATGAAGCGCTTCACCCCCGCCTCGCGCACGTCGCGCAGCAACTCGCGCGTGGCATCCACGTGCAGCTCGTACATCCGCCGCGCGTCCTTGTCCTGGAACGAGACGAGCCCGGCCAGGTGATAGACGGCCTCCACGCCTTCGAGCGAGCGGCGCACCGTCTCGCGGTTCTTCAGGTCACCCTGGACAAACTCCGCCTTGGCCAGCCCGGGCGTGCTGGGCTTCGTCCGGCCGACGAGCCGCACCTCATGGCCCGCCTCGAGCAGCCTGGGCACCAGGTGCGTGCCCAGAAAGCCTGTGCCTCCGGTTACGAGCAGCTTCACGCGTCCTGACCTCCCGTGGAGCTCAGCGCCCGCCGCTGCTCCTCCGTCGTGGCCGCGGCGTCCAGGTTCAGCACCCGGCCCGCGCGCAGCGCCTTCACCGCTTCCTCCGCCAGCCGCGTGGCGTAGCGGTAGCTCTCCGAGCGCGCCATGCCCTGCGTCTTCGCCCTCAGGTCCCCGTAGCGCAGCGCCGGGCCGATGTGGACCTCCAGCTCCTTGCTCTTGGGGAACATGGTGCCCTTGGGCAGCGCCTCGTAGGTGCCCTTGAGGTACAGCGGCAGCACGTCCACCTCATAGGTGAGCGCCAGGTAACCCAGCGTCGGCTTGAACTCCAGCAGCTCTCCGGTCACCGAGCGGGTGCCCTCGGGGAAGATGAGCAGGTTGTAGCCCATGCGCAGCGATTCGCCCGCGAGCCGCAGCGACTCGCGCAGGCTGCCGTGCCGGTCCATGGGAATCAGGTCCGTGAAGTTCTCGAAGTACGCGCGCTTGAGCGGCGTATCGAAGAAGTAGTCGCGCGCGGCCAGGGCCACCAGCTTCTGGCCCTGCTCCTCCAGCACGGTGCGGATGAGGCCCGCGTCCAGGTGGCTGGCGTGGTTGGCGATGACGAGGAAGTTGCGGTTCTGCGGCACGAACTGCATGCCCGTCACCTTCACATCGAACATGCCGCCGTAGAGCACCTTCTGGCCGAAGGTGAGCAGCTGCCGGCCCAGGTTCGCCACCATGTCCGGCACGGGGATCTCCATGTCCTCGGAGCGCTTGTTGTCCTCGGAGATCTCCTTGGCGCGCACCTCCGCCGCCGGCCTCTTCCCGGAGGCGACGATCAGCTTGCGCAGGTCCTCCACCGTGTTCACCTGCGTCAGGTCGTTCACCGCGGGCAGCGGCACGCCGGCCTGCTCCAGCGCCACGGACAGCTCGGTGAGCATCAGCGAGTCGAAGCCCAGGTCTCCGGTGAGCCGAGCCTCGGGACGCACCTCGGACAGCGGGCGGTTCACCACCTCGGCGATGATCGGGTAGAGCCAGTCGCTCACGCCGCCGGTGGCCACCACCTTCTCACGGGCCTTCTCGCCGCTGGCGGCGATGCGCTCGATGCGCTTGAACTCCTCCACCACCTGCTTGCGCTTCACCTTGCGCGTGGAGGTGCGGGGCAGCTCTCCGTCCCAGAAGCGCAGCACCTTCACCCGGCGGTAGAAGGGCATGTCCGCGCTGACGTTCTTGAAGTGCTCCTCCAGCTCGCGGCGAACCTCCTCGCGCGGCCGCTCCTTGTAGTCGGGCACGCACAGGCAGGCGACCTTCTCGCCGCCGCCCTCGTCCGGCAGGCCGACGATGGACAGCTCCTTGATGTGCGCGTGGGTGCCGTACAAGTCCTCGAGCTCGTCCGGGTAAACGTTCTTCCCGTTGGCGTCGATGATGACGTCCTTCTTGCGGCCTACCAGGTACAGGCGGCCCTCGGCATCCAGCCGGCCCAGGTCTCCGGTGTGCAGCCAGCCTTCCTTGAGCACTGCCTCGGTGGACTCCCGGTCCCCGTAGTAGCCGGCCATGATGTTGGGGCCCTTGGCCAGCACCTCGCCGATGCCCTCGTTGTCCGGGCTGTCGATGCGGATTTCGATGCCCGGCAGCGGCTTGCCCACCGTGCCCGGCTGGCGCTTGTTGGTGGCCTCGGCCACCGACAGCACCGGAGAGGCCTCGGTGAGGCCGTATCCCTCGGCGATGTTGAAGCCCAGCGCGTGGAAGGCCTTGTGCACGTCATCCGGCAGCGCCGAGCCACCGGAGATGAGGAACTTCACCTTGCCGCCGAACTTGCGGTGCACCGGCCAGAACAGCAGCTTGCCCAGGTTGAGCGAGCTGCGGTTGCGCAGCTCTCCGTGCGAGGCCATCAGCGCCTTCAGCGCCTGCTCGATGGCGGGAGGCCGGCTGGCCATCTCCTGCGTAATCTTGCGGTGCAAGAGCTGCCACAGCGCGGGCACGCCCACCATGGCCGTCACCCGGCCCGTCTCGAACACGTCGCCCAGCCGGTCCGAGGTGAGTTCGTCGATGTACGTGATCTCCGCGCCACGCGAGAACGGGGTGAGGAAGCCGGCGGAGAACTCGAAGGTGTGGTGCAGCGGCAGCACGGAGAGGACGCCGTCCCCCATGCCGATGTCGAAGGCACCGGCCAGCTTCGCGATGAGCGAGGCGAAGTTGCGGTGGGTGAGCATGACCCCCTTCGGGTTGCCCGTGGTGCCGGAGGTGAAGATGAGGCTCGCCACGTCGTCGGCGGCGGCCGTCTTCTTCACTGGCCCGATGCGGTCCGGATAGGC
>DASVVJ010001287.1:0-14957 GCA_036389955.1 Myxococcaceae bacterium
TCACCACCGCGGTTTTCCCCATGCCCGAGGCGCCGTGCACCAGCAGCAGCTCGGGCGGCCCGCCCTGGGCCACCCGCTCGAAGCTCTGCAGCAGCCGGGCGACGGTGGCCTCGCGCCCGTGGAGCCGCTGAGGAAGCTGGAAGCCGGTGGCGCCGTCCTTCTGGCCCAGTGGGAACAGCTCGTGCACGCCGCGCCGCAGCCCCTCCCGGCAGCGCTCGAGGTCCGCCCGTAGGCCCGCGGCGCTCTGGTAGCGCTCCTCGGCCACCTTGGCCAACAGCTTCATGACGATGGCCGACAGGGTGGGGGACAGGCCCGGCACCCGCTCGTGCGGAGGCCGGGGGCTCTGGGCCAGGTGGGCATGGAACCACTCGAGCGCGTCATGGCCCTGGAAGGGCGGGGTGCCCGTCAGCAGCGTGTAGAAGGTGACGCCCAGCGAGTAGAAGTCGGTGCGGTAGTCCAGCGCCCGGTTCATGCGCCCGGTCTGCTCCGGGGACATATAGGTCAGGGTGCCTTCGAGCAGATCCGTGGGCGCCGCCTCCAGGTGCTCGCGCTGCTGGAGCGTGGCCGCGCCGAAGTCGGTGAGGCGGACGTTGCCCGAGGGTTCGATGAGGATGTGGTCCGGCTGCAGGTCCTTGTGGATGACGTGCTGGCGGTGCACTTCCTCCAGGGTGGCGGCCAGAGGGATGGCGAACTCGAGGAACCAGGAGGCGTCGCAGGGCAGACCCAGGACCTCGGAGAGACTCAGGCCCTTCACCGCCTCCAGGACGAGCACGGGCCGCTCGAAGAGCAGCTCGCAGGCATGGGCCTGAATCACACCGCGCACGCCCTGGAGCCTCTTCAGGATGGCGAACTCACGGCGGTAGCGCTCGCGCTCTCGCGAGCCGGGAGCGACGGCCGCCGGCGTCTTGAGAAGCACGGGCAGGCCATCGGCCTCGCGTACCGCCTCGAAGAGCACGTTGGCGCCCGCCGCTTTCGAGGTGCCCAGAAGCCTGTAGCCAGGAAGGTCCAGCATGCCGGGCCTCTCGACGCGAGGGAGCCAGTCCCCACGGTAGAACGGGGAGGGGGCCCGGGTATACATGCCCCGAAGTCGAGGCGCACCGGCGCCAGCGCCGGGCTACCCGGGCGGACATCGGTTCCCCGGGGAGCCGGGCCGCTCAGGTGCACAGCTGCCCCGGCTGCGTCCGGGCAGGTTGCGCGGGGCCGGGCGGCAGCGTGCCAGGGCGGCGAGGAGGACCCCACCGAGCCCCGGGAGCGGCTGCGCCGGCTGGGCCACCTCATGAGCGCGTTGGCCGAGGCCCTGCGCCTGCCCGCGCTGGAGCCGAGCGGAGCCCTCGCTCCGTTGCCCGGGCCCCTGGCGCAGTAACCAGGCGCACGCAGAGCCCTCAGCCGCTCGGGTGCCTGAGGGCTGTCACCCCTCGTATCCGTGCCCATGTTTCGTCCAGAGCATGACACAGCCCGTCGAGGGAAGGAGGCAGCACCATGGGAGAGTGGACCGACAAGGCCAAGGGCAAGGTGAAGGAGACCGTCGGTGTGGCCACGGGAGACCGTGAGCTGGAAGCCGAGGGCAAGGCCGACACGCTCAAGGGCAATGTGAAGGAGAAGGTCGAGGACGCCAAGCGGGCCATCAAGGACGCGGTGGATCCGGATCGTCCGAGCCGCAGGGAGCCTTAGGGAGCCGTGAGCAGTCGAGGGAACACGGCGGAAGGGGACTGAAGGGCCGTGGGGGCGATGAGCTCCCGCGGCTCTTCGAGTGTTCAGCGCTCGCGCTGACAGGCCACCTCGAGAAAGGTGGTGGACTTGCCACTGACGAGCACCCAGAGACAGCGCATGAGACAGCTGGCGCCAAACTCCCGGTAGATGAGACCCAGGTTGGAGACCACCTCACGGCCTGTGATGACTCCCCGCATGACTACGCCCCCTTCTACGCTACCGCCCTGTCACTCCGGGTGTGCCGGCAAGACGGACCACCTCCTCTGCAAAGGTCTGGCCGACCGCCCTACCCGGGTGGGCAGGGCCGCTTGTCCAGACCTGGACGCCCTAAAGGTGTGAATCCCTGTTCAGGGATGCATGCGTCCCTGGGTACAAGTGCGAGGCACTGCGCACATGCCCTGTAACTCTTTCAAAGGCTCCCCGAGCTGTCCGACGGGTGGCTTAAGCGGTGTGCGGAAGCCTGCGGTCGGTTAGGAACACGGACTGTGGCTCCACCGCTTACGTCCACCGCGCCCACCTCGCTCACCGCCCGCCTGAAGAACGCGGGCAGCCTGTTCCGGTACCTTCCGGGCACGTTCCGGCTCTTCTGGAAGGCGAGCCCCCGGTTGGCGGTGACGCTGGGGGTGCTGACGCTGGTGGCGGCGGTGCTGCCGGCGGCGATTGCCTACGTGGGCAAGTTGATTGTGGACGGGGTGGTGGCGGCGGCGGCCGAGGGTGGGGCGGGGGTGCTGCGCGGCCAGGTGATGCGGCTGGTGGGGCTGGAGTTCGGGCTGATGCTGGGCTCGGCGCTGGTGGAACGGAGCCTGGGGCTCACGCGCGAGCTGCTGCGGGCCAACCTGGGCAACCTGCTCAACGAGCGCATTCTGCACAAGGCGCTGGAGCTGGAGCTGCGGCACTTCGAGGACTCGAACACCTACGACAAGATGCAGAACGCGCGGCGCGAGGCGAACAGCCGGCCGCTGTCCTTGGTGATGCAGGTGTTCTCGATTGTCCGCAACGTGGTGACGCTGTCCACGTACGCGGTGCTGCTGGTGTCGCTGTCGCCGTGGAGCGTGGTGGTGCTGGTGGTGGCCTCCATTCCGGCGTTCATCGCCGAGGCGCGGCTGGCGGCGGCGGGGTTCCGGCTGTACTCGTGGCGCGCGCCGGAGGGGCGCAAGCTCAACTACCTGGAGTGGATCCTCACGCGGGACAACCACGTGAAGGAGGTGAAGCTGTTCGGCTTAGGGCCGCTGGTGCTGGGGCGCTACCGGGAGCTGTTCCAGAAGTTCTTCAACGAGGACCGGGCGCTGGCGCTGCGGCGCATGGGGTGGGGGCTGGGGCTCGGGGTGCTGTCGCTGGGCGCGTTCTACGGGTGCTACGCGTACGTGGCCGGCCGCGCCGCCACGGGCTCCATCACCGTGGGCGACATGGTGCTGTACCTCTCGGTGTTCCGGCAGGGCCAGGCGGCGTTCCAGGGGATTCTGACGAGCATTGGTTCCATGTACGAGGACGCGCTCTTCATGAGCAACCTGTTCGCCTACCTGGAAATACCCACCGGGGCGGAGCGGCCACGGGTGGTGCCGGCGCTGACGGCGCCGCGGGGGCGCAGCAACGCCATCGAGCTGAGGGATGTGTCCTTCCAGTACCCGGGCAAGGACGCGTGGGCGCTGCGGCACGTGACGCTGACGCTCAAGCCGGGCGAGAAGCTGGCGCTGGTGGGCGAGAACGGGGCGGGCAAGAGCACGCTGGTGAAGATGCTGCTGCGGCTGTACGAGCCCACCGAGGGCAGCATCCACTACGGCGGGGTGGACCTCAGGGACATGGACGTGGAGGACCTGCGCAGCCGCTTCGGCGCGGTGTTCCAGGACTTCGTGCGCTACCAGTTCAGCGTGGCGGAGAACATCGGCCTGGGGCACGTGCCCGCGCTGGCGGACCGCGAGCGGATTGCCCGCGCGGCGGACCTGGGCGGGGCGGCTCCGGTCATCTCGGCGCTGCCGCAGCAGTACGACACCATGCTGGGCGGCTGGTTCGAGAAGGGCCAGGAGCTGAGCGCCGGGCAGTGGCAGAAGCTGGCGGTGGCGCGGGCGTTCATGCGCGACGATGCGGAGGTGCTCATCCTGGACGAGCCCACCGCGAGCATCGACGCGGAGGCCGAGCACGCGCTGTTCGAGCGGTTCCAGGCGCTGGCGGCGGACCGCATCGCCATCGTCATCTCGCACCGGTTCTCCACGGTGCGCATGGCGGATCAGATCGCCGTGCTGCACAACGGCCAGGTGGAGGAGCTGGGCAGCCACGACGAGCTGATGGCCAAGGGCGGCCGGTACGCGCACCTGTTCAACCTGCAGGCGCGCGGGTACCGGGATTGAGCCTGGGGGACGAGGCACCCTCACCCCGTCCCTCTCCCGAAGGGAGAGGGGAGTTTAGAGTCCGGGCTTCGTCACCGTCTTTGGCGCGGACTCCAGCGCCTTGAGCCGCGTGGTGGCCAGTGAGTCCACGGTGTTGATGCCCGGCTCCGGGCTCTTCACCTTCGCGTACGCCGCCTTCGCCTCCTCCCACAGCCCGTAGCCTTCTGCGATGCGCCCCACCACGTACCAGTCGTACTCCGCCAGCGTGCTCTCGCCCTTGAGTTCCAGCGACTTGAGCAACAGCTGCCGCGCCTCCTGGCCCTTGCCCAGCTCCGCGTAGATCGTCGCCAGCGTGTGCACGTAGGACGAGGTGCCGTAGCTCGTCAGCGTGTTCGCCTTCAGCGCATCCTCCAGCGCCGCCTCGTCCACCTTGCCCAGGAACAGCGTGTTCCACGCCAGCTCGTTGTACGTGTGCGCCGTCGCCTTGCCTGCCTCGACGATTCGCCGCCGGTACTCCTGTGCCTTCGCCAGGTCCCCGCGCATCGTCGACACGTCCGCCAGCGTCTCCAGCGCCGCGTCGTCGTCCGGCAGCAGCTTCAGCCGCGCCTCGGCCCGCTTGGCAATCTCCTCCGGCTTGTTGAGCTTGCGCAGCGCCTGGGTGGCCCGCGCGAACGCCGCTTCGTCCACCGGCGCCACCTCCAGCAACCGGTCCGCCGTCTCGAGCACCTCCGGCATCCGGTCCATATAAAGGTATGCCGTCATCAGGTCCCGGTCGAAGCCTCGCCGCTCCGCGTCCGTCTTCGCCTTCTCGCGCGCCTGGCTCAGGTACGGAATGGCCCGCACCGCCTGCTTGCCGAACGCCATCAGGCTCGCCGCCGCCACGCGCACCTCGTCCAGGCCCGCCTCCGCTCCCTTCTTCCACAGACGCAGGAAGTTGGCCCCGCCCTGCGTCTCCGGCATCGTCGCCGGCAGCGTGTCCCGCGCCCAGTCCAGCCACTGGCGTGCGCCCTCCACGTCCCCCGCGTCCGTGCGCCGCATCGCCTCCTGGCCCACCGCCGCGTAGTGGTAGCCGCTGCCCAGCAGCCGGTACTCGTTGCCCGAGCGCACCACGAACCAGCTCTCGCTCGCCGCCGCGCCCTCGAAGGGCAGCCGCGTCTGCACCCGGAAGCCCCGCTTGGCGTCCCCGTCCACCCGCACCTCCATCAGCGAGAGCGCCATGTCCACCGCCGCGTTCAGCGGCACCTCCGCCAGCACGCCCTTGGCCACCATTGCCCGCACGGCGCGCAGCACGTCGTCCGCCATCTCCGGCTCGGCCGCCAGCGAGGACTTCAGCAGCAGCTTCTCCACCTGCTCCTTGCCGCCTCCGTCCTCCAGCACCGCCAGGAAGAGCCGCTGCACCACCGCGCGCGGGTCGTCCTGCTTCAGGCTCTTCGGCTCGAAGCGCGTCGCCTTCGCCAGCGGCAGCAGGCGCCGCTGCCTCTCCACCGCGTCCGGCGCGCCCCGGGCCGCCTCGGCCAGCAACCCGTGGGCCTCCGGGTAGCGCCGCAGGCGCATCAGCCGCTGGGCCGCGTCCTCCAACGCCGTGCGCCGCGCCTCCACCGCCGGCACCCAGCGCGCCGCGTTCTTCGCCGCCACCGCCGGCCCGTCCACCAGCGCCGAGGCGCTCAGCCGCACGCTGTTGCGCAGCTCCGAGGGCTCCATGGTGTTGCCCAGCCGCAGCACCTCCGCGTACCGCCCCAGCAGGAACAGGTCCAACAGCAGGTGGTCATTCATGTCCTGCCGGCCCAGCGTCTCGCGCAGCTCCTGGTACTCCTGCACGGCCTCGGCCAGCCGCGAGCCCTCGGCGTAGCGCTCGCCCTGCTCGTTGTACTCGAGCAGGATGCCCAGGTCCCCCCGCGTCTCGAAGTCGCTGGGGTCCACCTTCTTGGCCTGGCGGTAGGCGCGCAGCGCCAGCTCATGGTCGAAGCCCGGCTTGAAGCGGCGGCCCAGCGTGTCGTGCTGGTACATCCACCCGAAGGTGCGCCAGGCCAGCACGGTGCCCTCCACCTCCGTGGCATGGCGGGCCACGTCGCGGGCCTCCTCGCCAAAGCCCACCTCCAGCAGCGCCAGCGCCAGGTGCACGCGGTGCAGGGACTCCCTCGGGTGCAGCGCCACCAGCTTCCGGTAGGCCGCGAGCGCCTCGGGCACCTTCCCCGCCGCCAGCAGCGCGGCACCCTCGTGCTCGAACACCGCCTGGGGGTCCTCCTCCTCGCGCAGCGGTGCCAGCGCGCCGCGGAAGGCCTCCACCTCGGCCGCCGTCCACCGGCGCTTGCCCGTGTGGAAGCGGAAGGTGGCGTGCACCTCTCCGCCCTTCAGCGTGTACTCGCCCGAGTAGCTCGCCGGGCCCAGCTTGTGGTTGAAGCCCTTGGGCAGCGGCCGGGGCGCATACCCCGGCGGAGGCACCACGCGGTAGCGCAGCTCGGCCGTGTACGGCTCCGGCAGCAGGAAGTCCCCCTGGCGCTTGCTCCCCGGCTGCCCGTCGGCTGGCGCGTCGATCAGGAAGTCCGGCAGCCGCCCCAGCAGGGACATGCCGCTCACGGACACCGCCGCCTCGGGCCCGTCCGTGTAGCCCCGCAGCGCGTTCTGCACCTCCACCTCCACGTGCAGGGGCTTGTCCAGCGCCTTGAGTTCCTGGGGCTCCAGGCGATCCAGCTCGGAGGCGGAGAAGACGTTCTTCACGTAGTCCGCGTACCCCTCGCGCACGCGGGCCAGCTCGGTGCGCGCGAAGTGCTCGCGGTACGCGGCGGCCACCGTGCCGGTGGACTCCTTCTTTTCGATGATGCGCGCCGGCCCGTGCTCGGCCAGGTACACCTCGCGCGTGGCGGTGAAGCCACTGGCCGAGGGCGGCAGCTCCGGCGTGCGCACCAGGCCCTTCGTCTCCGGGTGCGCCACCAGCGCCAGCCGTCCCTGCACCGCCACTGGCAGCTGCCCCGGTGGGCTGAAGGCGTCCGTGGCATCCACCCACAGCGCCGGCTGGCCGGGGATGTAGACGATGGCGTGGTCGAACAGGCCGAAGCCCGGCAGCGACTCCTGCACATCCTCCGGGCCGGTGCGCAGCAGCGCCACCGAGGCCGGGATGCCCGAGGCCCGCAGCAGGCCCACCAGCAGCGTGGACAGGTCCTTGCAGTCCCCGTAGCGCCGCACCAGCGTCTCGGCCGGCTGGCGCGGCACCACGGCGGCCTCGCCGAACTGCAGGCTCGTGTAGCGCACCTGCGCGTGGATCCACGCCGTCAGCTTCGAGATGACCTGCTCGCGGCGCTTCTCCCCGCCCAGAATCTCCCGCGCGGTGTCCTCCAGCTTCGCGCCCGAAAGCTGCGTCTCCACCGTCTGGTGGTAGCTGCGCGCCAGCTCTCCCCAGGCCCGGCCGGTGGAGAACGCCACGTGCGGCCACGCCACCGCGTCTCCCGGCAGGAAGGGCTCGGGGTTCACCGCCGGCTCCAGCGGGCCCTGCTCGAACGTCAGCCGCGTGCGCCCGTTCGCCTCGGTGCGCCGGGGCTTCACCCGCACCCCGCGCGCGGCGAAGTGCAGCGGCCGGCCCTGAGGCACCTCCAGCGTCAGGCGCACCCGCCGCACCGGCACTTCCTTGCCGAAGTAGAAGCGCCGCGCCGCGCCGCTGGAGAACAGGCTCTCCGTCTCGCGCGTGGTGATGAGCTGCTCCACCACCGCGCCCTCGGAGATGGCCGGCAGCGGGCCTCGAAGAATGCGGCGGTCCGACAGCGTCTCCGGGTCACTCTCGGCCGGAGTGGCCTCCGCCAGGGTGGACGGATCCAACGTGTGCTCCTGCCCGTCGGAGGTAATGACGCGGGCGCGCACCTCGGGGCGCTCCTCGTGCCAGGGCGCATAGCCGGTGCCCACCACGGCCCAGTTCTTCACGCCCTCGGGGGTGAGCACCCGGTAGACCAGGCGCTGCGTCACCGTCTCCCGGCCCTGGGCGTCATACGAGAAGTGGCCCTCCTCCAGGAGCACCTCCACCTCGGCACCCGGGGGCGTGGGCAGCGCCGCCGCGGCCCCCGCCAGCACGGCCGGCTCCGCGGTGAAAGGGGGGGCGTCCCAGGGGTCCGCCGCGAAGGCGGACACCGAGGCCAGCAGGACCACGAGTGCAATGCGCATGCGGGCCCCACTCTCGCACCCTCACCCGGAGCAGGCGAAGTCCCCACCCCGGCTGGCCCTCTGGACAACCCAGTAGGCAGGGCAGGCAGCCTTAACGCCTTCCTCCCTCCCGGGTATCCCCCTGGTATTTCCAGGGATTGTCTGGTCTGTTTGGACCCTGCCCGCCCCGCCGGTCCCCGCGGAGGCAGGGGGAGCTGTTTTTCTAGGGTGGAAAAATTCTCTTAAGTCGGAAATCCTGATCCTGGGCAGAAGCCACCCCCGCCGCCCTGGATGACTCGCGCCATGGTCCGTCGCCTCAAGCTGTTCTGGAAGCTGGCCCTGATAGCGCTGCTCATCCCCGTGTCCGTGGTGTCCATGACGCTGGTGGCGCTGTGGGGCACGGGGACGCTGAAGGACGAGTACGACACGCTCTACGAGTTCCGGCTCGAGCCGCTGGTGGCGCTGCAGGAGGGCAACGCCCGCCGCGAGTCGCTGGCGGGAGAGCTGCGGCTGTTGGCGCGCGCGAAGCTGCCCGCGGAGGAGCGGGCCCGGCGGGCGCAACTGGCACGCACGCATGACGAGGCGATGTTCAAGGTGATCGAGAAGTACAGCCAGCAGTGGCTGTCCTCGAACAACGCCGGGTTCAGCGACATGCTGGACGAGATGGATCAGCAGAAGCTCGAGCGGGACGAGATCAACGCGCTGGAGCGCTTCAAGGTGTCCTACGCGGGCTACGTGCCGCTGCGCGAGCGCGTGCTGGCTGGCGGGGAGTTCAACCTGGATCAGCTGGAGGAGGCGCTGAAGCGGCTGGATGACGAGATGCGGGAGCTGCTGCGCGTCAACCGCGAGTTCGCCCGGCTGTCCAACCAGAGCGCCCAGTCCTCGCTGCTGTGGATGCGGGTGCTGCTGCCGCTGCTGGGCCTGCTCTTGAGCGCCGCGGGCATCGCGGTGGCGTGGAAGCTCTCGCACATCATCGTCGAGCCCATCACCCGGCTGTCGAAGATGACGCTGCGGTTGTCGCGCGGCGAGCTGGAGCTGTTGGAGGAGGGCGAGCAGTCGCTGGATCTGGATCCGCAGACGCAGGACGAGGCGGCGCAGCTGCTGGGCTCCACGCTGGAGATGGTGCGCTCCATGCAGGAGATGGTGGCCACGGCGGTGAGCATCGCGCACGGCGACTTGTCGGTGCGGGTGACGCCGCGCTCGGACAAGGACGCGCTGGGCAAGGCGCTGGCGGAGATGGTGACGCGGCTCACCCAGGTGGTGGCCGAGGTGCGCTCGGGGGCCAGTTCCCTGGCCACGGCGTCGGCGATGCTGGCCTCCTCGTCCCAGGTGCTGTCGCGGGGCACCAGCGAGCAGGCCACGGCGATTCAGGAGAACGCGCAGACGCTCAAGGAGATCAGCGGCTCGGTGCAGCGCAACACCGAGAGCTGCCAGAAGATGGAGGAGATGGCGCGGGTGGGGGCGCAGAACGCGGAGGCCAGCGGCAAGGCGGTGGGCCAGACGGTGGCGGCCATGCGGCGCATCTCCACCAACGTGGCGCTCATCGAAGAGCTGGCGCACCAGACGAACATGCTGGCGCTCAACGCGGCCATCGAGGCGATTCGCGCGGGCGAGCACGGCAAGGGCTTCAGCGTGGTGGCGGGCGAGGTGCGCAGGCTTGCCGAGCGCAGCAAGTCCGCGGTGCGCGAGATTGGCGAGTTGGCCATGTCGAGCATGGGGGTGGCGGACCAGTCCGGGCGGCTGCTGCGCGAGCTGGTGCCCAGCATTCACCGCACGGCGCAGCTGGTGCACGAGGTGGCCGCCTCCACGCGCGAGCAGTCCACCAGCGTGGAGCTGATGAGCCACGCCATGTCCCACGTGGAGCAGGAGACGCAGGCCAACGCGCTGTCCGCGCAGGAGCTGGCGCGCTCGGCGGACGAGCTGGCCATGCAGGCCAACGCGCTGCAGCGGCTCACGGGTTTCTTCCGGGTGGGAATGGCCGACGAGCTGATGCTGCAGCTGCCGCAGGCGCCGATGGCTCCGCCACCCGAGGGGCTGCAGCAGCTGCTCTCCGAGCCTCCGCCCGGCATGGTGGGCGGCAGCGAGCCAGGGCCCACGGGCACCGGAGAGCTCAACAGCCGCTGAGCCGGCTCACGAGGGCGAGGCGGCAGCGGGCAGGTGCTCACGCACCACGCCCAGCCAGTACTCGCGGCCGTAGTACTGGCTCATCTTCCCCAGCAGCTTCCCGTCGCGGAAGAGCAGGAAGGTGGGGATGCCGAAGAGGCCGAAGCGGCGGGCCAGCTCCTCGTGCACGTAGGCGTTCACCTTCACCACGCGCATCCGGGCGCCCTCCAGCTCGGAGAGCAGGGCGGGCTCGGCGGCCGCGTAGATGTCGCAGTTGGGGCAGCCGGGCCCCCAGAAGTCCACCACCACCAGCTCGCCCTGGGGCTTGAGCACCAGGGCATCGAAGGTTTCGGTGGTGGCCTCGTAGGTCGCGGGATGAGCCATGTGCTTGCTTAACGGCGGGCCCCGGCTGTTTTCAACCCGGGGCGCTCAGCGCACCCAGGGCCTGTGCTCGAAGTCCTCGCTCTGCGGCGTCTTGCGCCCGTACACGGTGCCGCGGTTGAGCGGGCCGTAGTAGACGACGTCCTCCGGGGCATACACCCGGGGCTTGCCGGAATCCGACTTGAGGTTGCCGTTGAAGAGGCCCACCTCGCCGCCCTGGCGCGACAGTGTGAACGGCAGGTGCAGAGGGCCCGCGGCGGTGTTGCCGGTGGCATGCAGCCGCACGCTCTGGCCGGGCGCCAGCGTGTGGGCGGGCAGCCGGTGGCGCGTGACGTTACGCAGGTCGTGGGTCAGCTCATAGCCCGCGAGGTTGATCGCCGTGGTGCCGCGGTTGAACAGCTCCACGTAGCCGGAGCTGCCGGCGTTCAGCTCGTGGATGACGAGCGGCCCGTTGCCATGGTTGCGCAGCGCGTTCATCACGCTGAGCAGGTAGGCGCGGCGCTCGCGCACGTACCGCTTCAGGAAGTCGCGCGAGCGGACCATGTGCGCGTTGGAGATGTACGGGTCCGCGGCCAGCTCCGGCGCGATGCGGTTCCACAGCGCGTCGATGTGCGCGTTGGCCTTCTCCTCGGTGAAGGGCCCGGCCAGGGCCGCCTCCAGCTTGGCCAGCACGCGCGCGCGCAAGGCGGGCCGGTCCCAGATGCGGGTGTTGAGCACGCTCCAGGTGGGCCGCTGGGTCGCGCGCTCGCCCAGGCGCAGCTCGTAGATGCGCTGCACCCACGGGTCATACAGGCTGAAGCTCTGCGGCCAGCGCTGGCTGATGGGCGGGTCCAGCGGATCCCACGTGCGCCAGTGCAGCATCAGCGCGTTGTTCAGGTCCCACGGCGTGTACTGCCACACGTCCTTGTTGTGCTGGTGCACCCAGTAGCCGCGCGCGTCCTCGATGATGTTGTTGGAGATGATCATGTCCGCGGCGAGGTTGCCCAGGTAGGCCTCCACGTCCACGTACTTCTCCAGCTTCGCCTCGAAGACCGCGTCGTCCGACAGGTTGATCCACGACAGGAACTCCTGCAGGTCCGCGGTGCCCGTCGTCTCGTTGGTCTTCTTCTCGAAGTCGTCCTGGTGCGAGCCGCGGCGCAGCGTCATCTCCCCGTTGCGCGCCCCGTTGCGGTAGATGGAGGAGCCCTTCTCCAGGTTGTGGGCCTTGAGGTAGTCCTTGCCCACGTGCTCCATGTCCACGTAGAGCCCGTTGGGCACGCCGTTGACGCTCACCTTGACGTAGCGCGCGCGGGGCACCTGCAGGTTCATCGCGACGAAGAGGTCCACCGCGAACTTCTCGGTGAGCTTGCCGCTGTCGAACCACTGCGCCAAAAGCTCGAAGTGGTCCCGGTCGGCGAACTCGTAGCCCGGGTCTAGCTCAATCTTGAAGCTCTTCTGCGGCGCCGTGCGGGTGCTGGCGCCGCGGAAGCGCAGCTGCCCCGGCGCGCTCTGGCCCTCGAGCGTCATCACCACCGGCACCGTCTCGTCCGTGTGCGGGTTGGCCTCCAGCCACGCCAGGTCCACCGGGTCAATCTGAAGGTTGATGGCCGGCACGCGCGTCTGCACGGTCGGGTATTCCATCGGCTTGGGGCCGGGAGTGCCTGCATCCGGGGTGCCCGCGTCCGGCGAGGAGGGCAGCTCGGGGCGCGGCTCCGGCGGCAGGGGCAGCGACGGCGGCGGCTCCGGCCGGTAATCCTGCGAGGGAACGCCTCCGTCACGCACGCCCGGCAGGGGTTCCTGGTCCATGGTGATGGGTGGCTCTTCCGGAGCCACGTAGTCCTCTGGCCCACAGGCTACAAGTCCCACCACGCCCACCAGTACCACCCAGCTCCATCGCCCCATGGTTCCTCCGTTCCAGGGCGAGGGGGCGTGCAGTGCGCGTGCCCTCGCCGGGTGTTTTCTGTTGGAACGTGTGGGGCCGTTTTCGGGCCCGAGTGGGAAAAAGCGGGGCTGTAGGTGGGAAAAGAATTACCCACTGTGGCGAATGCAGTTCCCTGGGTGGGAGCCCGCGGTTCCGATCAGAACGTCACCCGGAAGAGGGAGAATTGCGGTGCGAGCGGGGCGGGCGGTGTAGAACTCGGGATTGTCCGACATTTCCCCCTGGCACACGGGTACACGCGGGTCGAGATTGGCAGTAGGGCACGGGGGGCATGAGCGCCGGCAGGGTGAGGCGCCGTTGAAGTGGAGGGGCCATGCACGAGTGGTTGGAGGCACTGCAGAAGTCGGCGAGGAAGACGTCCCCCGGGGTGGCTGCGGAGGAGCTGCGGCGGGCCGAGACGGAGTGTGGCGTTCCTCTGCCGGGAGAGTTGGGGGACCTGTACGCGGCCTTCAACGGCGGCGAGTTCGAGGGAGAGGTGGTGCTCTTTCCGCTGCACGGGGAGGGCGAGGCGCCCAGCGTGCTGGAGAAGACGCGGAAGATGCTGGTGGGGCTGCCGGCGGCGGGGGTGTGGCGCTTCGGGCTGAAGGGCAAGCACCGCCACCTGTATACGGCGCGCAAGTCGGCCATGGTGGAGCAGGGGGACGGGGGCGGGCCGCTGCCCGAGTGGGTGAATGGGCTGGGAGACGAGGACTGGCTCTACGGCACGTGGGACGAAGAGAAGAAGGAGATGCGGCTGTACCGCTCGCTGTCGAACATGCTCAACGTGCTGGTGCCGCCGGTGGAGCACGAGCAGTTTGGGGACCGCACCTTCGCCCGGGCGATTGCGGCGGTGCAGGGCGCGCTGAGCGAGCTGGCCGAGGGTGAGGAGGCGGAGGAGGGCGAGGAGAGCGCGGCCGGGGAGGAGAACGGCGAGGCGGGGCAGCCGGACGCGGCCGAGGACGAGGATGAGGACGAGGCCGGAGCGGTAGGGGACGAGACCGAGGCCGGTGAGGAGGAGGAAGCCGAGGCGGCGGGGCCTGCGGACAAGGCGCTTGAGAAGCCCGCGGTGATTGCGGCCGAGCGCCGGGTGAAGAAGCTGACGGAGCAGGCGGGCGCGAAGAAGGAGAAGGGGCTGGAGGAGGCGGCGGTGATAGCCGCTGAGCGCCGGCTGAAGCGCCTGCGGGAGGAGCGGGAGACAGCGGAGGCGCCGAAGAAGCCCGTGGCGAAGAAGGCTCCCGTGAAGCAGGCGGCCGCGAAGAAGGTCGCGGTGCCGAAGGCTTCGGCCAGGAAGGCAGGAGCGAAGAAGGCGGTGGCGAAGAAGGCCCCCGCCAAGAAGGCAGCGGCGAAGAAGGCTCCCTCCAAGAAGGCGGCGGTGAAGAAAGCCCCTGCCAAGAAGGCGGCGGCGAAGAAGGCCCCCGTCAAGAAGGTAGGGACGAAGAAGGTGGCGGCGAAGAAAGCCCCGGCGAAGAAAGCCGCGGGAGCACGGCGCAAGCGCTAAGCCTGAATCCCTGGCCGTGGCACCCCTCGCCGCGGCCAGCGGCAAACCCCCTCTCCCTTCGGGAGAGGGCTGGGGTGAGGGTTCAGCGCCCGCTCAGCGCTTGAGCCCCACCACGTGGACATAGCGGAGGTTCTCCAACGTGCGGACGTAGACCGTTCCAGGCACCTCCGGCCAGAGCCAGCTCATCAGCCGTCCGAACTCCTGCCGGAGCTGAGGGCGGAACCTACGCAGCACCTCGGTGGACTCCTTGAAGCCCTGATTGAGGTCCGGGGTGTAATCGACGTAGCTGGCGGGACTAATCTCCGCCTGCTCGAAGAGCTGGAAGTACTGCTCCTTCAGGCCGAACCAGATGCTCTGGTTGGCGTAGTACCGCTCCGCGAGCGCACTCAGCGGCCTGGCAATCGCGGTGTCGATGAAGCACAGGGGCGCGCCCGGCTTGAGCAGCCGTGCCATGCGCTGCATGGCCTCCGGCTTGCGGGAGGGCGAGAAGTGCAACACCACCTCGATGGCGCCCACCGCGTCCGCCTGTCCCACGAGATCCCCGGTCAACGAAGGATCCAGTAGATCTCCCCGGCGGATCTCCACGTTCTTCAGCCCCAGCTCCCGGACAACCCCGGTCACCAGCTCATGCTGCTCGGGACTGATCGTCAGGGAGACAATGCGCGTGTCGGGCAGCAGCGTGGCCAGCCGCACGACCGAGTTGCCGCGCCCGGTGCCCACCTCGACGATGAGGCCCCGGCCCTGCTTCTCGTTGGCGATGTGGCTGACGGCGGGGCGCCAGTTGGTGTCCACCGTGTGCACCTGCGCCAGCAGCAGCCGCTGGGCCGTGTCCTCCACGCTCTGGATGGAATCGTCGTAGAGCCCCAGGCTGATGCTCAGCCAGGCCCAGCGCATCAGCCGGCCATACGTTTGATAG
>DASVVJ010001288.1:0-10246 GCA_036389955.1 Myxococcaceae bacterium
CGGGTTTGCGTCCCGCGGTGGTGGACTCTGGGTCCTATCACCGCGGGACGTGCTTTTTGCGGGCTGGGCCGAGGCATAAGGTGCGCCCGCGCATGCCCCGCCCCACCCTGCCCGCCGCCCGCACGTTGGATGCCGACACAGCGCGCGCCTGGCTCGTCAGCCACCACGCTTTGGCCAGGCCCCGCTTCCCGCCCGGCGCGGAGGGCACCCGCGCGCTGCTGCACGCCCTGCGCTGCATTCAGTTGGATCCGCTCGACGTCATCGGCACCAACGCGGACCTGGTGGCGCTGGCCCGGGTGGACGGACTGGTGCGAGGCGATGTGTACCGGCACCTCATGCCGGGCCATGCCTTCGAGCACTGGGCCAAGGAGCGCTGCATTCTCCCGGCATACGCCTTCCCGTATTACCGCGAGCGCACGCGCGAGACGCCGTGGTGGCACCTGGCCACCCGCCTGGAGCGGCTGCCCGCGAAAGTGCTCGAAGCCGTGCTGGAGGAGGTGACCGCGCGAGGCCCCATCACCGCCGCGGAGCTGACCGACCATGGCGCGGTGAAGCCGCTGGACTGGAGCGGGTGGAAGGGCACTGGCAAGGCGACCTCCATGGCGCTGGAGGTGCTGTGGACGCGCTGCCAGGTGGTGGTGAGCGGACGAGGCTTGGGCGGCAAACGGTACGACGTGCCCGAGCGCTCGCTGCCGTCTATCGCCGGAAAGAAGGTGCCTGGCGGAGCCGAGGCGTTCGATCGCTGGGCGCTGCTCGAGCGGGTGGAGGCGGCAGGCTTGCTCTCGCGCGCATCGGGGCCGCACTGGTCGGTGCTGTCGGACGTGCGCACCTCGGAGCTGCCGGATGCGCTGGTGCGCGAGGGGCTGATCGAAGAGGTGGCTGTGCCAGGCTCGCCCCGGCGCTACCTGGTGCCCGCGGGCTTCCGTGAGCGCCCGGTGGAGGAGCCGGACGAGCGCATGCGCATCCTCGGGCCGCTGGATCCGCTGCTGTGGGACCGGGGGCTGGTGAAGCTGCTCTTCGGCTTCGAGTACACCTGGGAGGTGTACAAGCCCGCGGATCAGCGCCGGTGGGGTTGGTACGTCTGCCCGCTGCTGCACCGGGGCCGGCTGGTGGGCCGGCTGGAGGCGCGCGTGGTGGACGGGGTGCTGCGGGTGGACAAGCTGTGGCGCGAGAAGGGCGTGAAGCTGGATGACGCGGCGGTGGACGAGGCACTGGCCCGCCACGCCACGGCGTGCGGCGCCACGAAGGTGAAGCGGCCCCGGGCCCGGGTGGGCTGAGGCGGCGGGCGATTCACGAGCGGAGTGCGCACCAGAAGACCTTCCGTGGCGTATTCCTGTTCTCGGCTGACCAACCGGCAGCAGACATGGACGCCGGGGCCTGCCTGGTCCGCTGCTCACTGGTAACCCGGCCTGACCATCCGTAACTCAATCGGTGTGGGAGGGTCGCATGCCTGAGAAGACACAAGCGTTTCGCGCGAAAAGCGCCAAGAAGAAGGGCACCACGATGGCGCTCAAGGCCACGGATGTTGGCGCGGCCGAGGGCATGAGCACGCACCGCGCCAAGAAGAAGGGCGGCAAGCTGATGGGAGACGTGGCGTTCGACGACCGCAGCGTCAGCCCGCGCAAGCCGCCCGGGCGAGGCCTGACGGCGAAGAGCCGCAAGCTGCCAGCTCCCGAGCTGGGCAGCAGCACCTCGCGCGTCAAGACGCTGCCGGTGGAGGCCGCGGCGGGCTACCGCAAGGATGGCACGCGCAAGAAGACCACGGGCCGCGGCGACGTGACGCCGCTCAAGGCGAGCAAGAAGCTCACCCGGCCCAGCCGGAAGACCGGCCGGCACTGAGGCGGCGGCGAGGCCTTCGCAGCCACCCCGCCACCGCGAGCAGCCCGAGCAGCGCCGGGCCCGGAGCACTCGTGCAGCCTCCCGCGTCGGATGGAGCGGGAGCGGCGCATGGGGTGAAGCAGCGGCAGGCCTCGGCGCCCTCGGACTCGAGCCGGGCGCACAGGCCGCCG
Source organism: Myxococcaceae bacterium (assembly GCA_036389955.1). Lineage (GTDB taxonomy): Bacteria > Myxococcota > Myxococcia > Myxococcales > Myxococcaceae > DATHBR01. The sequence continues at coordinate 2,010 of DASVVJ010001288.1, forward strand.
GTGCCGCACGCGGCGTCTTCCGTGCAGAGCGCGCCGTAGTCTCCCTCCTGCAGCGCGGGAAGGAGACAACGGCCCGGTGCGCCGTCCAGTGAGACGCAGGTGAGTCCCGAGGGACAGTCCGTGTCCTGGGCACACGTGTCCCGGCAGAGGTTCTCCGGGGCCAGCGTGGGCGCTGGAGCCATGGCCTGCTCATCGAGGAAAGGCTGGAGGAAAGTGTCGCGCAGAGCCTCCACGCGCACGTTGAAGGCCTCCTTGCGGCAGGCCACGTCCCCGCTCGCGGTGATGCCGGCGAGCACCTCACCCGTGCCGTCGCTTACCAGCACTGGTCCGCCGCTGTCGCCCACGCAGCTCATCGCAGGAGCCGGCCCGGCGAGGAAGGCGCTCGGAGTCACCTCCGTCACGGTGAGCCCGCCCTGACGGCGGCGCCCCGAGGGAGCTTGCGCATCCTTCGTCTCTCCGAAGCCAAGCACCCGCGACGCCGCGCCCGGAGCGAGTGCCAGGCCCGAGGGCCCGGGAAGCCGCAGCGGCGTCACCGCCACCGGCGTGGCCAGCCGCAGCAGCGCCGCGTCATAGGCGTGTGTCTGAGGCACAGAGTCCGGGTGCCGTACCGCTCGCGAGACCTGGACGAAGCGTCCCCGGGGCTCGGGCAGCAGCTCCGCGCCGAAGAAGACCTCATACGGCCCTTCCACGCCGAACACGTTCAGACAGTGCGCCGCGGTGAGCACCACGTCCGGCGCGATGAGCGCTCCGGAGCACAGCAGCGTCAGGGGCTCGCCGGTGCACCGCGTGCGCCGCGCCACCAGCGCCACCACCGCCTCATCCTCCGGCGCATCCGTGCCACCCACCACCTGCTGGGCCACCGTGGCCGGCGCGGACGAGGACTCCAGGACTGGGCCACAGCCCGGGCCCACGGCCAGCAGCCACATCCCGCATACAAAGGATGCACGCGGAGAGCGCGTCCCAGCCCTGTCAGCCATCCACGGACTCCCGTCTGCTCAGGCGCCTCCAGTCAGCCGGAGCGCCAGTTGGCGCAGCTCCTGGCTGTTGAAGGGCTTCCTCAGCTCCAGCAGCTGCTCGGATCGGCCGAACTCCTGGGCGATCTCCTCCCAGGAGTAGTCGGCATAGGCCGAGCAGAGTACCACCTGCAGCGAGGGCGCCACCTTGAGCAGGTGCCGCAGCGTCTCCACCCCGTTCCACCCCGGAGGCATCCGGTAGTCCAGGAACACCAGCGAGTAGGGCCGGCCCTCGGACAGGGCCCGCTCCAGCCGGGCGAGCCCCTCCTTGCCCTGGAAGGCCGAGTCCAGCTCGAACAGCGCCTGGCCCGAAGCGCTGCTGGCCGGGGGATCACCGAACAGCTCATCCTCGAGCTGGTCGAGCTCCTGGGTATCCAACTGCTGCGACGGACAGAGGATCCGGTGGAAGTCCTGATGGATGGCCTCCGAGTCATCGATGATGAGAATTCGCTTCGAACTCTGGCTCATGCGCTTCTCGCTTGCTGGGAGAGTTGATAGGGCAGCTCCAGCGTGAACACGGCGCCCTTGCCGGGCCCGTCACTGTGCGCCGTCAGCGAGCCTCCCAGCTCCTGGGCCGCCAACGCGCTGGAGTGCAGACCAAAGCCGTGCCCCTCCTTCCGGGTGGAGAAGCCGTACTGGAAGATGCGCGTGAGCATCTCCGGGGGAATGCCCATGCCGTTGTCGCGGATCTCGATGCGCACGCGCTCGGTGCCCAGGCGCTCCATGCTCACGCTCAGGCGCCGCAGCTCCACGGGCATGTCGTCCATGGCGTACTTGGCGTTGCTGATCAGGTTCACCAGAATCATCAGCACCTTGTGCTTGTCGGTGAGCAGCGGAGGCAGCGGGGGCAGGTGCTTCTCCAGCGTCACCTGGTGCCGCACGAGCGCCGCCGAGTTGATGCGCAGCGCGTCCTCCACCAGCTCCGCCATCGGCACGGGCTCATTGAGCCGGGGCGGGCGCGCGTGGGTCTGCTGCACCTTGACGATGTCGCCGATGTGCTCGGTGTACCGGCCCACGTCGTCCAGCAGGGTAATGACCTCGTGGCGTTCCTTGAGCAGGTTCTGCCCCAGCTTGTCCAGGAAGGGCAGCAGGTTGCGCCCGCGCTTGTCCTGCGTCAGGAAGGTGCCGATGTCCTCCTGGCGCTCCTGGAGCAGGCCGGCCACGCGGCCCACCTGCTCGAGCTTCAGCCGCGACAGCCGCTCCTTGGCCACCTGGGCCGAGGTGTAGACGCTGTTGAGCACGTTGCCCACGTTGTGCAGCACGTTGGTGGCGATCTCCGCCATGCCCGCGTGCCGGGCCGTCTGCAGCAGCTGCTGGTGCACTTCCTTCAGCTCGCGGGTGCGCTGCTCGACCCGCTGCTCCAGTCCCTCGTTGGCCTTGCGCAGCTCCTCTTCGCGCTGCTGCACCTTGTCGGACATCGCCTGGAAGGCGCTGCCCAGCCGGCCCAACTCGTCGTTGCGAGTGGTGTTCAGCTTGACGCGGAAGTCTCCCGCGGCCACCAGGTTCGCCGCCTGAGTGAAGTCCAGCAGCGGGCGGGAGATCTCCTGCCTGAGCACCCAATACATGATGGCCAGCTCCAGCAGCAGCGACGCGATGCCGAACAGCAGCACGTAGCGCGAGGAGCTGAAGGCGGCCGAGGACACCACGCCCTTGGGCAGCACGGTGACGAAGTTCCACTCGGGCCCGCGCAGCCGGGCCACCGCGAGGTACTCCTCGTGCTCGGGCAGCTCCAGGATGACCTCGCCCTCCTTGCGCTGCTTCAGCCGCTCGTACAGCGCGCGCAGGTGCGCCTGCTCCTCCTCGGAGCCAAGCCGCGCGGCGACCTCTCCCTCCGCCAGCTTGGCGCTGCCCGTGATGTCATAGCCAACGGTGGCCCCCTCCAGCTTCAGGCCCGGGTGGGCAATGAGCTGCCCGTCGTCACGCACCAGCAAGTTGTAGGCGCTGGGCAGGTGGTCCTTGATCGAGCGCGTCATCAGCTCATCGAGCAGCACGTCATGCGAGAACGACGCGACGTGGCGGCCCTCCATGTCCAACGGCGTGGTGACGGTGACCATCCAGCTCCTGGAGATGGGATCAATGAAGACGCCGCTCCAGGCCGTGCGCCGCTGGGGGTTCTTCTCGGGCAGGCTGATGGCGTAGTAGTCGTACCCGATGGACGGGTAGTCGGCCGGAACCTCCAGGCTCCAGTTGGGGCGCTCGGGCCACCAGTCGACGACGGGGCCCTCGGCCAGGGTGACGTAGGTGTTGATGAAGCGGGCCTCGAACGCCGGCCCGTACTGGGCCACCACGTCGTACGCGGCCAGGATGCGGCGGCGCAGCCCCTCATCCAGCTTCACGCCCCGGGGCACAAAGAGCCCGGCCCTTCCTCCCACCTGGGAGATCTCCGAACGGATGCGAACCGAGCCATCGGGCATCGGGGTGAACAGGCTGTCGAAGCGCGGATTTGGATCCATCACGCTCCAGGCCTGGATGCGGGCCTCCAGCGCCTTCTTGAGCAGGGTGTGATGATCCTCGGCCAGCACGAAGACGGCCTGCTCGCGCTGGCTGCGCTCGGTGACATGGCGCTCCATCTGCTGCACCGCCTCGTGGCGCAGCGTGTGGAGCATGTGCAGGTAGCTGAAGAGCGTGGTCAGGGCGATGACCACCGCGATGCGCACGCCCATCTTGAGGAGCGTGGCTCGGGCAAGCGAGGAGGAGGGGGTTAAGACGGGAAAAGACATGTCAACGGTGTCCTGGCTCGGGCGCTGTCTCGAACACTGAGCACCGGTGTGGATCTCACACGCGGTGCCCTGCTTCAGTGCGGCAACGGTGACCCCTAACAAAGCAGCCACGCTCTTTTTGCCGGGGCCTGGCATACCGTCCGCGTTCCCTCGTGCACCGATCGTCCGCGCGAGGGCTCTTTCGCTGTCCTGAAAGTGTAGCAACAGGCCAGGCCGCTGCCAGTAATACAGCCAATGGCTATCTTGAATCAGGCCTCCGCCTGATCAATCCCTGTCCACCCTGTGTTCATCCCATGTCTAGCGTTAAGGATCAAGCTCACACGGAGAGTCTGGGCTTTACTGCTCGGGTGGCTCGAGCTGGGCCTCGCCCGAGAGCCGGGAGGCTTCCTCGCGCAGCTTGAGCAGCCGCTCCTGTTGCCGGCGGACGAGGATGTCCAGCCGCTGCCGCTCCCGCTCGTTGCCACTGGCGGCCGCCGCGTCCCGCTGCTGCTCCAGCCGCACCACGTCTCGCGCCAGCAGCGAGGTGATGCGCTCGGTCTTCTCCAGCCGCCACCGGGCCGTCTGCGGCTTCTCCGGCTCGATCGGATCATTCACCTGGGGCAGCGGGTCCGGAGACTCCGGCTCGGGCACCTCGTCCCCGGGCTGGATGGGCACCACCGTGGCGTCCGCGGGAGGAGCCTGGGGCACGGGAGCCTGCACCGTGGGGCTGGGAAGACCGGGCCGCACCGGAGCGCGAGCAGGAGAAGAGGGCCCACGGGCCGCGGGCGCCTCCGGAGAGGCAGCGCCCTCCGAGCGAGGCACCTCCGGCACGGGCGGACTGGCGGGCTCGGGCCAGAGCACCACGCCCAACACAGCGCCAACGAGCACCACGGCGCCAGCAAGCGGCAGGACGAGACGGGAGGAGACGTTCATGGAGAGGGAGCCAGCGAAGCGTACTCCAGACTCACAGCCGAAGCTTCCACCCACCGTCCTGGAGCTCGACGCGCAGGATGACGGGCTCGTCGCGCACGGTGCCGTTCTGGGCCATCTTCGCCCGGACGAGCACCGCGTTGGCGTCGCGCCCGTCCACCTCGGCGCTCACGATGTCCACCAGCTCGAAGCCGTGCGAGTGCAGCTCCTCCACCGTGGTGGGGCACGGCCGGGCACTGCCTCCGGTGGCCAGCAACGGCCCGAGCACCGCGCAGTCTCCCGCGGGCAGCGCGGCGAAGAAGCGGCGCACGGACGCCTGCGCCGCTTCGGTCTTCTTCTCGGCCGGCGAAGAGCAGGCAAGCGTGGCCACGGCCAGCAGGAGCCCCAGGGCCCCCGCCCTCCGTGCCGCTCCCCTGCCCCGCGCGAACCGGTTCATGGCGCTCAGTAGCAGTTGGGCGCGAACATCTCGTCGTCGCTGGCGGAGGCGAACTGATCGTCGCAGTAGGCGCTGGCCAGCGCGTGGCCGTTGCGCACGCAGCCGTCGTGGTTGGTGGCATCCAGCGTGTACTGGGTGTCGCCGCCACAGCCGCCGCCGCAGCGGCCGAAGCAGATGCCCATCACCTTCGGGCGCGACCAGTGGTCCGGCTCGCCGCACACCCACGTGCCGTTGCTCAGGTAGTACTCGTCACCGCTGCACGTGCCGTGGTTGCCCAGCTGAGCAATCTGCTGGTTCTTGGCCAGGTCGAAGCCGCCGTGCTGGCAGTCGTGCTTGGCGTACGAGTACCAGTTGTAGCTGCCGCCGCAGCTGCCGCTCCACACGCCGTTGCACTTCGCATAGCTGCACAGCATGGTGTAGCCGCGGCCCTGCTCGCCCATCACCGTGCGCTGCATCTCCACCGAGCCGGGGTGCTGGGACCACAGGCTCACCGTGCGGCGCAGGTACTTGGCCTCGGGGGTGGCCGCATCACTCTGGGGCAGCTCCGCGTTGAGCGCCGCGTACAGCCGGCTGGCCGCCTCGCGGTCCCCGTCCGTCATCTGCGTGTTCTGCCCGTTGGCCTCCGCGAAGCCGTCCATCGCCGAGACGCCGTTCTCCACGTCCACCAGGTTGGTGAGCGTCATTCCATTGAGGCGCACCTCGATGCGGTACACGCCCGGCTCCACCTCGCGCGAGGAGAACGTCGTCTCGCCGTACTGGCTGTCCACGAAGGTGCCGTGGGTGGCGCCCGGCTCCACCGCGAGCGTCAGGCCCTCCGCCGTGGGCTGCTCCGTGCCGGGCTCTCCGGGCCCGCCACTGGGGCTGCCGCAGGCGAACATCACCACTGCCACCACTGCTCCTAGCGTCTTGCGCATCGACGAAACCCTCCCGGCCCAGGTTCTCTCGTTTAGTGAGAAAGTGCGGGAGGTCGCGTGTAGCGGATTTGTCTGAAAATACGCAAGCCCGGGTGTGTCATTTCCGCAGTCCGGCCCCCCTGACCTCTGCCCTGCAGATTTTTCTGCATCGTTCCGCACATCGTCGGCTCCCCAAGCTGAGGGGATCGTGCTGGCTCTCATGTGCGCTCCCTGACTTGCCACCGGTTCTGACTGGACGTCCTCGCTCACAAGCGGAGTCACTTTCATGGGATCGAGCAGGGCCTTCTGGGCAATGGCTGTCCTCATGCTGGCCTGCGCGGCCTGCGCGACCGTCGAGCGGGCACCCGCGGAGCCGCGACTGCTGGAGGCGCAGCAGGCCTTCGACGAGGGCAGACGGCTGAAGGAGGCGGGACACTACGCGGCGGCGGTGCCGCTCATCGAGCGTGCCCTGTCTTTACGGGAGACCGTGCTCCCGAAAACGCACCCGAAAGTGGCGGACTGCCTGGGAATCCTGGGCCGGCTCCACTTGACGCGCGTGGATCCGGCTCGCGCCGAACCCTTGTTGACGCGCGCGCTCGAGATCCGGCAGGCCGCCCTCGGCCCGAATCACCCTGACGTCGCCGAGTCGCTCAACGACCTGGCCACCCTCTCCATGCAGCAGGGGCTCTACGCGCGCGCTGAGCTTTCCTATACACGCGCGCTGGAGATTCTGGAGGCAGCCTTCGGCGAGAACCACCCGGAGGTGGCCATCCTGCTCAACAACCTTGCCTCCCTCTACCTGAGGCAGCGGCTCTACGCGCGCGCCGAGCCTCTGCTCGCCCGCGCTCTCAAGATATGGGAGGCGGTCCTCAGCGAGACATCGGGGGCGGTCCTCACCGAGACCTGGCCCCACTTCTTCGCGACGCACAACAGCGCCATGAACAACAACACGCTGTATTCGCGCGCGATGAGCGTCCGGCTGGCCGACTTCAGAGCGTACCACCCAGCTACCGCCACGGTGCTCAACAACCTCGCCAGCATCTACCAGCATCAGGGGCTCTATGAGCGGGCCGAGCCTCTGTATATCCGCGCGCTCAAGGTCTCCGAGGCGACCCTCGGCGAGAGCCACCCCGAGGTGGCCCATTCGATTCACAACCTGGCCCGCCTGCGCCTCGCCCAGCAGAACCTCGGCGCGGCCCTACCGCTGCTGGAGCGGGCCTTCACGGCCTCGGAGCATCACTTGCGGCAGGAGGTCTACGGCTTCTCCGAGAAGAGCCTCGCCAGCTTCCTGGACCGGCTGCGTACCGAGGAGGGCAGCTTCTACGCGCTCGCACGGGCACACCCCCGCAACGCGAGGGTGCTCCACCTGGCTCTCTCCGCGGCGCTGCTTCGCAAGGGCCGCTCCGTGCAGGAGGTCGCCCACACCTATCGCCTCATCTCGCGCAGCCTGGACTCCGAGGGCCACCAGCGCCTGGAGCGCCTGCGCGCGCTGCGCACCCAGCTCGCCGCGCTCTCGTTCGCCGGACCCGGGCGACACTCCGCGGCCGAACACCAACAGCGGCTTCAAGAGCTCGCCCTCGCGGCGGACACGCTCGAGGCGGAGCTCGCCAGGCGCTCGGCCCCTCTGCGCGCGCTGACCGCGCTGCCCTCGGCCGCCGAGATGGTGGACCGTGTCGCCGAGGCTCTTCCCAGGGACGGCGCGCTCGTCGAGCTGATCACCTATGAAGAGGACAAGCCCGGGGTGTCCAGGCGCGGCAGGCCGGAATCCAGCGCTCCCACGGAGCTGCGCTACCTGGCGCTGGTGCTCTTCCCCGACTCCCGCATCCGCGCCGCCGACCTGGGCCCGGCCGACCTCATCGACACTGCCGCCTCGAACCTCCGCCATGCCCTGGCCCGGCGGGACTCCACCTTCCAGGGCTTCGCCCAGGCCTTCTATCAGCTCGCCTTCAAGCCCCTGCTGCCGCTGCTGGGCGGCACCCGCCGTATCATTCTTTCGCCAGACGGCGAGGTCAGCCTCGTGCCCTTCGCGGCCCTCCACGATGGCCGCCAGTACCTGCTCGACGCCTTCGACTTCTCCTACGTCACCTCCGGCAAGGATCTGCTGCCTGGTCCCGAGGACCTTGTCCCCTCCAGCTCACTCGTCGTCATCGCGGATCCGGACTTCGGTGCCGTGTCCCCCCATCCTCCGGTGTTGCTGGCGGACGCTCCGGGGCCACCCGAGCGCTCCGGTCCCGTCGGGCACTTCCTCTCGGCTCCGCGCGCCGAC
>DASVVJ010001289.1:0-11793 GCA_036389955.1 Myxococcaceae bacterium
AACGTGCTGGGCCAGGATGACGACAGCGGCGGCAACTACCACTCGCGGCTGTCGGCCACGCTGGCGGCGGGAACGTACAAGTTGGTGGCGGCGACGTACGCAGCGGGGCAGAGCGCCGAGTTCACGCTGAGCTCGGACAAGGCGCCCCTGCGCTTCTCGCAGCGCCTCACCCTCAAGCCGGCGACGCAGTTCTTCTGGGTGTACGACGATCGCGGCACGGGCGCGTCGGCCAGTGTCACCGTGTGGCGGCCCAACCTGAGCCCGTATCCGGGGTTCTACTCGCTGGGCGATGTCGCCATGCCCCACGGGCCCGGGGGGCCGGCGCCGAGGATGACGTTCCTGGTGCAGGGCGAGGGCGATCTGCTGGCCCGGCCGGTGGACTACACCTGGATCTGGAGCGACTGGGGCTCGGGTGGCACGCATGACGGCTCGTTCTGGGAGCCGGTGGCGCCCGCGGGGTACACCTGCCTGGGTACGGTGGGAGTGCTGGGGTACGGCAAGCCGTCCACGGACCTCATCCGCTGCGTGAAGAGCGAGTACGTGCTCCCGGCCAGCCCGGCCTGGGTGTGGAACGACAGCGGCTCGGGCGCGGACCACGACGTGGGGCTGTGGCAGGTGGTGCCGGCGGATCATCGCGGGCTGGCGGCGTCCACCTTCGTGGCCCGGCCGAGCCACTCGGACACGGGCGGCAGCCGTTACTGGGTGCTCAACAAGAGCGCCACGGCCAACCCGGAGCTGCGGGGGCTGCCGGTGGACGCGGCGGTGGCGGCGGCCTTCGCTCCTCGCGTGTGGATGCACCCGAGCGAGTCGTATTTCCCCTCGTCCACGGAGTTCCACCTGGCCCACGTGCACGAGGCGGGTGGCCTTCTGGTGACGAACCAGGCGCTGGGGTGTGACTCGTGCACGGATCCGCAATTCCTGGACGGGCAGCGGCCGGACCAGACGCCGGTGCCGGTGTACGCGGAGCTCATCACCCGCAAGCAGGGGGGCGTGCCGACCAACGTGACGGACGTCGTTTATTGGATGTTCTACCCGTACAACAACGGCAAGCGGGTGTGCATCGGTTGGTACTCGCCGTGGGGTTGCGCGGGGGGCTACTCCACGTTCGGCAACCACGTGGGGGACTGGGAGCACGCGACGGTGCGCTTCGTGGATGGGCGCCCGTCGCAGGTGTACCTGAGCCAGCATGCCAGAGGGCAGACGTTCACCTTCGGAGACAAGGGACTGGGGCTGCTGGGGTGGCGCCCGGAGCTGTACTCGGCGCTGGGCTCGCACGGTGTGTACCCGGACGCGGCCCGGCACATCTACCGCAACCTGCCCAACGGCGACTTCCTGGCGGACGACACCGGGCGGGGCGTTGCCTGGGACACGTGGACCGCGCTGGTGCCCTTCGCCTGGCAGCCGCAGGGGACGTTCGGGGGGAGCCTGTCCTGGCTCAACCTGACGAGCCGCTGGGGCAATCCGAAGTCGGGCTGCGAGTTCTCGGAGCAGGTGTCGGGGGAGTGCGTGCTCAATGACGGGCCGACCGGGCCCATGTCCAAGGGTGCCTCGAACCCGGACTTCATGCCCCTGGACTGAGCCGGCCCGCCGGCAGTGCCCCGGCCTTGCACGGGCAGGGGAGATGCTCTAGTCCGGGCCCGTGATGGATTCCCGAGCGCACCGAGCGATTGCCGCGGTCTGGAGGATTGAGTCAGCCAGGCTCATCGCGGGCCTGGCGCGCGTCGTGCGGGACGTGGGCCTTGCCGAAGAGCTGGCGCAGGACGCGCTCGTCGCCGCGCTCGAGCAGTGGCCGAAGTCAGGCGTCCCGGACAACCCGGGCGCGTGGCTGATGGCCGCTGCGAAGCACCGGGCGATCGACTCGCTGCGACGCAACCAGCGGCTGGAGCGCAAGCACGAGGAGCTCGGCCACGAGCTCGAGGCCAAACGCACGTTGACGGTGTCGGACCTCGAGACCGCGATCGACGATGACGTGGGCGACGATCTGCTGCGCCTGATGCTCATCTCCTGTCACCCGGTGCTCTCGACCGAGGCCCGCGTGTCGCTCACGCTGCGCCTGCTGGGAGGCCTCACCACGGAGGAGATCGCCCGGGCGTTCCTCGTGCCGGAGCCCACCGTGGCCCAGCGCATCGTCCGGGCCAAACGGACGCTCTCCGAGGCGAACGTGCCTTTCGAGGTTCCTCGCGGAGAGGCGCTGACCGCCCGGCTCTCGTCGCTGCTCGAGGTCATCTATCTCATCTTCAACGAGGGCTATGCGGCGACGGCCGGGGATGACTGGATGCGGCCGGGGCTCTGTGAGGACGCGCTGCGGCTGGGCCGGATCCTGGCCGAGCTCGTGCCGAAGGAGCCGGAGGTCCACGGCCTGGTGGCGCTGATGGAGATCCAGGCCTCGCGCTCGGCGGCGCGGGTGGGCCCGTCGGGAGAGCCCGTGCTGCTGCTCGAGCAGAACCGCGCGCGGTGGAATCAACTGCTCATCCGCCGTGGGCTCGCGGCGCTGGAGCGGGCCGAGAAGCTGGGCGGTGCGCGGGGGCCTTACGCGCTGCAGGCGGCGATCGCCGCGTGTCACGCCCGCGCCCGTACCGCGGAGGAGACGGACTGGGCCCGCATCGCGGCGCTCTACGCGGTGCTGGCCGAGGTGACGCCCTCTCCCGTGGTGGAACTCAACCGCGCGGTCGCGCTCTCGATGGCGTTTGGCCCGGCAGCGGGCCTCGCACTCGTCGACGAGCTGACCGAGGAGCCTTCGCTGAAGGGCTACCACCTGCTGCCCACCGTGCGCGGAGATCTGCTCGCGAAGCTGGGGCGCTTCGCCGAGGCGCAAGCGGAGTTCGAGCGCGCCGCCTCGCTCACCCGCAATGGGCGTGAGCGCAAGCTGCTGCTCGAACGCGCCGCCGCCTGTGCCCGCGGCGCGCCCCGGCCGTGACGCCTCAGCCGATCGCGGCGAACTTCGGATCGGTGTTCGATGAACCCTGGAAGAAGGTGGCGAGCTGCTCGCGGCTCATCTCCACCACGCCCCCTTCATAGAGCGGATCGGCCACCAGGTACTTGCCATCCTCCGTGCGTCCCAGCACGGCGATGAAGTGTCCGCTGCCCTCGGCGTGGTAGGCCTCCGCGTCGGGGAACTCGCTCTCCCAGTCCGACGAGACGTTGCCCGGGCACACCACCGGCTTGCCCTCGGCCAGCGCGTTGTCGATCGCCGCCCAGCCCGTTCCCTGCAGTCCGCCCAGCTCCAGCTCCTGGGCGCCCCGGGTGATGGCGCTGATGTCGGTGAACTCGCCGTCCTGGTCCAACTGCGGAACGGGCGGGTTCGTGTCTGGGACATAGCTGGTGGGGGTGATGTCCGGGTACATGAGTGCCCGCGCGTAGTCGATCTGCTGCTCGGGCGAGAGCCCCTCGGGCATCTGCCCCGCGGTGTTCAGCGCCATGGCCAGGCTGGTGGGGCCGCAGTTGGTCGTCGAGCCCTTCCCATCCGGGTTGTAGGTGGGGTCTCCGAACTGGGTGATGAAGTGCGCGTTCGCCGCGTTCGCCGTGTGGGGCAGGTTCTCGGCCAGCTCGGGGCCCGAGTACACGTAGTCGGACATGTTGGCCGACCGCAGCCGGGCCAGCGCGTTGTGATCGAGCCCGAGCTCCGCGCACTTCTCCCGGAAGAAGCGGTCTCCACCCTGGCCGTAGCAGTAATTGACGAAGTCCTGCACGGTCTGGATGTTGGGGTTATCCGTCAGGAACTGCTGCAGCTCGGGGTTGACGACGGTGGGTCCGCCTGCCTGGGCCTGCTTCGCCGCGTTCGCCACCAGGCCGCCGGCGAGATCGACGAGCTGATTGCGCACCGTTTCGAACGTGTCCCGGAGCTGCGCCACCACCGGAGGCAACGCCGCGGGTTGCGTCGTCTTCAACGCCGCCTTCGGGTGCTCGAACACCGACTGTTGCTGCTGGAGCCTGTGGAGCGTGGCGCTCGGGAACGGACCCTGCTTGATGCTCGTCATGTGTGCCTCCTCGCACTCAGAGTGTAAAGTGGGCCCGAGAGCCGTGGAAAGGAGCCAGCACCTCCTCACCTTCTCAGGCGCCATGAGAGGTGGTCTTCTGCGCCCCTTTCGGCGGGACTATTCCCAAGATGCTGGACATCCCTGGTTACAGAGTGGTGGGGACGATTCGGGCCACGGGCTCGAACGTGCTCTTTCACGCGGTGCGCGAGGCGGACGGACTGCCCGCCATCATCAAGACGCCGATGGCGCCCGCGCCGGGGCCCCGGGAGAGCGAGCGCTACCGGCGGGAGTACGGCATCCTTCAGCGGCTTCGCGACGTGTCAGGTGTGGCCCGGCCCTATGCCTTCGAGCGGATCCGCGAGCGGCCGGTGCTGCTGCTGGAGAAGGTGCAGGGCGAGACGCTGTCCGAGTCGTTGGGCAAGCCGCTGGAGGTTCCCCGGTTTCTGAGCCTGGCGATCTCCCTGGCCTCGACGCTGGCGGAGGTCCACCGCCGCAACGTCATCCACAAGGACATCAAGCCGTCGAACATCATCGTGGAGCCAGAGGGGGCCGCGCGCCTCATCGACTTTGGGGCCGCCACGCTTCAGAAGGTCGAGCACCTGGATGGGGCGCCCAGCCACATCGAAGGGACGCTGGCGTACATCTCGCCCGAGCAGACCGGGCGGATGAACCGCTCGGTGGATTACCGCACGGACTTCTACTCGCTGGGCGTGACGTTCTACGAGTTGTTGACGGGCCGGAGGCCATTCCACGGGCGCGATGTGCTCGAGTGGTTTCACGCGCACATGGCGCAGACGCCGCCGCCGCCGCGCGAGCTCAATCCGGGGATACCGCCCGCCCTGTCGGCCATCGTGTTGAAGCTGTTGGCCAAGGTGGCCGAGGAGCGCTACCAGAGCGCCGAGGGACTGAAGGCGGATCTCGAGCGGTGCCGCGAGCAGCTGAGCCAGCGCGAGCAGGAGCCCTTCGCGCTGGGCGAGCACGACACACCCGGCAGGTTCCAGCTCCCCCAGCGGCTGTATGGGCGTGAGGCGCAGGTCGCCGCCCTGTTGCAGGGGTTCGAGCGGGTGGTCCGCAGCGGCCGTCCGGAGCTGGTCCTCGTCAGCGGCTACTCGGGGATTGGCAAGTCCTCGGTGGTGCATGAGCTGCACAAGCCGGTGGTGCAGCGGCGTGGCTTCTTCCTGAGCGCCAAGTTCGACCAGTTCCAGAGAGACGTCCCCTACGCCACGGTGACGCAGGCCCTCCGCGGGCTGGTCCAGCAACTTCTGGCGGGCAGTGCCGAGGAAGTCGAGCGGTGGCGCGAGCGGGTGAACCAGGCGTGGGAAGGAGAGGGCCAGGTGCTGGTGGACCTGGTCCCTCTGCTGAATCTTCTGGTGGGCATGCAACCGGCGCCCCAGCAGCTCTCGCCCAGTGAAACGCTGCACCGCTTTCACCGGGTGGTCCGCCGGTTCCTGGGGGTGTTCGCCACCGCCGAGCAGCCGCTGGTGGTGTTCCTGGATGACCTGCAGTGGGCGGATCTGCACAGCCTCCAGCTCATTCAGCAGATGTTGTCCCAGCCGGACATGCCGCCGATCCTGTGGATCGGCGCCTACCGTGACAACGAGGTGAGCCCCTCGCACCCGCTGGTGTCCGTGCTGGAGGAGACGCGCAAGGCGGGCGCCCGGATGACCGAACTCCGGTTGGAGCCGCTGAGCCTGGAGCAGGTCGATCAGCTCGTGGCCGATGCGCTTCCGGGCGCGGCCCAGGAGCTGATCGCGCCCCTGTCGAGGCTGGTGCACGAGAAGACTGGAGGCAACCCGTTCTTCCTCCTGCAGCTGCTGGCCACGCTCCACCAGGAGGGCCTGCTGGTGCCGGTGACCGGGGGAGGGTGGCGGTGGGACGCAGAGGGCGTTCAGGCCCGGAGCTACTCGGACAACGTCGTCGAGTTCATGGTGGGCAAGCTGCGCCAGCTCCCCGGCGAGATGCAGCACCTGCTGCGGCTGGCGGCGCACGTGGGCAATGCCTTCTCCCTTCAGCTACTGGGCGTCCTCGCGGGCCTGTCCGACGCGGAGGAGGTGGAGAGGCGGCTGGAGTTCTCGCTTCAGGAGGGGCTGCTGGTGCGGGCGGGCGCGGAGCAGTACCGCTTCCTCCACGACCGCATCCAGCAGGCGGCCCATGCCCTGCTCCCCGAAGCGGAGCGCAAGGCACTCCACCTGCGCATCGGCCGGCTGTTGCTCGAGCGCCTGTCACCGGAGCAGGTGCGTGAGGAACTCTTCGGTGTGGTGGGCCAGCTCAACGCCGGCGCGGAGCTGATCCAGGAGCCCGCGGAGCGCCACCGCGTGGCGCGGCTGAACGCCGAGGCGGGCCAGAAGGCCGAGGCGGCGGTGGCGCACCGCGCGGCCATTGCCTACTTCAAGACGGCCTTCATGCTCATTCCAGGAGACCCCTGGGAGACGGAGCCCACGCTGGCCTTCCAGGTGCAGCTGGCCCGCGCGAGATGCGAGCTGCTGACGGGCAACGTCGCCGAGGCGCGCCAGCTCGCGGAGCAGCTCTGCTCCCGGGCCAGGACGCGGGCTGACACTACAGCCGCGTACTGCCTCAAGAGTGACACCCTCATGGCCATGGGCGACATCACCGCCTCCGTGTCATGCAACCTGGAGTGCCTGAAGCTGCTGGGCCTGTCCATCCCGGTGCATCCCTCCTGGGAAGAGGCCGAGGCGGCGCACGATGAGGCGTGGGCGTTGCTGGGACAGCGCTCCATCGAGGGACTGATCGAGTTGCCACCCATGACCGACCCGGACATGAAGGTGTTGATGGGCGCGCACGCCTCGCTCTTCGCGAAGGCCTACGTCACCGACAACCCCCTGCTCATCATCACCCTGAGCCGGATGGTCTCCCTCACGCTTCGCCATGGCTTCACGGAGGCGTCCGTGATGGGGCTCGGCTGGTTTGGCGTGCTGACCGGCATGTTCTTCAAGCGGTACCGGGAAGGCCTTGCCCTGTCGATGCTCGCTCGCGGTCTCGTGGAGCGGTACAACCTGGCCACCCAACGTGCGAGCGCGCTGCTCAGCCTGGAGCTCATCAGCTGGTTCACCCAGCCGCTCCCCGAGAGCCAGGAGATTGCGCTCAGTGGTTTTCACCACGGGCTGCAGTCAGGGGACTTCTACTCCGCGAGCTGGTGCTCTGCCGCGATCGTCGTCAATCGCCAGGTCATGGGGCACCACCTGGATGACGTCCACCGGGAGACCGTCTCGCGCATCGCGTTCGTGGCCAAGACGGGGATTGTGGATCCGCTGGACTACCTGGTCGTCATTCAGGCCTACGTCCAGCAACTGCGCGGGCGCTCGCACGCGTTTGGCACGTTGAGCGGAGAGGGCTTCGACGAGCCGTCGTTCGAGGCGGCCATGACGCCCGAGCGCATGAGCAGCACCCGGGTCTCGTACTGGCTCATCAAGCTCGAGTCGCGCTTCATGTGCGGCGCCTACGAGGAGGCGCTCGATGCGGCGAACAAGGCGGCCGGGCTCCTCTGGTCGGCGAGTGGCAACATCCGCCTCCGGGAGTTCCACCTCTACCGCGCCCTGACCCTGGCCGCGCTCTTCGAGCGGGCAACACCGGAGCAGCAGCGGCAGTCCCGGGTGGACCTCCAGCGCCACCACCAGCAGTTGGCGGAGTGGGCGGCCCAGTGTCCCGAGACGTTCCGTGTGCCCGAGCGGATGGTGGCCGCGGAGCTGGCCCGCCTGGAGGACCGGCCGGACGAGGCAACGCGCGCCTACGAGGAGGCCATCCGCCTGGCCCGGGAGGGCGGGGCCAGCCACCACCTGGGCTTGGCCAGCGAGCTGGCGGCGAACTTCTGGCGCGCCCGGCAGGCGCCGATTGTCGCCGATGGCTTCGCGCGCGAAGCCCGGGCGGCCTATCGGCACTGGGGCGCGCTGGGCAAGCTCCAGCACCTGGATGCGCAGTGGCCGCACCTGGCGGCCGCGCCGGCCACGAAGGACACCTCGACCAGCAGCACGGACTCAAACCAGGTGGACGCGCTCACGGTGGTCAAGGCCCAGCAGGCCATCTCGAGCGAGATCGTCCTGGAGCGGCTGGTGGACACGCTGATGCAGGCGGCCATCGAGAATGCGGGCGCGCAGCGGGGAGCCCTGGTGCTGCCGAACGGGGACACGCTCGCGGTGGCGGCCCTCTCCAGCGGCACACCCACCGAGCTTCCGTGGACGCTCCTTTCCTATGTGCAGCGCATCCGCGAGCACGTGCTCATCAGCGATGCGTCCAAGCCGCACCTGTTCTCCGCGGACGAGTACCTGACACGCCACAGCGCCCGGTCGATTCTGTGCCTGCCCCTGCTGCGTCAGGAGCAATTCCTGGGGGCGCTGTACCTGGAAAACAACCTGGCGACCAACGCCTTCAGCCCGGCGCGCCTGTCGCTGCTGAAGTACATCGCCTCGCAGGCGGCCATCTCCATCGAGAACGCGCGGTTGTATGCGGACGTGCAGTGCGCCAAGGCGGAGCTGCGCCGGGCCAACGAGGAGCTGGAGCGGCGGGTAGAGGAGCGCACCCGCGAGCTCGAGCAGGCCCAGGCCCGGTTGGTGGACACCGCGCGCGAGGTGGGCATGTCCGAGGTGGCCTCCAACGTGCTGCACAGCGTGGGCAATGTGCTCACCAGCACCCAGGTCAACCTCGAGCTGATGCAACAGTCGGTGGATGGGCTGCGCGTGAGCCAGCTCAAGAAGGCCGCGGCGCTGCTGACGGAGCACAGTGGGTCCCTGGCGGACTTTCTGAGCCAGGATCCGCGCGGTGCTCATTTGCCGGAGTACCTGACGGTGCTGGCCGACGAGCAGATGCGGAGCCAGACGCGCCTGGCGGAGGACCTGGACGTGATGGGCCGGCACATCGCGCACATCCGCTCGATCATCCAGGTTCAGCAGACCTACGCCAAGGCCACGCTGATGTCCGAGGAGTGCGAGCTGGCGCAGATCATCGACGGGGCGCTGCGCATTGAGATGGCGGCGCTCCAGCGCCATGGCGTGTCCGTCAAGGTCGAGCTGTCACCGGTGCCCCGGGTGAAGGTGGACCGGCACAAGGTGCTGCAGATCCTCACCCACCTCATCAGCAACGCGAAGCAGGCGATGGACCGGGTGCCCGAGGGTCAGCGCGAGCTGTTCGTGCGGCTGGGGTTGGAGGGGACGCAGGCGCGCATCCAGGTCGTGGACACGGGAGTGGGAATCGCGCCCGAGGCGCGAGCGAGGCTCTTTGTCCATGGCTTCACCACCCGCAAGGATGGCCGTGGCTTCGGCCTGCACTCGAGCGCGCTGGCGGCGCAGTTGCTGGGAGGGCGCCTGCTGCTGGAGAGCGCGGGGCTGGGCAAGGGGGCCACGGCGACCCTGGAGCTTCCGCTCAGCTGACGACCTCCAGCGGCAGCCGCGTGGGGCCCCGGACGGTGATGGACATGTTCCAGTCCAGGGGCTCGGCCCCGGGCGCGAGCTTCGAGCACTGGGGCAGCAGGGTCTCCAGGGCCAGCCGCGTTTCCAGCCGCGCGAGCTGAGCGCCCAGGCAGAAGTGGATGCCCTGACCGAAGGCCAGGGGAGGTGAGCCTCCGGAACGCTCCAGGGAGAAGCGGTCGGGCTCAGGGAAGTGGGCCTCGTCCCGGTTGGCCGAGCCCAGCAACATCAGCACACGCGCGCCCTGGGGCAGGCGCATACCGCCCAGCGTCGCTTCCTCACGCGTCACCCTCAGCACGCCCTGGACGGGGGACTCGGAGCGCAGCACCTCTTCCACGAAGCGGGGGATGAGCGTGGGCTCCTGGCGCAGGCGCACCAGCAGCTCCGGGTGGTTCGACAACACCCGCGCCGAGCCGGACAGCAGGTGGACGGTCGTCTCCAGGCCGGCCACCAGCAGCAGGGTGAGGAAGCCCATCAGCTCCCGGTCCTCGAGCGAT
This sequence comes from Myxococcaceae bacterium, assembly GCA_036389955.1. Lineage (GTDB taxonomy): Bacteria > Myxococcota > Myxococcia > Myxococcales > Myxococcaceae > DATHBR01. Next base: position 9,892 of record DASVVJ010001289.1, read on the forward strand.
TCCCCGTCCACCTGGGCGCGCAGCAGCTCGCTCACCATGTCATCGCCCGGGTGGCGGCGGCGCTCCTCGAGCACTCCGCGCAGGTAGCGCTCCATCTCCGCCACCGTGGTGCGGGCCTGTTCCCGCAGCTCTACGTCGGTATCGGCGATCGCCGGAGCGCTGACGAGGGCATCCGCCCAGACCTTGAACCGGTCCCGCAGCGAGACGTCCAGCCCCAGCAGCAGCGCGATGACGCTGGCGGGAAGGGGCAGGGCGAGCGCCTCGATGAAGTCCACCGTGCGGCGCTGCAGCACCTCGCCGGTGAGCGTGCGGGCCACGTCACGGATGCGTGGCTCCAGCCGGGCCAGCCCCGTGGGCCCGAAGGCGCGGCTGACCAGCGCCCGGAGCCGCGTGTGCCGGGGGGGATCCATGAGCAGCACGGAGTCCGCCAGGGGGTTGAACTCCAGCCAGCTCTTCCCGGACTCGACGATGGCCGCGTTGGAGTAGAGCTGGGGGTTCTTGCAGACGGTGAGCACGTCGTCGTAGCGGGAGACGGCCCACATGTTCCCTGGGTCCACCTGGCTGACCGGAGCGCTGCGCCGGAGTTCGGCGTAGAAGGGGTAGGGATTCGCGCGAACTTCCGGGGCCAGCAGGTTGAGCCGAGGACTCATGAAAGGCTCCGCGAAAAGACGAAGGGCCCGGAACCTTTCGATTCCGGGCCCTTCTTTTTGGCGAGGAGTACGGGACTTGAACCCGTGGCCTCCGGCGTGACAGGCCGGCGTTCTAACCAACTGAACTAACTCCCCACAACACAACGATTGGGCGGAACAGGGATCGAACCTGTGACCCTCGCCTTGTAAGGGCGACGCTCTACCGCTGAGCTATCCGCCCTGAGCGCGGCCGCCGTGTGACGACGAGGCGGCCTTGTATCGACGGCCTCCATCACTGTCAAGCCTACGTTTTAGACGACGCGCTCATTCCCTGTGGCCTGACAAGCTCGCCCGCACTCTCCGCATGCGCTCGGCCTTTCTTTGTCACAATTCTGTTTTTTCCAGGTTGGGCTCGTTGACTTTACTGCCTGGGTAGTGCTGGAAGGCAGGGCTATGGGCGAGCGCGGGCCCGATCCCCCACCTGTCTGCCGCCGCGCCTGGAGCTGTCCTCATGACGATTGCCACCGCTACCCCCCGCAGGGCCTTCGGGCTGCTGCCCTGGCGCCACCTGCTGGCCGCCGGACTCGCCGCCGCGCTCGCCGCGTGCGGCCCCTCCGATCCCAACGCCGCGCTGCTCGATGAGGAACTCGGAGAGGGGCTGGGGGTCCAGGAGCAGTCGGCCGTCACCTGGAGCCTGGGCGCCAGCTACGACTCGACGAAGGCCAACATCAACTTCCGCGTCTTCTCCTCGCGCGCCACCCGCATCGAGGTGTGGATCTACAAGACCCCGTACGGCGCCCAGGAAGCGGTGAAGTACGTGATGACCAAGGACACGACGACCAACATCTGGTCGAAGACCGTGGCCGTCTCCACCCTGCAGACCACCTACGGCATCACCGGCCCGGTGTACTACGGCTACCGCGCCTGGGGCCCGAACTGGCCGTACAGCTCGACCTGGACCAAGGGCACGGCCACCGGCTTCATCGCGGACGTGGACTCGGCCGGCAACCGCTTCAACCCCAACAAGCTGCTGCTGGACCCCTACGCGAAGGAGATCAGCCACGACCCGAGCAACATGAACAGCATCGACGGCACCGTGTTCGCCTCGGGCCCGACGCACCGCAATAAGGACAGCGGCGCCCGGGCGCCCAAGGGCATCGTCATCGCGGGCGACACCCAGGCCATTGGCACCAAGCCCACGCGCGCGCTCAAGGATGACGTCATCTACGAGGTCCACGTCCGGGGCCTCACCAAGAACGACCCGAGCATCACG
>DASVVJ010001290.1:0-1602 GCA_036389955.1 Myxococcaceae bacterium
CAAGCGAGTTCCAGTCCTTGCGCTCCTCGAGCAGCGAGCGCACGGTGGCGTAGGGAATCGCCTCCACGCGGCAGAACATGTCCGCCAGGTCCTCGGGCGTCCCCAGCGCCAGGCTGAGCGAACAGCTCCCCAGGGCCACGGTGGTGACACCGTGCCGCACCGACTCGGAGAGCGAGGGCGCCAGTTCCACCTCGGCGTCGTAGTGGGTGTGAAAGTCGATGAAGCCCGGCATCACCCAGTGGCCCTGGGCCTGGATGACGCGCGTGTCCGGGCCCCGGGCGATGGGGGCTTCGGAGAGGGCGGCGATGGTGCCCGACTGGATGCCGACGTGACAGGTGCGCGGCGAGCCACCGAGTCCATCGAAGACGAGTCCGTTCTCGATAATGAGGTCCACGCGGCAGAGCCTAGCCGCAACGCTCGTCAGCTACTGCTGTGTTGACGCGCCGCTTCAATGAGTCCGGCCAGGAGCGTGCGGTGGCAGACTGCCTCGAGGATGCAGTCCTTCGAGCACAGCAGCGTCACCGTCTCGCCCCGGTCCACGCGCGCGGCCAGCTGGGCAATGGTGTCCTGCTGCGCCTGCATCTCCCGGGTGTACCGCTCGCGGTACTCGTCCAGGGTGATGGGCGTGCGGCCCTTGCCGTAGAAGGCGTCGAAGAGCTCAGGGCTGGGCGCCAGCTCGCGCATCCACACGTCCCAGGTCTCCTTCGCCTTGGGCAGGCCACGCGGGCGGTACCGGCAGATCAGCACGCGCAGGCCATCATCGGGCTCCGCATCCACGCACCAGCGCCTGGTCTTGATAGGCATCCCCGCACAACCTCCGGCGGCACGCACTCTATTCCATTGGTCAGGGGTTCCCGATGCGTGTGAGCCACGCTTCGAAGGCCTCATCTTGCCCGCTCTGAATGGCGACGAGCCGCCGCGTCAGGTGCGCTGTCACCAGGCCCGGTGCGGCGCTCAGGGCGCGTCCATCCACATGGCTGATGGCTGCGAGCGGCAGCGACGTGCCCGACAGAAACGCCTCGTCCGCGCTCCGGAACGTGTCGAGCGGGAGCGGCTCCTCACGCACGGGGATGCCCTCCGCGCGCGCCAGGGCGAGCACCGAGTCCCGGGTGATTCCGCCGAGCACGTAGCGCAGCGGCGGCGTCCACACGGCTCCCCGGACGACGGCGAACACGTTCGACACGGGCGCCTCGGCGATGTGCCCCTCCCGGTCGAGGAGGACGATGTCGTCGGCACCCGCGGCCTTCGCACGCCGCCGGTGCAACATCGGCCCCAGGTAGGCCGAGCTCACCTTCACGGACGGATCCAGCGCCTCGGGGGCCGCCTTGCACGCGTCGGGAAACGTCGCGACGCGGACCGGCTTCGGAACACCGGGCTCCTCGAGCAGCTGCGCGGCAACGGCGACACCGCCGTGCCAGGAGCGTGGCATGAGGTCCGGCACGCTCGCGGTGAAGAAGCCCGACCACCGCACCAGGCCCTCGTCCTTGCCGGTGGCGCGGACGACCTCGACGGACGCGCGGAGCAGCTCCTCTTCACCGTACGCGAGTTCGAGTCCCACCGCCCGCGCCGACCGCAGGAACCTCGCGATGTGCTCGCGCGCGC
>DASVVJ010001291.1:0-2442 GCA_036389955.1 Myxococcaceae bacterium
GACAGGGCATGCGCATTCCGGACTTCAAGCTGGAGCGGTACTTCGCGCGGTGGGAGTTCTCCGCCCCCTACCTGCTGTGTACCTCGGACCTCGAGGGCTGGCGCATGGCGGACCTGCTCGCCCTGGCCGACCCGGACAGCCGCGCCCGCTGGGAAGCCCTGACGCTCGGCTACACCGAGTCCACTGGCCTGCCTGCCCTGCGTGAGGCCATTGCCAGCCTCTACTCCGGCCTGGCCCCGGACCAGGTGCTCACCTTCGCCGGCGCGGAAGAGGCCGTGTTCATCCTCATGAACGTGCTGCTCGGCCCCGGCGAGCACGCCATCGTCACCTGGCCCGGCTACCAGTCGCTGCACGAGGTGGCCCGCGCCACGGGCGCTCAGGTGACGCTGCTGCCCCTGCGCGAGGAGGACGGCTGGGCGCTGGACCTGGACGCGCTGCGCCGCTCGCTCCAGCCCAACACCCGGCTCGTCGTGGTGAACTTCCCCCACAACCCCACCGGCGCGCTGCCAGAGCCCGCCGTCTTCGAGGCCCTGTGCGCCCTGGCCGAGGAGCGCGGCATCTATCTGCTGTCCGATGAGGTGTACCGCCTGCTGGAGCACGCGCCGGCGCGCACGCTGCCCGCGGCGGTGGAGCGCACCACGCGCGGTCTCAGCCTGGGCGTCATGTCCAAGGCATTTGGCCTCGCGGGACTGCGCGTGGGCTGGCTGGCGTGCCGGGACGCGGAGCTGCTCGGCCGCTGCGCCGCCTATAAGGACTACACCTCCATCTGCAACGCCGCTCCCAGCGAGGTGCTGGCCCTCATCGCCCTGCGCGCCCGGCAGCAGGTGCTCGCGCGCAGCCGCGCCCTGCTCGAGGCCAACCTCCAGCACCTGGACGCTTTCTTCGCCCGCCACCCGGACACCTTCCGCTGGGTGCGTCCCCGTGCCGGCAGCGTCGCCTTCCCGCGCCTGTTGCGAGAGATGCCCGTGGCTTCCTTCTGCCAGGCCCTCGTCGAGCGCGAGGGCGTGCTGCTCTTGCCCGGAGACGTCTACGACTTTCCCGGCAACCACTTCCGGCTGGGGCTTGGCCGCGCCAACCTGCCCGAGGCTCTCGCCCGGCTGGAGCGCTTCTGTCAGGCCACGTTCCGTTGAGCGTGGCACAGCCTTACTCATTTTGAGCCGTTCTCTGCTAGGGTACCAACCTTGGAGGTTCTCCTTCCTTGGTCCTACCCATGACGTGGCTTTCCCTCGCTCTGGCCCTGCTGGTGGCGAGCACGGCCGCCGCCCAGCCCCAGCCTCCGACCCGGCAGCGCCAGGATCGTCGCGCGGCGCTACCCGCCTCTCCCGTGGAGCCTATGCTCGAGCTGTACGTGGCTGCGGGCAACCTCACCATGGCGGCGTTCAACGCGAGGCTGGACCCGGACACCCTGGTGGTGGACAGGACGCGCTTCAAGTGGGCTGAGGTCAGCGAGCACTTCCTCATGCTCGAGCCCTTCACGGATGTGGGCGAGCGGCTCATCATCCAGGTCGGCTTCAAGGATCGCGCCCTGCCCGCGAAGGCCGTCATCGCCGTCCTCTCAAGAGCGGACATGCTGGACGGGAAGGTGGAGGTGGACCGGCGGGCGAATAGCCCCGAGGCCCTGCTCGCAGCCCTTACGCAAAAAGAAGCGGAGCTGGAGGAACTCAAGGCCCGGTACGTGGGCAGTGGTCCTGCGGGGCTCGTGCTCTCCGAGTGGCTCACCAGGGACATGAAGCCCGTCAACTTCGTGGTTCCGCTGACGGAGTCCGGCGGATTGGCGGTCCTTGAGGCCATCGGCTACCAGGGCACCTCCTCGACGTTGGTGGCGGTCCGGCTGCGCAACCTCCCCGCGCAGCCTCCGTGGACCGTGGGCCCGGTGCGTCTCTTTGGGCCAGACGGAGCCCTGGTGCAGGTGCTCTCGGTACAGATGAAGGCAGAGCGCCTGGCCGCGGGTGAAGCGGGGCTGGTGGTGGTGGAGACGAAGGCTCCGCCCTGGACGAAGGTCAAGCCCTTCCGCATGGAGCTCGTGGACGCCAGCGGCCAGCGGCGCCTGTCGCTCAACTTGATGACCAAATATTAGAGGGAGCCCGCCGATGACAACGGAAGCCTTTCACCCCGATCACCTCAAGCCGGGGGACATGGTGGGCCCCTGGCGCATCGTGGAATCACTGGGCAGTGGCAACTTCGGCCACGTCTTCAAGGTCGAGCGCGATGGGGCCTTCTTCACGCTGAAGATGGCGGTGCGGCCGGCACCCGAACTCCCCCAGGAGACCGCCGAGAAGACTCTGGAGGAGCGGCAGGTGGACGGGCGGATGCGCCATGAGGGCGCTATCCTCATGGCCAACGCCAGCGTGCCGGGTCTGCCGCACCTGCGCGCCATGGACCGGTGGCCTCACCCCACCCGGGGCTACCTCTACATCGTCACCGACTTCGTGCTCGGTGAGC
>DASVVJ010001292.1:0-7860 GCA_036389955.1 Myxococcaceae bacterium
TGCCTGCAGCATGCGGTCCGGCGAGGGGCCGATGCCCGGCACGAAGTTGGCGGGATCCAGCGCTGCCTGCTCCACCTCGGCGAAGTAGTTGTCCGGGTTGCGGTTGAGCACCAGCTTGCCCACCTCCATCAGGGGGTAGTCCTTGTAGGGCCACACCTTGGTGAGATCGAACGGGTTGAAGCGGTAGGTGGCCGCGTCCGCCTCGGGCATCACCTGCACCTTGAGCGTCCACGAGGGGAACTCGCCCCGGTCGATGGCCCGGACCAGGTCGCGCTGGTGGTACTGCGCATCCTTGCCGCCAATGGCCTCGGCCTCCTCGGAGGTGAGGGTGCGGATGCCCTGGTCGGTCTTGAAGTGGAACTTCACCCAGAAGCGCTCACCGGCCACGTTCACCCACTGGAAGGTGTGCGAGCCGAAGCCGTCCATGTGCCGCAGCGTCGCGGGGATGCCGCGGTCGCCGAACAGCCAGGTGAACTGGTGCGTGGCCTCGGGCGAGTACGAGAAGAAGTCCCAGACGTTATCGGGCTCCTGGCAGTTGGTGTACGGGTCGTACTTCTGCGAGTGGATGAAGTCCGGGAACTTGATGCCGTCGCGCAGGAAGAACACCGGGGTGCTGTTGCCCACCACGTCCCAGTTGCCGTCCTCGGTGTAGAAGCGCACCGCGAAGCCGCGCGGATCCCGGGCGGTGTCCGGGGCGCCCCGAGAGCCCGCCACGGTGGAGAAGCGCACGAAGGTCTCGGTGCGCTTGCCCTTCTGGCTGAAGAGCTTCATGCGCGTGTAGCGCGTCACGTCGGGGTTGGTGACCTCGAAGTACCCGTAGGCGCCCGAGCCCACCGCGTGCACCACGCGCTCCGGGATGCGCTCGCGGTTGAAGCGCGCCAGTTTCTCGATGAGGTGGTGGTCCTGCAGCAGCACCGGGCCGGTGGGACCGGCGGTCTGTGAGTGCTGGTTGTCGGCGACGGGGGCTCCGGCTTCGGTGGTCAGCGAGGGGCGTGTGGACACGGGCGGTTTCTCCTGCGGCATTGAGGTGACGCGAGGAACAGTAAAGAAGCCGCGCTGAGACGCCCAAGACATCGTTTCAATGGATTTGATAGCCCTGCCCTATCAGCCTCCACCCACTGTGTCGTCTGCCTGCTTCGTCTCCGCCGCCATGGCGAGCGGGTAAAGGGCACGGAGGTTGATCTTGTAGTGATACGCCGCAAGGTAAGACTCGCCCGCGATCGTGATGACGACTTGCCTTGGAGGTTCCGGTTGGCCGTGGAGCCAGGCCTGGGCCTCGTCATGGGTGGCAAAGGCCGCCACCGGGGCAGCCAGTCCTTCCTGGACCATGTCCGCGAGGTAATAAGCGAGCGTGTCGCTTCGAAGCAGCGCGCGGTGACCGGTGTCCTGGAAGCAGACGGTGCGAAAATACTCTCCCGCGATCAACACGTTGGCGTGATGAGGCGGATCCGGGTGCTTTTCCAACCAAGCCTTCGCCTCTTCATGGGTCGTAAAGGCCGCGACCACGAGCGGAGGGCTCTTGAACGCGCGATCAACGCGGTACTGCTCGAAGCCAGGGGATCGGCCGATGTCCATGATGAACTCGAGCGCATCCATCGCCATCCTCAACTGCTCTTGCTGCTCCGCGGACATGGCGCCGTCGTGAAGTTCCCCAAGCAGCGACTGGGTCCTCAGCATGAGGTTCACAATCGTCATGGCTCCACCTTCGCCATGAGAGGTTCAGCCTGCGCCGCCGGTGCCGCCAGAAGCACGGCGGGAGCAAGAAGGACAACTCCCGCGACCGCGGACACCACGACAAAGGCAACGCCGGCGATAACGACCACGCTTCCCACCAGGACCAACTTGTAGTTGCGCTTCAACCAATCAACCGCGGGCTCTATCGCTGTGAACTCTTGTGGATGCAGCCTCTCCAGTTCCACGCAGTCCCGATACGGCTGCAAGCACTCCTCCGTACAAAACTTCTCTTTCCCTCCGTACTTCCTGCCGGAGGTCATGTGTCCATAACCACGGGGAAGAGGACGGTTCATACACCTGCGAATACACTCCCGGTTCTCCTCGTCACAGTCGCGCCGCCAGGCCGCAACCGGTTCGACACGGCGAACCGTCCTGCTCGCTGCTGACAGGGGCCTGTAACGTGCCAGGTCGACCTCTTCAGCATGCTGCCAAACGTGGGTGACCGAGCCATCCGGCAGTTCCTGGATGAGCAACACGAAGCGCGTGAGGTCCTCAGCGCTGGTGGGTGCCAGGTGCCGCACCGCACTACAAGAAACGAGCAGTGCGCTCAGCAATGCTGCGTTGATCCTCGTCAGCAGGCTTGCAGGCATCAAATGGGCTCCCTGAGCCGCACTCTGCCAGTCCGCCTCTGGACGGAGCGAAAAGAATGGACCGTCCATGAGCCCCCTGCTCCCCACCCGCCTGCGGCTCCGGGACGCCCGCCCTCGGAACAGGCAAGAAGGCAAGAGCCATCTGTCCTGAACACCGCGCTCCACGCTGCTTGAAGCGCCCGGCACCTCACGGCTATAGACCCCCGAGGCACGTCTCAGAGGCACGTTCATGTCCAGGCCGTCGAAGCAGCCTCGGCTGCTCATCTTCGTCATCGCCTACTACGCCGAGTCCACCCTGCGCTGGGTGCTGGAGCGCATTCCCGCCTCGGTGTTCGAGACGTACGACTGCGAGGTGCTCGTGGTCGATGACGCCTCGGAGGACCGCACCTTCGCCATCGGGCGCGAGTACCAGGAGGCCCACCCGGACATCCGGATGACGGTGCTGCGCAACGAGCACAACCAAGGCTACGGCGGCAACCAGAAGGTGGGCTACTCGTACGCCATCGCCGAGGGCTTCGACTTCGTGGCCATGGTGCACGGCGACGGGCAGTACGCCCCCGAGGAGCTGCCCCGGCTGGTGGAGCCGCTGCACCAGGGCCGGGCGGACGCCGTCTTCGGCAGCCGGATGATGGACCGCTTCGGCGCGCTCAAGGGCGGCATGCCGCTCTACAAGTACGTGGGCAACAAGATCCTCACCACGGTGCAGAACGCGCTGCTGGGCACGCGCCTGTCCGAGTTCCACAGCGGCTACCGCGTGTACGCCACCGAGGCGCTCAAGCGCGTCCCCTTCCAGCTCAACTCCAACGACTTCCACTTCGACACCGAGATCATCATCCAGCTGCTCAATGCGCGCGCGCGCATCCAGGAGCTGTCCATCCCCACCTACTACGGAGACGAGATCTCCCGGGTGAACGGGATGAAGTACGCCAAGGACGTGATGCTGGCCACGCTGCGCAACGTGGCTCACCGCGCCGGTTTCCTCTACCAGCGGCGGTTCGACCCCATCACCCAGGACAACCATCACTACGATCTCAAGCTGGGCTACGCGAGCAGCCACTCGTGGGCGCTGGACGCGGTGCCTCCGGGCGCCAAGGTGCTGGACATCGGCGCCGGGCCGGGCGGCATCGCGCGCGAGCTGGCCAACAAGGGCTGCACCACGGCGGTGGTGGATCAGTTCCCGCCCAAGGAGGTTGATCCGCGCATCCAGGTCTTCGTGCAGAACCTGGACGAGCCGCTGCGCTTCAGCGTGCAGGACTATGACCACCTGCTGCTCCTGGACGTGCTCGAGCACATCAAGGATCCGGAGCGCTTCATGGGCGAGCTGCGCGAGCAGTTCGACTACACGCCCCGGAAGCTGGTGCTCACCACGCCGAACGTGGCCTTCATCGTCCAGCGGCTGATGCTGCTCGCCGGGCAGTTCAACTACGGCAAGGCGGGCATCCTGGACCGCACGCACACGCGGCTGTTCACCTTCCGCAGCCTGCGCCACCTGCTGCGCGACAATGGCTTCCGCATCAAGGAGATCCGCGGCGTGCCCGCGCCCTTCCCCAAGGTGTTCGGCCAGGGCGTCATCGGCAAGGCGGCGCTCAATGCCAACCTGGCGCTCATCAAGCTGAGCAAGTCGCTTTTCTCGTATCAGATCTACGTCGAGGCGGAGACCACGCCCGACGTGAGCTTCGTCCTCAAGGACTCGAAGGCCCGGGGAGCCCTGCGGGCCAAGCAGCAGCAGCGCGACTCGCAGGCCTCCAGCAGCGAGCCGGCGAAGACGCCGCCCGCGAAGGGCTCCCGGAAGAGCCCTCGCCGCAGTGCTTGAGCCTGTGCGCCCGCTGCTCGAGTCCCTCCGCTCCCTAAGCGTCACTCCCGCCACCGTGCTCAAGGCGCTGGCGGCGCTCGCCGCGCTGGCGATGGTGGGCTACCGGTTCGCGAACTTCGATCTCGTCTCCTTCATCAATGACGAGCCCATCTTCCTGACGGCCGCGGGCAACCAGCTCCAGACGGGCCAGTGGCTGTCGGCCTCGCCCATTCAGGGCACCCAGGGCACCACCTACGGGCCCACCGTCTTCTGGTTCTACGGTGTGGTCCACCTGCTCTTCGGACCCGCGCCGCAGACGAGCATCCTGCTCATGTGCACCCTGCTCACGCTGGCGCACGTGGCGTTTGCGCTGGGTGTCACGCGGCTGTTCCGGGGAGACGCGCTGCTGTTCGCCGCGGTGCTGGCGCTGGTGGCCTCGTCTCCCTACCAGTTCTTCTGGTCGCGATTGGCGTGGGACCAGATGGTCAACGTCTGCGCATCCTTCATGGTGGTGTTGCTGTGCCTACCAGGCCCGATGGGGCGGATGCGGCAGCGGCTGCTGGGCTTGGCGATGGGCTTCGCGCTCTCCTCGCACCTCATGGTGCTGCCTCTGGTGGCGCTCACCCTCGCGGTGCTGAGCCTCGAGCACCTGCGGCGGCCTCGGGAGTGGGTCCGCACGCTGCTGCCCGTGCTCGGCGTCGCGCTGGTCGTCAACCTGCCGTACCTCACCTTCCTCCTGGCGCGCCCACCGTCTCCGCCTCCCGCTCCGGGTGGATTCTCGCTGGCCGTGCTCGGTGAGCAACTGCTCCAGCCTGCCCGTGTGGCGACTCCATGGGGGCTCGGCTACTTCTTCGATCACACCTGGGTCGACTTCCTCCAGTGGGTGGGCGGCACCGGCCGCTGGCTGCTGCAGCACACCGGCTGGGGCGTTGCCGTCCTCGTCGCCGTGAGCACGGTGGGCCTGATGCTCACGGTGCGCGCCCGGGAGCCCGAGCAGCGGCGCCTGGCCCTGCTGGGGCTCGCGGTGTGGCTGGGCTACGCGGGCTTCTACACGCTGCGCGGCCTCAACCGGGAGCCCCACTACCAGTTCCCCTCCTGGTGGGTGGTGGCGGTGGGCGTGGCGGGTGCGCTGCATGCGCTCCACACGCGCCGCCCCCGCTGGGGCACGGTGGCCACGGCCCTGGTGCTTGGGGCGGCGGGGGTGCAGTTCCTCACAAACGTGGCGTGGATGGGCTACGTCCGCCAGCGCGGCGGTACCAAGGGCGTGCACTACTCCACCCCGCTCGCGGCACAGCAGGAGATCATCCGCCGCGTGTGCCAGGAGTCCCCCAGCCCCGTCTCCCTGGAGAACTACACCGTCCTCTTTCCCCACTCGCTCTCGTACGTGGCGAAGACGACGCCCGCCTGCCAGAACGTGGCCTTGAGCATCTGCGGGCCCTGGGGTTGTCCGCAGGGCGCTTCCCTGCGGAGGCTGCGCTACGCCGATCCCGTGGGCGGGGCGCTCGTCCTGGAGTGAGCCGCCAGCGCCACGCAGAGCGCTCCGATAACGAAGTAGTAGTAGTTGCTGAAGGCCTGCTTGTTCAGCGCGAAGAAGACGCCATAGACGAGCGCAATCGAGGCCGCGAAGCCCGCCGGAGTCCTCGGCGCGCGCCACAGCGCCAGCGCGCTCGTCACCGCCACGCCCGCGAAGGCCACCCACACCGGCGGCTGCGGATGGCCCTGTGACACCCACCAGGACAGGTAGCTCAGCGAGTCCATCCGGAAGGGCTGGTGGAGCTGCAGCGTCACCACACTGTGGACGAACGCCGGAACGTTGATGACGATCATCGGCAGGCTCACCCCCAGCGCGGTGGCGCCCGCGCGCCAGAGCAGCCCCCAGAGCGCCCTGCCCCGCAGCGGCGTGAGCAGCACCACCAGCGGCACCATGAAGACGGTGTACTGCTTCACCGCCAGCAGCAGACCGAACGCATACGGCAGCGCCCGGGGAAAGCGGACGGCACAGAAGACGTTGGCCGCCAGCAGGCAGATGAGGAACGGCTCGGTCCACGCCTGCTCGAGGATGAACAGCCCCCGGGGCGTCAGCAGCAGCAGCGCCGCGGCTCCGGCCGCCAGCCGCCCGCCCCGCGCATAGGCCATGAAGCCCGCCGCCAGCGTGAGCGCCGTGAGCTGGGCCCAGCGCGCATCCGTGGTCAGCCACTTGGACAGCGTGGAGAAGTAGAGGCTCAGCGGCGGGTACGGAAAGCCGAACATCAGCCGCCCGTTCTGCACCAGGCCCGGCCCGTAGAAGTCCCCGTGGCCGTAGATGTTGGGGAACGTCATGGCGTACGGGTTCGTCCCCGCCATCATCGCGTCCGCGCCCTGCGCCTCGAAGACGAACACGTCGATGTATGGCGCCGGAGAGAGCTTGAACACCCACGCGCCCAGGAAGACGTGCAGCCCCAGCAGCACGGGCACGAGCCACCGCCGCACGCGCTCCGAAGCGGCCAGCAGCCCGCCCACCACCAGCGCCTCGGCGCCCAGCGTCCAGTACAGGTGCGCATAGGGCCAGTCACCGCGCAGGTGCAGGTACATGCCCGGGTGCGCCTGAACCAGCTCCCTCAGTTGCAGCAGCAGCGCCCCACCCAGCAGCACCGCCAGCGCCGCCTCGGCCTGGAGCGTCCACCGGCCCCACCGCCAGGCCGCGATGCCCACCACGCTGAGCCCCAGCGTCAGCGTCAACCCCTGGATGGCATCCTGCCGCAGCGTGCCGTTGGTGAGCTGCAGCGTCAGCCCCAGCGCCGTGGCCGCGCCCAGGCAGCACACGGCCAGCACCCAGCCCTCCGCGGGCGCGGGTGGGGTGGCTGTCTCGGCACTCTGGGCGGGCACACTCGCTTCAGGCATCCGCCGGTTATCCCTCGAGGATCACCTTGGACATCACGTGGTTGGTGGCGGCCACGTGCAGCAGCAGATCCTGCACCCGCTGGGCCGCCGTGCGGTCGTTCGCGAGCACCTTCTTGTACGCCTCGGGGGACATGTTGCTCATGGCCGCCATGCCCTTCACGAAGTCCTCCAGGTCCTTCGCGCTGGGCTGGATCTTGTCTCGCGCGACGATGGCCCCCAGAAGGAGCGCAACCCCCAGGCGCCGCTCGGTCTCCGCCTGCGTGCGCGGATCGTCCTGCCAGCTCTGCAGCGCCTGCTGCATCTCCTGCGGAGAGGCCTTCCACCGCTGCAGCGCGGGCTGCTCGGTCGCCACCCACTGGCGGCGGATCTCCTCATCCACCAGCGACACCGGCACCTCCACCACGCAGCGCTCCAGCAGCAGATTCCACACGTGCTCCTTCAGCTGGCGCCGAGCCTCGGCCACGTGCTCTTCCAGGAGCTCCTTCCGGATGCTCACCATGGCCTCTTCAATGGTGGCGCCTCGCCCCAGCATCTTCAGCCCCTCGGGTGAGTCCTCCTCCGGCAGGTGCAGTTCGCGCGCCGCCTTCACCTCGACGGTGAACCGCGCCGCCGCCCCGCGCAGCGCCTCCACCGGGTAGTCCGGCGGGAGCGTCACGGGGATCTCCTTGTTGGCCCCCACCGGCGCGCCCACCAGCGCCTCGAAGAAGCCCGGCAGCAGCGGATCCGGCCTCACCAGCGCCGTCCAGCCGAGGCGCGCCGAGAACGGGATGGGCCGGCCCTGAGCATGGCCCACCACATCCAGCACCACCTCATGTCCCTCGGCGACCGGCGCACCACGCGCCAATTCGCGCCGCGGGGCCGCCT
>DASVVJ010001293.1:0-7738 GCA_036389955.1 Myxococcaceae bacterium
CCTGGCGCCCGAGCTCACCCCCGAGCAGGTGCAGGCGCTGCGGGGGCAGCTGGAGAAGGCCAGCGGTGGCACCGCCGTGCTGGTGAACCCGGACGAGGCGCTGTCCCGGCTGTCGAAGGAGCTGGGAGACCTGGGCGACGCGCTGGCGCAGCTACCGGAGAACCCGCTGCCGCCCTCGCTGGAGCTGTCCGTGGCGCCGGAGCAGCGCACCCCCGAGGGGCTCGAGGTGCTGGCGCAGCAGGTCCGTGTTCTGCCCGGCGTCACCGGGGTGGACTATGGCCGCGAGGCGGTGGAGCGGCTCACGGCCATTGCCCGGGCGCTGCGCTATGGCGCGCTGGTGGCCTTCGCGGTGGTGCTCTTCGCCACCGTCATCATCGTGGCCGCCACGCTGCAGTTGGCCATCTACGCGCGGCGTGAGGAGATTGAGATTCAGAAGCTGGTGGGCGCCACGGAGCGCTTCGTCAAGGCGCCCTTCCTCATCGAGGGGCTGCTGCAGGGGCTGCTGGGCGCGGCGGTGGCGCTGCTGGGCCTGTGGACGTTTGGCCGGCTGGTGGGGCCCACGCTCAGCTCGCTGTTCTCGTTCCTGCTGGGGCCGGCCTCCTCGGAGCCGCTGGTACGGCCCGCGCTGGCGCTGGAGCTCGTTCTGGCGGGCAGCCTGCTGGGCCTGGTGGGCAGCTTCATCGCGGTGGGACGCTTCTCCCGGGTATGAGCCGCGCGGTCCTCCTCATGCTGGTGCTGGCGGCAGCCCCCGCGCTCGCTCAGGACGAGGCGGCGGAGCGGGCCGCCGTGCGCGAGCAGCTCGCCGCGCAGCGCGCCACCCTGGCCCTCATCGAGGGCAAGAAGGTGTCCGTGCTGGAGGGCATGGAGCTGCTGGAGCAGATGGTGGGCTTCACCCGCAAGCGCGTGCAGGCCCTGGAGAAGGACATGGTGGCCTTCAAGAAGCGCGTGGCCGTCGCCGAGCGCGAGGAGGCCATTGTCCGCAAGGTGCTTCAGCAGCAGCTGCAGCGGCTCTCGCCCCGGCTGCGCGCCATGTACCGGCTCACCCGCCGCCAGCCCGTGGAGGTGCTGCTCTCCTCGAAGGACTTCTCCTCGCTCATCTGGCGCGCGCGCACGCTGGAGGCGACGATGAAGAGCGACCTGGAGCTGCTGCGCGCCGTGCAGCACGTGGCGCGGCTCGAGCGCCAGGCCGTCACCGAATTGCGCCGTCTGCAAAACTCGCTCGCCTCGCGCGCCGCGGTGCTCAAGGAGCAGGTGTCCCTGGCCGAGCAGCAGCAGGCGGCGCTGAGGGACGTGGTGGCCACGCTCACGGGCGAGGCGGACCTGGCCAAGCGCGCCATGCGCGAGCTGGAGCAGGCGGACGCCGAGCTGACGCGCATCCTCGAGGACCTGAAGGAGGGCATCCCCACCACGGGCTTCCGTGCGCTCAAGGGCAAGCTGCCCTACCCCTCTCCGGGCGTCATCGAGGTGGGCTACGGCAAGGTGATCAACCCGCGCTTCAACACGGTGACGGTGCAGAAGGGCGTGGACATCCGCGCCTCGGCGGGCAGCCCGGTGCGCGCGGTGGCGCCGGGCCGGGTGGTGTTCGCCGGGTGGCTGCGCGGCTACGGCAACCTGCTCATCCTGGACCACGGAGACGGCTATCACACCCTCATGGCCCACCTGGCGAGCATGACGGCCGAGGCGGGCGCCGAGGTGGAAGGCGGGGCCGAGGTGGGCACCGTGGGGGACACCGGCTCACTCAAGGGCGCCTACCTCTACTTCGAGATCCGCAAGGCCGGACAGGCGGTCGACCCGAAGCCGTGGCTGTCACCACCGAATTAACGCGGTGCGCAAAACCGGCGTACCCGTTAGGTTAGGCGCGAGGACTCTTCCAGAGGAGCAACAGGCGTGGACCTGCTGGGTGGCGTGCAGAAGGCGATGCGCCGGGTGTTGGTGGCTCGGGGCGTGGAGTCGAAGATGGTCTCCGTATCGGGCCAGTCGGTGCACATGTACGAGCTGCGGGGACAGGGCAAGGGGCCTCCGGTGGTGCTGGTGCACGGCCTGGGCGGCTCGGCCAACGGCTTTGCCGGGGTGTTCTTCGGGCTGAGGCGGCGCTTCTCCCGGGTGCTGGCGGTGGACCTGCCGGGGCATGGCTTCTCGGAGCAGTTCTGCGGCGGGCCGGTGTGCGTGCGCGGCCAGTTCGACGTGCTGCGCGACTGGTGCCAGCAGGTGGTGGGCGAGCCGGCCTTCGTGGTGGGCAACTCGCTGGGCGGGGCCATGGTCGTCAACCTCGCGGCGGAGGCGCCCTCGCTGGTGCGCGCGCTGGGCCTGGTGGCTCCCGCGGGCGCGGCCCTGTCCGAGCAGGCCACGGAGGCGCTGCTCAAGTCCTTCGCCATCGAGACGGCCACCGAGGCGCGGGCGCTCACCCGGCGCCTGTTCCACAAGCCGCCCCTGCCGCTGATGCTGTTCGCCACGGAGCTGCGCAAGTTCTACGTCACCCCCACCGTGCAGGCGCTGGCGGCCGAGGCCCGGGCCACGCGCGCCAGCCTGTCGCCCGAAATCCTCCAGGGGCTGAAGATGCCCGTGCTGCTGCTGTGGGGAGGCAGCGAGCGGCTGCTGCCAGCCGAGACGCTCGACTACTACCGGGCCCACCTGCCGCCTCACGCCAAGGTGCAGGTGGTGGAGGGCTTTGGCCACGTGCCCCAGGTCGAGCGGCCAGACGAGCTGGTGTCCCACCTGGTGCGCTTCGCGGACTCGGCGGGGATGTGAGCCGGGTGTAGACTGCCCGGGCCGCTGACGGAAAGGATGCACCCCGTGAAAGGCCTGCACCACTCGTGGCGCGTGGCGCTCGCGGCGGGCCTGGTGCTCGCCGCGCCGCTGGCGCGTGCCGACCGCGAAGACGACACCTACAAGAACCTCGAGGTGTTCGCGCGGGTGCTCTCCTACGTGGAGAACAACTACGTGGAGCCCGCGGATCAGCGAAAGCTCATGCACGGCGCCATCAAGGGCATGCTCGAGACGTTGGACCCCCACACGCTCTTCATGCCTCCGGAGGTCTTCAAGGAGATGAAGATCGACACCTCCGGCGAGTTCGGAGGCCTGGGCATCGAGATCGCCCGCAAGGGAGACCGCATCGTGGTGGTGGCGCCCATCGACGACACGCCCGCGGCGCGCGCCGGGGTGCGGCCGGGGGACGAGCTGCTGCGCATCGACGACGAGAGCACCGCGGACAAGGACCTGGCCTGGGCGCTGCAGAAGATGCGCGGCCCTGCGGGCAAGCGCGTGCTGCTCACCATCATGCGCGAGGGCTTCAGTGCGCCGCGGGAGATCGCCATCATCCGCGACCACATCCGCATCGTGTCCATCGAGGGCGCGCTGCACGGTGGCATCGGCCACGTGAAGGTGAAGAACTTCCAGGACCGCACGGACCTGTACCTGCGCAAGGAGCTGGAGCGGCTGCGCGGGCTCAACGGTGGCAAGGAGCTGCGCGGGCTGGTGTTGGACCTGCGCAACAACCCGGGTGGGCTGCTGGATCAGGCGGTGGCGATCAGCGACCGGTTCCTGCCGGGCAACCTGCCCATCGTCAGCACGCGCGGGCGCAACGGGCGCAACGCCTCCGAGGAGCGCAGCAAGGACCGCGACACCGAGGCCAGCTACCCGGTGGTGGTGCTGGTGAACGCGGGCAGTGCCTCGGCCTCGGAGATCGTCGCCGGCGCGCTGCAGGACCATGGGCGCGCCGTCATCATGGGCACGCAGACGTTCGGCAAGGGCAGCGTGCAGACGGTCATCGAGCTGGAGGACGGCTCGGGGCTGAAGCTGACCATCGCGCGCTACTACACCCCCAAGGGCCGCAGCATTCAGGAGCGCGGCATCACCCCGGACTTCCTCGTGCCGGATGAGCCGGGCGGCAAGCCGGGCCGCGAGGCGCCTCGGGAGAAGGACCTGGACCGCCACTTCAAGGCCGAGCCCATCATGTCCATGCCCGAGCCGGCGGCTCCCAAGCCCACGCTGCCAGCCAACCTCAAGCCGTGGAGCGTGGCGGCGAAGCTCAAGGACTACCCGCTGAAGGTGGCGCTCGAGTACCTCCACGGCGTGGCCGCGCCCGAGGCGCCCGCCGGGGCCCAAGCGGGCACCACGGAACGGTAGGCGCTTTCGCGACTGGCGTTTTGCTGGGTAGTCCGTTTAATGGCCGGTGTATGGCCGTGAGAACGATGAGACATCCTTGGAAGCGCGTGCTGAACGCGGCCGTGAGTGGCCTGTTGGTGGGGCTGCTCGCCGCGGGACCAGCCCTGGCGCAGCAACCTCCGTTGAGCCTGATGCCCCGTGTGTTGCCAGGCGCGGGCGGGCCGAAGCTCGCCGTGGTGGTGGTGCCGCTGGATGCGGCGGCGCAGTCCCAGGTGCCCCGGCTGCTGGCTCAGGCGGAGCAGGCGGTGGCGAACACCGGCCGCTTCGAGCTGGTGCGCCTGGTGGATGCCCTGGACTCGCAGGGCGCGCGCGCCCGCGAGCAGAAGGCCCAGGAGGCCGCCTCCGCGTTCCAGGAAGGCCAGAAGGCCTATGACGAGCTGGACACCCAGAAGGCGCTCGAGCGCTTCGACGCGGCGGCGAAGACGTACGAAGACAGTGATCTGACCCGGCACTTCGCGGACATGAGCCGCGCGCGGGTGATGAAGATCGCCTCGTACGTGGCCAACGGTGACAACAAGGAAGCCGCGCAGCAGATGAAGGACGTGCTGGCGCGCAACCCCCGGGCCGAGTTCTCTCCCAACTACTTCCCGCCGGATCAGCTCGCGCTGGTGGAGAAGACGCGCAAGGCAGTGCTCGCCGAGGAGGACAAGACGCTCGAGGTGAGCACCGGCAAGGTGAGCGCGCAGATCTTCCTCGATGGACAGTTCGAGGGCACCTCGCCGCTCAAGCTCTCGGATCTCTCGCGAGCGGACCACTACGTCACCGCCATCGCGCCGGGCTATGCGCTGGCCCAGGAGCGGGTGAGTGGCGACAAGGACAAGGTGGAGCTCACCCTCAAGCCGGTGCCGTCCGCGAAACGCTGGCAGGAGCTGATCGATCGCATCGCGGACAAGCCCGAGGGAGAAGAGCGGGACAAGGCGCTCCGCGAGCTGGGCGCCCTGACGGGGACACAGCAGGTGCTGGCGCTGCTGGTGCGCGCCTCGCCGGGAGCAGGGGCGCGGGATGCCATCGCGCTCCGGCTGGAGGTGTCGGATGGGCACAACGCGGGCTACGCGACAGGCCCGGTGCCGTCCTCGGGCGAGGCGATGGATCCGGCGATCCGATCGCTCCTGGGGCAGGTGCTGGAGACGGATGCGCCCCGCGCCGGTGGGCCGGTGACCCACTTCTCCGCCACGGGGCCGAGCCCGGGCCGGCGGACGGCGGGATACGTGCTGATGGCCACCGGTGTGGCGCTCGTGGCCGGAGGGGTCTACTTCGGCCTGGAGGCCTCCTCGAAGGCGGATGACTTCAAGAAGGCGCCTCAGAACAGCCCCCGGGCGGAGCAGCTTCGCTCGGATGGCAAGACGTTCGCGCTCATCGCCGACGTGGGCATCCTGGCGGGGCTCGCCTCGGCGGGAGCGGGCACCTGGCTGGCGTTCCTGAGCGGCAAGGGCGGCGCGAAGAAGCAGTCCGAGCCCAGCCGCGTCCCAGCCCGGGCTCCCGAGCCCACGCCCCAGCCCGAGCCCACGCCCGCGCTCGCGCCCGCCGTACCGGCGCCCGCGCCCCAGGCCAAGCCTCCCGCCAGCAGCCGCGCGGACGAGAAGCGCGCCCGGGAGGAAGCCGCCAAGGCCGAGGCGGAGGAGCGGCGCAAGCGCGAGGAGGAAGCGCGCCTCAAGAAGGAACAGGAGGAGCGGCGCAAGCGCGAAGAGGAGGAGCGGCGCAAGCGCGAGGAAGAGAAGAAGAAGCGGCCTGCTCTCGACGAAGACGATCTCCGGAACTACTAGTGAGCCGCGCCACCCACTCGTCACTCGCGCGCCTATTCGCCCTCGTGGCCGTCCCCCCAGGCCTTGAGGCGTTCGAAGAACGAGGAGCGCGATAGCCCCAGCAACTGGGCCGCACGGCCTCTGTGGTGGTTGCAGCGGCGCAAGGCTTCTTCGATCGTCTGGCGCTCCCAGTGCCCGTGTGGATCGGGAATGACGACGTCACAGCGCTCGCCCTGGCCGAGCACCAGGCGGCGGTGGTGCTCGAGTGTGACCCGGAGCACCTCCTCACCGCGGCGATAGAACACCAACCCTGGCATATGTCCCCCCCTGTTGAAACGGGAGGCACTTGACCCCGGGCCCTGGCGTTCACTGTGAACCGGTTCACAGTGACAGCCGCTGGCGGTTCATGTGAACCGGTTCACAGTGACAGCCAGCGTCCCAGGCTCCGGTGTCCGGATATCCCGACGGTGCTCGCGCCAGGCGGCTGGCGCAAACGCTCATCAATCCCGTGGGTTAGCACCGTGCTCTGGCTACGGTGTGAGCCGATCGTCCGGACTGCCGGACAAGTCGTCCGGACTGCCGGACTCCTCACGAACGCCCCCGAGCGCAAGTGTCTGTTTTTTCAGGCCACCCCGCGTTGGCACGGGCCGTGCTCTAGGCATGCATCGCCGCGGTGGCAAGCGGCGGTAGCACTCAACTCACCTCACAGGGGGAGCCTCACATGTTCACGCTGTTCAAGAGCCAAGACGTGAAGAGACAGGAAGAGAAGCTGGTGGTGAAGTCCGTGGTGCCCGAGGACATGACGCTGGAGCAGGCGCGCGTGGCCTTTCTAGGGATGATGGCCCAGGAGAGCATCAACCATCACCACATGGGGCAGGTGTACAACCACGTGGTGAAGAAGAAGCTGGCTGAGCAGGCCGGCTACAAGAGCGCCCTGGAGTGGGTCAGCAAGCATCTGGTGGACTTGTCCCAGACGGCGCTGACGATGTACGGGGCGGTGGCCGAGGCCTTCAGCGAGGAGGTGGCCCGGCGCTTCGGCGTCACGTGCCTGTTCCTGCTGCTGAGGTACGAGAAGGCGGCGGACCTGGAGGCCGACCGGGAAGAGCCGGGCAACACCGTCATCGAGGTGCCAGCAGACAACGGCCAGGTGGCCGCCAAGCCCTTCTCGCAGTGCAGCGTGGAGGAGATGCGCAGGGCGATTCAGGGCAAGCGCAAGCCGGGCACCAGCAAGCCGCTGCCCCCGGGAGCGGTGGAGCGGGGTGAGCAGTACCAGGCGGCGCTCAAGGCCCTGTTGCCCAAGGTGACGAGCATCGAGGTGCAGGTGCGCAACCTCAAGGGCAAGGCGGTGGTGGACTTCAAGGGCATTCCGCTGGAGCAGGTGAACCGGCTCATCGAGGTTCTCACGGGCGAGTTGCCCCCGGTGCCCAAGGCGCCGCTGCTGGAGCAACTGATGCCCCAGGCGTGAGCCCGGGTGAATGAGTGACGTGACGGCCCTCTCCCGGAGATGGGGGGAGGGCCGTGTTTTGGCAGGGAGCAGGGGTGTCGTCAGCGCCCAGGTGACGGCGTGGCGCGGGAGCCGCCCCCGCCGGGTAGCCGAAGGCCAAGAGCGGACACCCCCTGGCGCCTCCTCCTCTGGCCCAGGGCGGGCCTCTAACCTCGTCTCCTCCTTGAGAGAAGGGGTGAGGCATGCGCCGCATGAGGAGCCCGGGAGCGAGGCAGTCTTCACGGTGGCCTGCGGCGGTGCTGCTGTGGCTGTGGGCGGCCCTGGCCGCGCCCGGGGCCCTGGCCGCTGACGAGCCGAACCGGGTGCGGGCCGTGGTGGGAGCGGGGGT
>DASVVJ010001294.1:0-3629 GCA_036389955.1 Myxococcaceae bacterium
CCGTGGTCCTGGTCATGATCGCCGTCTTCCGCTCCATCCTCCTCGGGCTGCTGGTGGCCGCGCTCAACGCCTCGGCGGTGCTCGGCACCCTGGGGCTCATGGGCTTCGCGGGGATCTGGCTCGATCCCTACACCATCCTCATCGCCAGCTTCGCGCTCGGCATCCTGGACGACGACTCCATCCACTTCGTGCGCGACATTCAGCGCCGCTACCTGGATCACGGCGATCTGCGGGAGGCCATCATGGGCGCCTCCTCCTCCGCGGGGCAGGGCATCTTCTACCTCTCCGCCGCCCTGGCGTGCGGCTTCGCGACCTACGCCTTTTCCACCGTGGCCAGCCTCACCAAGTTTGGCCTGCTCATCGCCTTCACCATTCTGCTCGGCGCGGCCATGGAGTTCGTCTTCGGGCCAACGATCCTCATGGCCATCGGCGAGCCGCTGTTCAAGCGCACGCGGCTCCCAGGGCACGCGCAAGGCCTGGCAGCACCGGCCCACGTGCTTCCCGGGCCGGGCCCTGCCGCTGAGCCCGAGGAAGCGGCTGTGAATGATCGGAAGGAGGCCAACAAGCAATGACTGGAGGACACGGCATGCGGCGCGTTCATCTCCCCCTCACGATGCTGGGCCTGGCGGTGCTTCTGGTGAGCTCCCGTGCGAGCGCGGATGACATCACCGGCAACGGCAGCGCCATCTTGACCCAGATCGTCGCCTCGGACACCTGGGGACTGGCTGACGCCGAGATCAAGGCCCAGGCGACCATCCGCGAGAAGGATGGGAACTCGCGCGTGGTGCGCTTCTCCGCACAGTCGCGCTACCACGACGGCACCCTGACCAAGAGCTTCGTGCGCTTCCTGGCGCCGCCCGATCTGAACGGGATCAAGTTCCTGCAGATCCAGAAGCGCGACACGGATGACGAGCGCTACATCTATCTCCCCGAGTTCAAGCGCATCCGGCGTGTCTCCGGCAAGCTGCGCGCGGGCGCGTTCATGACCACGGACTTCTCGTTCGCCGATCTGGACCGGCGCGAACTCCGGTTCGCGGAGGCCACCACCCTCCCCGACGAGAAGGTGGGGGAGGTGCCCTGCTACCGCCTGAGCGTGAAGCCCAAGAATGACGACGCGCAGTACTCACGGCTCGAGCTCTGGGCGCGCAAGGACAACCACATGGTCCTGAAGTCCCTCATGTACGATCTCAAGGGCGCCCACACCAAGACGCTCACCGTCGACGAGAGCAAGCAGATCCAGGGGCGCTGGTTCATCACCCGAGCCCGGATGGAGAACCACACCGGACAGCGGACGACGACGCTGGTGCTCGAGCAGATCGTGCCGCGCAAGGACATCCCGGACGATATCTTCAACTCCCGCAACCTGGAGCGTCAGTAGCCACCGGTTCGCGTGAGGCGGCAGGGTATGGACTCATCCCGAAGATCGTCATCCCGGAGAGGGCGTGCGCGCCCCAGCGGCGGGCTGCTGGCCCTGGCCCTCGCCCTCCTCCCCCTGCACGCGCGCGGGGACCAGGAGGCCGGGCAGCAGCCCGAGGAGGCCTTGCCCTCGGACAGTGTCCTCGGGCAAGAGCCCGCGGCCGAAGACACCGCGGTGAGCGAGTCCTCCACCGAGCTCCTCGGCTGGGCGCGGGCCGCCCTCTCCTACGACTTCCCTCGAAGTGCGCCCACCCAGGACCCGCTGGATCCGCGCACTCCGCACGATGCGTTGGCCAACCGGTCGATGCTCTACCTGCGCTTCCACCACCGGCGCGGCGATGGGCTGTCCTTCGTCGCCTCGGGCGCCCTGGAGCACCGCCTCCGCTGGCGTGACCTGCCAGAGGAGCAGCCTGGCCAGCAGGCCGGTCAGGCGTGGCGCTACCAGCTCGAGCCACGCCTGCAAGAGCTCTACGTCGGCATCTACAAGCCCCCGCTGGATCTGACCGTCGGGCAGCAGCGGATCGCCTGGGGCCGCAACGAGATCCTCGCCCTCAACGACGTCGTCAATCCCCAGGATCTGCGCGATCCCCTGCTGGTCCCCGAGGAGCTCCGCTACAAGCCGGGGCTCGCGGTACGCGCGGACATCTCGCTGGGCGAGAACTCCCTGCAGCTCGTCGTGGTGCCCTTCTTCCAGCCGCACAGCTTCGAGTTCTACGGGACCAACTGGGCGCTCGTGCAAGACTCCGCGCCCGCCGCATACCGTGCGGTCCTTCAGCAGGTGGGCGAGTCCCCCGCGGGCAGCGCCCTGTTCTCCGGGGATCGGGGCGTGAGCGCCGGGCTCTCCCAGGCCGCGGCAGGCCTCCGGTTCGCCTGGCGGCTGGGTGGCGTGGAGGTGACGCACTACTACCACCAGGGGCTCGACTACACCCCCCGCTGGAGCGTGGGCTCGGAGCAGCTGGCAGCCCTGCTCGATCCCGCGCTCCTCGATGATCCCATTGCGCGGGCGTTGGCCTTCACCCGCTTTTCCGAGACGGTCTCCGTCGCCTACCAGCGGCGCCACCACGTTGGCCTCTCCCTGGTGGGCGAGGCCGGCCCCCTCATCGTCTACGGCGAGGCAGCGTTCGAGTCCCGGAAGGTGTTCATCACCCAGGCCCTCACCACCGCCGTCCACCCCTGGGCCACGGCTTTGATCGGCGTCGAGTACCAGCACGAGTTCGATCAGGTCATCGATCTGGCCTTCTCCTACGGGCGGGTCCTCCCGCGCGACGGCGCCCCCCCACCGTTGCTCTGGTACGAGCGCGATACCCTGGGCTCAGCCCTCTCCCTACGCTGGGGGCTGACGGAGGAGCTCTCTGTCGAGGGCCAGGGCGGTGTGGGGCTCATCCCCTTCGGCGTGAACGGCCGTGTGGGGGTGCACTGGAAGCGGGAGCACCTCTCCTTCAGAGCCGGAGCGGTCATCATGACGGGCGAGAGCTTCTCCTACAGCGGCTACTTCCGGGCCAACCAGGGGATCTTCCTGGACTTGCGCTACCTCCTCTGAACCTCTGGCATCACCTGGCCCCGATCGGTTCTCCCTACTTGGGAGATTTCCTTTTTTCCAAACAATGCTTGCATTTCCATTATAACTTTATTTTAATGATTTACTTGTGATACCCATCTGTCTCTCAGGTCACATTCCGCAGAGAGCCAGTCCCTGGGGTATCCATGAGCACCCTCGTCGACGCAATGTGCGCCCATGTGGAGCGCGCGCCCAGCCGGCCGCAGTTCACCTGGTTGATAGACGGTGAAGAGCAGTCCCGCACCCTGAGCACGGGGGAGCTGGATCGGCTGGCGCGTGCGGGAGCCGCGGCCCTGCAGGAGATGGGGGCCACCGGTGAACGGGTGATGTTGCTGGTTCGCCCCGGGCTCGAGTTCATCTCCGGTTTCCTGGCCTGCCTCTATGCGGGGGCCATCCCCGTGCCAGCCGTGCAGCCCCGCCGGGCACCCGAGTTCGAGCGCATGTTCGCGATCGCCAGGCGCGTGACGGCACGCTTCGCGCTGGCGGACGCCAAGACGATCGAGACGCTGCCAGCCGCCCTGCGCCAGGCCAGCGGCATGAGCTGGCTGCCAGTGGAAGAGCTCCTCCAGGGCGATCCGGACAGCTGGCGGCCCCGCTTCCCCAAGGCCAGCGACCTGGCCTTCCTCCAGTTCACCTCGGGCTCCACGGGCAACCC
>DASVVJ010001295.1:0-4879 GCA_036389955.1 Myxococcaceae bacterium
CGACCTGAGCGACCCGGAGCCGCAGTGGACCACCAAGCAGGAGGCCTGCCAGTCGCAGGTGCCGGACTGGGACACCGACCGCACGGCCGACTACGACCAGTGCCTCCAGTGCCTGACCGACAAGGGTTACTACAAGCTGCCTGAGGCCGAGGCCGTCAACAGCGGCGACTTGACCAACCCCAACTTCATTTTCACGGGCCGCTTCCTCAACTTCAACCCGCCCAAGTACGTCACCGCGCGCGCGGTGATCAAGCAGGTCATCAAGGAGCTGCGCCGCGTGCGCGCCGGCTACAGCTACTTCTTGAACACGGGCAACAACACCGCGATGGGCCGGAAGCAGAACCCCTCGTGCGATCAGATCATCGCCGACTCGAGCGCGTTCGATAACAACCGCGCCAGCTACATCAACAGCATCAACGGGCTGACGTTCACCACGGGTACGCCGCTGGCGCGCTCGCTGCTCAACGTGGGCTACTACTTCACCTCGGGCCGCGACGTGTACGAGTCCCAGTTCGGCTTCGGCACGGGCTACAACTACCCGAACGCTTTCGAGAACGGCTCGCTCAACTCGCAGAACCGCAGCGTGTGCTGGGGCTGCCAGACGTCCTCGGTCATCATCATCACGGACGGTGAGCCCACCAGCGACAGCCTGGACGACACGGTGGTGAGCAAGCTGCGCACGCTCAACGGTGGCTCCGTGTACTGCCCGGACACCCTGCCGTGCGGCCCTGGCTCCATCCTCCTGCGCGACAAGGGACTGAGCCCGGCCGACCCCGCCGACGACAACCCCAACTACATGCTGGATGACGTGGCCAAACTGCTGGCCAACCACGACCTGCAGCACAACACGCCGGCGGTGGTGGGCGACCTCAACACCGATGGCAAGCAGACGGTGAGCACGTACACGGTGGGCTTCGGCATCAACAGCAACCTGCTGCGCAACACCGCTCAGGTGGGCAATGGCCTGTACTACTCGGCCGACAACGCCCAGGGCCTGAAGAACGCGCTCTTGGAGATCATCAACGTGGTGGTGACGCGTTCCACCTCGTTCTCCAGCGCGGCGGCCAGCTCGGTGCAGGTGCGCGAGGCGGGTGCCACGCTCATTCCGCGCTTCAAGCCCTCGCGCACCCGGTCGGCTCCCTGGCAGGGCTTCCTGTACCGCTTCAACCTGGGACCCGAGAAGGTGCTGGGCTGCACCGCTAACGGCAGTGGTGACCTCAACAACGACGGCGACTGCGAGGACACGCACCTGATCGACAAGAACGGCAAGGCCGTCACCGAGAACTCGGATGGCGACTTCGTGCTGCTGACGGCGCCCAACACCCCGGCCACGCCCTTCTGGGAAGCCGGCAACAAGATGAAGTCCTCGACGGGCAACACCATCTTCTGGCAGCAGCGCCGCATCTACACGATCCTGGACAGCAACAACGATAAGAAGATCGACAGCCGCGACACGCCCATCGAGTTCAACGAGGCCAACCTGGCCACGCTGCGCGACGCCATGGGCATCAGCGACAACCCCCAGGCCTGCAATGATCTGGCGAACATGCTGGGCCAGACCAGCATGACGCCGGACGCGTGCGCCCGCCTGGTCATCCGCTGGTACCGCGGCGCCGACTCGCTCAACCCGGACCCGGCCAGGCGCGGCTTCGACCGGGCGTTCATGCTGCACGACATCTTCCACTCCTCGCCCATCAGCGTGGAGCCGCCGATGCCGAAGATCTTCTGCGCCTTCTCCAACCAGTGCATGGAGACGCTCTTCAACGGCTTCACCAAGCGCGAGGTGGGCACGACGCCCATAGCGGGCACGGACGCGTACGACCGTTACGTGTACGAGAAGGGTGGCCGCGACAAGATCGTTCTGGTGGGCTCCAACGGGGGCATGCTGCACGCGTTCCACAACGGCAAGAAGACGGGCTTCGACAATGTGACGAACATGGCCGAGTACGACGAGGGCAACGGCACCGAGCTGTGGGCCTTCATTCCTCCGGACATGCTGCCCAAGCTGCGCCCCAATGTCGGCAAGCACGCCTACTTCGTGGATGGCACGCCCATGGTGCGCGATGTGTGGATTGACGGCTCCGGCGGCGCCGCCGCGGACGGCAAGAAGCAGTGGCAGGAGTACCGCACCGTGGCCGTGGTGGGCACGGGCCGTGGCGGCGTGCACCGCTTCGCGCTGGACCTGACCCGTCTGCTGGGCCAGAACATGGACAACCCGGTCAACATCGTGAGGCCCAACCAGGCAGGAGACTTCCTGTGGATGTGGCCGCAGCCGTGCGACCCGCTGGCGCTGCAGGTGGGCGAGAGCTTCAGCAACTTCTCTCCGCGCCCGCCCCCCATTGGCCCGGTGGCGCTCACCGAGGGCGCCGACAACCAGCTGCGCGCGCTGGTGGGTGGCGGCGGCGGCGGCGCGGAAACGCCGTGGACGGTCAATGGCGTGCAAGCGCGCGAGCGCTGGGTGGTGGCCCTCAACGGCGGTTATGACCTGAACATGAGCCGTGGCCGCGGCATGGCGGTGGTGGACCTGCACACCGGCCACACGATGTGGAGCTTCTTCCATGGCGATGGGCAGCCCCGCTCGGAGCACCTGAAGTACCCCATCGGCGCCGGCCTCTCGATGTTGGACATTGGCCAGGGCAGCGCGAAGCGTGACGGGGACCTGCTGTTCGACAGCGCCACGGTGGGCGACTACGGCGGCCAGCTGTGGACGCTTCGCATGTGGAACCCCGGTGAGTGGGACGCTGGCACCGGCCGCATCACCAACTGGGTCGCCGCGCGTTCCTTCCAGGTGGAGGACGCCACGGGCCTGGGCACGGCCAACACGCTGCGCGCGCCCTTCAGCTTCATGACCACCAACACCATCCAGCCGGAGGATGGACGGCTGCGCACGTACGCGGGCACCGGTGACAGGGAGAACCTGCTGGACAAGGGCAGCGTGTGCCGTCTGTCCAACAAGCAGGCCTGCGCCATTCAGGGCTGCGAGGTGGACACCCAGGTGACGGTGACGCGCGGAGGCTCCTCGCTGTGGACCTCCAGTGCCAACTACAACAACAAGTCCTACACCGACGGCCAGGCGGTGCTGACCAACAACACCAACAACTCGTGCGGCAGCAGCCAGGTGACGCTCACCTGGGCCAACAACCCGGCCGGCGCCTGCACCAACACCAACGACGGTTCCATCCAGTACACCTGCGATGGCACGGGCGCCACGTGGAGCTGCCGCGAGACGGCCAACACCTGGGTGTCCATCAAGTCCGAGGTGGCCAACAAGCCCTTCCCCCGCCGTTTCTACGGCGTGTGGACCTATGGCTATGGCTCTGGGCGCATGTTCAATGACAACGCCGAGGCCAATACCTACGAGTCGGGGATGCTCACGGACAGCGACCTGGTGAACGTGACCAACTTCGACAGTAACGGCCTGGTGTCCAACACGGCCGTGGAGGCTCCGGCCAACGGCCCGGGCTGGTACCTGGAGTACGCGGAGAACGACGAGCGCACCGGCAACAACGGCACCCTGGTCAACGGCTGCATGATCTGGGGCTCGTTCGAGCCCGCTGGCACCTCGGGCGTGGTGTGCCCGACGGCGGGCACCAACATCGCTCGCCTGTACCAGTCCCACTTCGCCACGGGCCGGGCCAACTGCGCCCAGGGCTTCCTCGTCTCGGCCAACAACTGGAATCGCTACGTGGAGTTCACCACCGTGGCCTCCACGCCCGAGCCGGTGGCGCAGCTGACGCTGGCGGGCGGCGCGCTGTCTCGCGGCGTCACCATCCTGGGCGCCGGCACCAGCAACCCCAACGGTGGCGGCGGTCCCAACGGTGGCGGGCCGTTCACCATTGGCGTGCGTTCCACCAGTGATGCGGTCAAGTCGCTCTACCAGATCGAGTTGGACCGCCGCGGCCACGACTGCCGCCACGAAGGGATCCAGACGGCATGCGACTGATGACGGCCTGGAGGGTAGCAGCGCTCGCCGGGGCGCTGCTGTGGGGGGCCTGCACCAAGGACCCGGCCCCGGCCCCGGCCCCGAAGCCCGCGCAGCCCGCGGCGGAGCCGGCCGAGGCTCCGGAGCCGGCTCAAGAGGCCGAAGCCGAGGCGCCTGCCGCCGAGGCCGCCGTGGAGCCCGAGGCGCCCCCCGCGCCCCGGGTGGACAACGGCGAGCGCCCCGAGTTCAAGGTGGGCATGGACCGTGACGAGGTGATGAAGCTGTTCGACGGCTGCGCCGAGCGGCGGCTGTTCGTCCCCCCGGGGCCGAACACCCTGTACGTCGAGGTCTACCAGGCCATCCAGGACGAGGCCTGCGTCAAGCGGCTGGGGGAGCGGCACTTCCTCATCCGCGGTGGCCTGCTGCACTCCATCGAGCCGGGCCGCATGGCCGAGCCGCCGAGCACGCCGCCTCCCGAAGGCTTCTGAGCGCGGTGGTACCGCCCGCCCCCCTCCCCTGCGTGGGAGCGGGGGCAGGGCTGGCGGGTGCCGGCGGGAAGCTCCTCTGCGTCCACGAGTGAAGCTCCCGCGTCGTGCCCGTTGATTTCCGTCTGCCCCCGGCGTAGGCAACCGTCCTCTTTCACTCCCAAGAGGGTTGCCGCATATGGCCGAGAAGCTCCTGCCCCGCGAGAAGGGCTTTTCCGAGTGGTATGTCGATCTCGTCCTGAAGGCGAAGCTGGCCGACTACTCGGACGTGAAGGGCTGCATGGTCATCCGGCCCAACGGCTACGCGCTGTGGGAGAACATGCAGCGCGTGCTGGACAAGATGTTCAAGGACTTAGGCCACAAGAACGCCTACTTCCCGCTGCTCATCCCCGAGAGCTACCTGAAGAAGGAGGCCGAGCACGTCGAGGGCTTCAACCCTCAGCTGGCCGTGGTGACGCACGCGGGCGGCAAC
>DASVVJ010001296.1:0-14514 GCA_036389955.1 Myxococcaceae bacterium
TCCGCGGGAGGGAAGCACGGCTCCGCCCGGGCCTCCGTTGCCGGGGGCTGACTGGCCCCGTGACCCGGGCCTTCCGGGCTCGGGCCTGGGCTCCGAGGGGCGGCGGGACTCGGGGCGTTTCCCCACCGTGCCTTCCTCCACGCCGCAGCGGGACTCGGGACGCTTCGCCGCCGTCTCTCCCTCGGGGCCTCAGCGGGACTCGGGACGCTTCGCCGCCGTGCCACCCCCGGTGCCGCAGCGGGAGTCGGGGCGCTTCGCCGCCGTCCCTTCTTCGGTACCACCGCGGGACTCGGGACGCTTCCCCTCGGTGTCCGCTTCCACGCTCTCGGGCCCTGGCGAGCTGCTCCGGGACTCCGGCCGGTTCCCTGCTGTCGGGGCAACGCCCGTTCATGGCCCGTCGCTGAACCACGCGGTGGATCCCGCGCATGCCGAGGCCGACAGCCTGTTCGCCCTGGTGCTGGACGGAGCGGGGGAGGGCGACGCGCAGACCGAGGACTACCTGCGGCGTTGCCTGGCCCTGGACCCGGAGCTGGCCGCCGCGCGCTACCTGCTGGCGATGATGCTGGAGCTGCGCGAGGCCACTGCCGAGGCCCTGGCCGAGTACCGCAAGGCGCTGCGCTCCCTGGAGGAGGGCCGGGCCCGCCACACCCCGTTTTTTCTCAACCACGCCCGCCTCGCGGTGGCGTGTGCCCGGGCCGTGGAGCGCATGGAGGGCGGCGGCCGGGCCCGCTGAGGGGGTAGCAGCCAACAGAGCCTTGTGAGAAGGATCGGACGCGCGAGGGTTTTCTCCGTAAGATGCGCCTCCCTATGAGAAGGCTCGCCCTGCTGGCCGCCGTGCTGGCCCTGCCAGGCTGTTTCTACCCCCGGGATCGAGGCCTCGCGCTCGAGGCCAAGGTGGATCGGCTCACCGCCGACAACACCCGGCTCACCGAGGACCTCAAGCAGGCACGTGGCCAGTTGGACGCCACGCTGCCGCGCATCGACGAGAAGGTGGCCCAGGTCACCGAGGCGCTGGACAGCCTGGACAAGGCCGCCCGGCGCAATGACGCGGACATTGGCATCCAGCTCCAGAAGACGATGGAGGACATGGCCCAGCTTCGCGGCCAGATCGAAACCTACCTCTACAAGATCAACGAGCTGGAGGCGGCGCTGGGCCGGCTCACCCAGGACGCCGAGAAGAAGCAGCTGGCGCAGCAGGGCGTGGACGCGCTGAAGGAGGCCGAGGCGAAGAAGCAGGCCGAGTCCCTGCAGCGTCCCACGGACAAGAAGGAGTTCCTGGCGTTCGCCCAGCAGAAGGCGAAGGCCAACGAGCTGCCGCTGGCGCGCCAGCTCTACAGCGAGTTCATGAAGAAGTGGGCCAAGGACCCGCTGATGGGCGAGGCGCACTTCGGCATGGGCGAGACGTACTTCGCCGAGGACAAGTGCCGCGAGGCGCTCTTCGAGTACGGCAAGGTGATTCAGGACTTCGCCAAGACGCCGTCGGCGCCGGAGGCCTACCTGCGCTCGTCGGACTGCTTCACCAAGCTGAAGATGAAGGAGGAGTCGCGGCTGGCGCTGGAGGAGCTCGTCAAGAGCCACCCCAAGTCAGACGCGGCGAAGACCGCGAAGACGCGGCTGGCGGAACTGGATAAGGCCAAGAAGAAGCCGGCGGCGCCCGCCCCGGCTCCCAAGAAGGGAAGCAAATGAAAACCCGTGCCCTGGCGCTCGCCGCCCTGGCGCTGCTGCTGGTCCCGTTCGTGGCCGGCGCGGCGCCGAAGAAAGTGGTGCTGCTCTTCACCGGAGACAATGGGGGCGAAATCGCCCCCTGTGGTTGACGCCACAACCCGTCTGGCGGTCTGGCCAGACGAAAGACGATCATCTCCAAGGAGCGCGAGAAGGGCGCGCCGGTGCTCGTGCTGGATGCGGGCAATGCGCTCTTCAAGCACCCCATGGTCACCGGGGAGCCCTCGGAGGAGGCGCGGGCGAAGCTGCTCCTGGCGCAGATGGACGCGCTGGGCACCTCGGCCATGGCCGTGGGTGCGAGAGACTTGTCACGCGGGGTGGAGTTCCTGCGCAAGTACGGCAAGGGCGGCAAGACGATGAAGCTGCTGTCCGCCAACCTGGTGGACAAGGCGGGCAAGCCCATCTTCCCCGCCTCCACGGTGCTCACCGCCGGGGAGCTGAAGGTGGGCGTGGTGGGAGTCTCCCCCGAGGGAGCCCTGCCCGAGTCCACCGGCCAGCCGGCGCTGGCCGCCATGGTGGCCGAGGCCAAGCGCCTGCGCCAGAAGGACAAGGTGGACCTGGTGGTGGTGCTCGCCGCGGTGCCGTTCACCCTGGCCCAGCAGTTGGCTCAGAAGGGCGAGGGCGTGGACTTCGTGGTGCAGTCGCACGATGGGCGCGGTCCGGGCATGGCCACCCGGGACGGTCTGGCCACGCTCATTCCCCCGGGAGAGCGCGGGCGCCAGCTGGCGCGCCTGGAGCTGACGCTCAACGGGCCGGGGCCCTTCGTGGACCTGTCCGTGGCGAACCGGGACCAGGAGCGGCTGAAGATCCTCGACGCCAACCTGACCCGGGCCAAGGAGCGGCTGGCCGCGACGAAGGACGACACCTCGAAGCGGGCGCTGGAGGAGTCGATCGCCTCTCTGGAGGCACAGCGGGCGTCCGTGCAGAAGAATCTGAAGACGAGCGGAACGGGCGTGGCCCGCACGCATCAATTGTCGTACACGTCACTGGGAGCAGACGTTCCGTCTGATCCGGGGGTTCAGAAGCTGGTGGAGGCCGTCGAGCCGCCTGGCGCGGGGCACGACAGTCACGATGGCCATAACCACTGAGAACCCCTGAGGACTCAGGCGGTCTTGTGTAACACCCGGCGCGCCGTTATAAGCGCCGGCCACCTCAACCGCTGGACCTCCCACCCATGAGGGGTGGGGGCAAAGCGACCAGGAGTCGTCACCATGAAGCCCGAGATTCACCCGACCTATCCGCCCTCGCGCGTTACCTGCGCCTGCGGCAACGTCGTCGAGACGAAGTCCACGCGCGGCTCGTTCAGCGTGGAAATCTGCTCCAACTGCCACCCCTTCTTCACCGGCAAGTACAAGCTCGTCGACACCGCGGGCCGCATCGACCGGTTCCGCAAGAAGTACGCCGCCAACACGGGCGCCAAGGAGACGGGTGCCGTGGCCGGCAGCGAAGTCCCCGCCGCGGCGGCTCCCGCCGAGGGCAAGAAGGGCAAGAAGGGCGAGGCGAAGGCTTAAAGCCCGCCCCCGCTTCATCGCTGAGCTGTAGCCGTCGAGCAGGGTGACGGAGGGCTTCTTCTCAGAAGCGCTCCCGCCCTGCTCGATGCGTTTTCAGCGGTCAAGTTTTGCTGCGCTACAGATCAGAAATTAGACGTAGCACACAAGCGACTGCACTCTCCGCCGCGTCAACGAAGTTCCAGACGGAGGCGAGATGTCCGCGGAAGCCACAGCGCTGAAGATTGCCGATCGGTCCCTGAGCGAGAGCCTCTTCGCGAAGACGAAGGACTACCAGCTCTATCAGGGCAACAGCGTGGAGCTGTTGAACCAGTTCCCCGAGCAGCAGTTCGATCTGGTCTTCGCCGATCCGCCGTACTTCCTGTCCAACGGCGGCTTCACGTGCAAGAGCGGCAAGCGGGCCTCGGTGCAGAAGGGCGCGTGGGACGTGTCGCGCGGGGTGGAGGAGGACCACGCGTTCACCACCGAGTGGCTGAAGGCCTGCCAGCGGGTGCTCAAGCCGACGGGCACGCTGTGGGTGAGCGGCACGCAGCACGTGATTTTCAACGTGGGCTTCGCGATGCAGAAGCTGGGCTTCAAGCTGCTCAACACGGTGACCTGGTACAAGCCGAACGCGAGCCCGAACCTGTCGTGCCGTTACTTCACGCACTCCACCGAGCTGCTCATCTGGGCGTCGCCCAAGCCGGCGAAGACGCTGCAGCACACGTTCAACTACGCGCGGATGAAGTCGGAGAACGGCGGCAAGCAGATGCGCGACGTGTGGAACCTGCCGCGCACGGGCGAGGAGGAGCTGTCGGCGGACGGGGCAGGGCGCATGTGGACGCAGATCGCGCCGCGCCGTGAGGAGAAGGCCTTCGGCAGCCACCCCACGCAGAAGCCGGTGGCGCTGCTGGAGCGCATCATCGAGGCGAGCACGGCGGAGGACGCGGCGATTCTGGATCCGTTCAACGGCAGCGGGACGACGGGCGTGGCGGCGCTGAAGCTGGGGCGGCGCTACACGGGCATCGATCTGGATCCGACGTACCTGAAGCTGACGCAGAAGCGCCTGGAAGCCGTGAAGCGCTGAGCGGTGAATTTCCCCTCTCCCCCCGGGAGAGGGACGGGGTGAGGGTTCCCGCGGACCACCCCCGCCCCCTCGGGAGAGGGCAGGGGCACAGCGTGCGAAGAACCCGCCCGCTTACGGCGCCGCGTGGCAGCGGCCCGCTTCGCCCTGAGCCTCCTCATAGGAGGGGACCGCGGGCAACCGGCAGGGCATCAGCACGGGCGTGGGCGTGAGGTGCTCCGTGGAGATGCCGTCGCCGATAGACCCGCTCGCGTTAGCGCCCCAGCTCACCGCGGTGCCATTGGCGCGCAGTGCCAGCACTCGCGGCTCCATGGAGTTCATCGCCAGGGACACCACGCCCGTCAGCCCGGGCACCTGCACCCAGTCCTGGGCCCGGACCAGCCCCGGCACTCCGAGCACTCCGTAGTCGTTGAAGCCCTTGCTCCAGACCGTGCCATCCGCGCGCACCGCGTGGAGTGAGTCTCCCATGGTGTGTCCGAACGACACCACGTTCGTCATCCCCTCCACCTGGGTAGGGGGCATCGAGCCGGCGCCGTAGCCGAACCACTGCCAGAGGGTGCCATCCACGCCGATGGCATAGGCGCTCACCCAGCTCACGTCCACGGCGCGGATGTTCGCGAGCCCCTCGACCTGCCGGGGCGCGAGGGTCAGCTCGTAGTCCAGGCCGTTGGTGCCCCAGGACCACACGGTGCCATCGCCACGCACCGCCACCGAGGTGTACCAGGAGGCGGCGATGAACCGGACATCATCGAGCCCTGGGACCTGGACCGGCGTGGCGTGGTTGTCAAACGTTCCATCCCCGAGCTGGCCGAAGAAGTTGGCGCCCCAGGCCCACACGGTGCCGTCCTGCTTGAGGGCCAGCGAGTGGGTGGCGCCCCCGGCCACGGCCACCACGTCCGTGAGGCCCGCGGCCTGGACAGGCGTGGAGCCGCTGTCGGATCCACCCGTGCCCAACTGGCCGAAGGAGTTGTCTCCCCAGCCCCACACGGTGCCATCGGCGCGGACCGCCAACGCGTGCCGCTCTCCGGCGCCCACGCCCACCATGCCCGTCAGGCCCGCCACGCGGGCGGGCGTGGCGTACTCAGGCCGGACCACCCATCCCTCG
This sequence comes from Myxococcaceae bacterium, assembly GCA_036389955.1. Classification (GTDB taxonomy): domain Bacteria; phylum Myxococcota; class Myxococcia; order Myxococcales; family Myxococcaceae; genus DATHBR01. Next base: position 5,399 of record DASVVJ010001296.1, read on the forward strand.
GCATCTCCCCACTTCCAGAGGGAGCCATCCCCCAGCACCGCCAGAGCGTGGCCATAGCCCGAGGCGACCGCCTGCACACCCGTCAGCCCCACCACCGGGACAGGCGAGAGCCGGCGATCCGTCCCGGTGCCGAGCTGGCCGCCCCCATTGGTTCCCCAACCCAGCAGCGTGCCGTTCTTCTTCAGCACCAGCGAGTGACGGAGGCCCGCGGCCACCGCCGCCACGCCGTTCAGCCCTGGCACCGGCTGGGGCGTGGACCGCGAGACCTGCGTCCCATCGCCCAGCTGTCCCGAGGTGTTGTAGCCCCAGGCCCACACGGTGCCGTTCTTCTTCAGCGCCAGCGCGTGCAGGGAGTGGAGGGACAGCGCTTCCACGTCCTCGAGTCCCGGCACGGGGGCCGCGGTGAGGCGGTCGGGGCCACTGTCCCCCAACAGGCCCACGCCGCTGTAGCCCCAGGCCCACACGGTGCCGTCTGCCCGGCGCACCAGGGAGCAGTGCTCCCCGGCCGCGAGCTCCACCACGTTCGTCAGCCCAAGGGCTTTCACTGGAAGGGTACGGTTCTGCTTCGTCCCATCTCCGAGCTGGCCGAACGCATTGCGCCCCCAGGCCGAGACGGTGCCGTCCGCATGCAGCGCCAGCGAGTACGACTCACCCGCCGACACGGAGACGACGCCCTCCAGCCCCTGCACCTTCACGGGCGCGAACCTGAGCAGCGTCGTCCCATCCCCCAGTTGGCCGAAGTTATTGGCGCCCCAGGCCCACACGGTGCCGTCCGCACGCACGGCCAGCGAGTGGTTGGAGCCAGCCGAGACGGCCACCACGTTCGTCAGCCCCAGCACCTGGACGCGCCTGCGCGGCGCCTGCGCCGTGCCGATGCCGAGCTGGCCCTGAAAGTTGTAGCCCCAGGCCTGCACGGTGCCGTCCTTCATCAGCGCCAGGGAGAACTGGCCCATGCGGCTGGAGATGGCTACCGCGTCCTTCATTCCCGGCATCCGCACCGGCGTGGCCGAGGCCAGCTCCAGCTCCGGCAAGGTCCCCGCGGTCTCTCCCGAGCTGCCGCCCCAGACCCAGAGCGAGCCGCCTTCACCGATGACCATCGAGTTCATCAGCGTCGTGACGAGAATGTTCCTCTGCGGCTTCGGCTCGTGCGAGGGCGTGGCGAGGGCTCCGCTGCTCCACAACAGGACGGCCGCCGCCGCCGTCAGCCACGGCATGCGAGGTGTGTATCGTTGAGTGTGTGTCATGAGGCTCCTCATCAGGGGTTGAGGGTCCCCGTGGGACACACGCCTCCCGCACGAAGCGGGCTTCGTTGAGGGCCACAGGAGGCGTGTGAGGGACCGGGTGGAACCCTAAGCAGCGGGCATGCCAGCCAACCGGGGCACGCCATACCCATGAAGTCCGGGGACTTTCCTCAGCGAGGCAGGGCCAGGGCTGACAATTCTGGTCGCACGAAGTGACCGGGAATGGCGGGTGAGGGGTCCTGCGCCAGGCCGTGGCGGACAACCCCTGCCCCCTCCGGAAAGAGGGCAGGGGCACAGCGTGCGCGGGAGCGCGCCCGCTTACGGCGCCGCGTGGCAGCGGACCGCGTTGCCCTGAGCCTCCTCATACGAGGGGGCCGCGGGCAGCCGGCAGGGCATCAGCACGGGCGTGGGCGTGGGGTGCTCCGTGGAGATGCCATCGCCGATAGACCCGCTCGCGTTGAGGCCCCAGCTCACCGCGGTGCCATTGGCGCGCAGCACCAGCACGCGCATATCCGTGGAGTTCATCGCCAGGGACACCGCGTCCGTCAGCCCGGGCACCTGCACCCAGTCCTGGGCCTTGACCAGCCCTGGCACTCCGAGCACCCCGTAGTCGTTGGAGCCCTTGCTCCAGACCGTGCCATCCGCGCGCACCGCGTGGAGCGTGTCTCCATCCGTGTGCGCGAACGACACCACGTTCGCAATCCCCTCCAGCCGCACGGGGGGCGCCGCACCCGGCTCGGTGCCGAACCACTGCCACACGGAGCCATCCTCGGCGAGGGCATAGCCGTACATCCAGCTGATGCTCACGGCGCGGATCTTCGGAAGCCCCTCGACCTTCTGGGGCACGAGCTTGGGCCAGTACTCCGTGCCGACGGTTCCCCACACCCACACGCTGCCGTCGCCGCGCACCGCCGCCGAGGCGTGCCAGGAGGCAGTGATGAACCGGACATCCTCCAGCCCGGACACCTGCGCCGGCGTGAAGGAGCTGTCGTACGTTCCATTGCCGAGCTGGCCGAGGATGTTGGTGCCCCAGGACCACACGGTGCCGTCCTGCTTGAGGGCCAGCGAGTGGATGGAGCCTCCCGTCACGGCCACCACGTCGGTGATGCCCACGGCCTGGACGGGGGTGGTGCTGCTGTCGGATCCCCCCGTGCCCAGCTGACCCTCGCCGTTGGCTCCCCAGCCCCACACGGTGCCATCGGCGCGGACCGCCAGCGCGTGCCGATCTCCGTTGCCAACGCTCACCATGTTCGTCAGGCCCGCCACGGGCGAGGGCGTGGAGTACTCGGGCAGGACCACCCAGCCCTCGGCGTCTCCCCACTTCCAGAGGGAGCCATCCGCGCGCACCGCCAGGGCATGTGCGTAGCCCGAGGCAACGGCCTGCACACCCGTCAGCCCCACCACCGGGACAGGCGAGAGCCGGCGATCCGTCCCCGTGCCCAGCTGGCCGCCCGAGTTGGTCCCCCAGCCCAGCAGGGTTCCGTTCTTCTTCAACACCAGCGAGTGACGGTAGCCCGCGGCCACCGCCGCCACGCCGTGCAGCCCAGGCACCGGCTGAGGCGTGGGCCGCGAGACCAGGGTTCCATCGCCCAGCTGCCCCGAGCTGTTGTAGCCCCAGGCCCACACGGTGCCGTTCTTCTTCAGCGCCAGCGCGTGCAGGCTGTGGAAGGACAGCGCTTCCACGTCCTCCAGCCCCGGCACGGGGGCCGCGGTGAGGCGGTCGGGCCCACTGTCGCCCATCAGGCCCACGCCGTTGTGGCCCCAGGCCCACACGGTGCCGTCAGCCCGGCGCACCAGGGAGCAGTGCTCGCCGGCCACGACCTCGACGGCCCCCGTCAGTCCCAGGACTTTCACCGGAAGGCGACGCTCCTGCTTCGTCCCGTCCCCGAGTTGGCCGAACACATTTCGCCCCCAGGCCGAGACGGTGCCGTCCGCATGCAGCGCCAGCGAGTACAACTGACCCGCCGATACCGAGACGACGTCCTCCAGCCCCGGCACTTTCACGGGCGCGAGCCGGTCGGACTGCGTCCCATCTCCCAGCTGGCCGAACCAGTTGGAGCCCCAGGCCCACACGGTGCCGTCCGCACGCACGGCCAGCGAGTGATTGTCACCCGCCGAGACGGCCACCACGTTCGTCAGCCCCAGCACCTGGACGCGCCTGCGCGGCGCCTGCGTCGTGCCGATGCCGAGCTGGCCGTAATAGTTGTGGCCCCAGGCCTGCACGGTGCCGTCCTTCATCAGCGCCAGGGAGAAGTAGCCCATGCGGCTGGAGATGGCCGCCACGTCCTTCATTCCCGGCATCCGCACCGGGGTGGCCGAGCCCAGCTCCAGCTCCGGCAACGTCCCCGCCAGCTCTCCCGAGTAGCCACCCCATACCCAGAGCGAGCCTCCCTCGCCGATGACCATCGAGTTGCTCAGCGTGGTGACGAGGATGTTCTTCTGGGGTCGCGGCCCGGACGACGGCTCTGCGGCGGCGCCATGGCTCCACAGCAAGACGGCCAGGGCCGCCATCATCCATGACAAGCGAGGTGCGTAGCGTTGTGTGTGCGTCATGAGGCTCCTCATCGAGGGGTTCACGGTCCGCATGGGGCACACGCCTCCCGCACGAAGCGGGCTTCGTCGAGGGCACAGGAGGTGTGTGAGGGACCGGGTGGAACTCTAAGCAGCGGGCATGCCAGCCGGACGAGGCACGCCAGACCCATGAAGTCCGGGGACTTTCCTCAGCGCGGTGGGACCCGGAGTGACAAATTTGGTCGTCAGTAGTGACGCAACACGCTGCGCCCTCGGAGCCAGAACGCCAGAAGCACCAGAGCGGGTAGCAAGGAATTGCCAGGCCGTGCCGCCGCACGTGGAGACCCGGTGATGACCTCGAAGCGGACGGTCCTCAGCGCAGCTGCAAGCCCACGCACGCATGCGTGCGAGCGCCGCCACGGCGAAGCCCAGCAGGGCAATCCATCGATAGGCCATGCTGGGACTCTAAAGCACGGAGCTACGAGCGGGACAGGATGCCCTCGATGCCCTGGCGGGCGATGGGGTGGTAGCGCTCCGCGTACTTCTTGAAGATCTCCCGCGCCCTGCTCCGGTACTCCTTGGAGGCACCCAGCATGCTGTACAGCGGCTTGAGGTACTTCATCCGGCCCACCTCGCCCAGGAAGGCCTCGGCCCGCTCCAGCGCGGGGGGGTAGTGCGCACGCAGCGCCGCCACCAGCCACGCCACCAGCACCTCCGAATTGTGGCTCTGCGTCAGGCGGAAGCGCTCATCCAGGGCGCGGATCGTGTCCCGTGAGACATCCATGGGCATCCACTCCAGGAACAGCTGCCACTCGGCGGGCGTCCAGCCCTTCACCGCCTCGGCGGAGGGCACCTGGCCCTTGAGCTGCTGCAGCTCCTCCAGCCTGCGCGAGCGGGGCGCCGGCGCCACGGCGGGGATGCCCGGCTGGTGCAGGTACTCCTCGCCGTGCACCTGGGCCAGCACCCCGGGCAGCTCGCGCTCGGTGAAGGCGGCGAAGTCCTCGCTGGTGATGGCCTGGAAGCGGAACGTCTCGATGTAGTGGCGCAGGTACTTGTCGAACGCCGGCCGCCCCACTGCGCTCTCCATCGCGCAGAGCATGAGGTAGCCCTTCTCGTACGGAATCTGTGAGAACACCTCGTCCGGATCGATCCCCGAGAGGTGCGTGCGCAGCACCGTCCACTGCGGGTTGGCGCGGAAGTGCTCCATCGCCGTCTCCAATGAGCGGCGGCCCAGCGCGGCGTGCAACGCGGCCACCTCCGTGCCCGCCAGGGCCTCGAGGATGCGGCGCTCGGCGAACACGGTGAAGCTCTCGTTGAGCCAGAAGTGCTCGGCCGAGGCGTTCGTCACCAGGTTGCCCGTCCACGAGTGCGCCAGCTCGTGCGCCACCACGTTCACCAGGCTCTTGTCTCCCACCAGCAGCGTGGGGGTGAGGAACGTCAGCCGCGGGTTCTCCATGCCTCCGTACGGGAACGAGGGCGGCATGGTGAGCACGTCGAAGCGCTCCCACTCGTACGGGCCGAACAGGGACTCGGCCACCCGCAGCATGGCGTCCACGTCCTCGAACTCGGTGGCCGCCGCCTCCAGCACCTCGGGCTCGGCCCACACCCGCGAGCGCGGCCCCAGCTCCTTGCTGGCCAGGCTGCCCACCGCGAACGCCAGCAGGTAGGGCGGAATCGGCTGCGGCATTTCGTAGTACTCCACCGCCTCCACGCTGGGCTCCTCGCGCCGCACGAAGCCCGCCGCCATCACCGCCTTGAGCGCCTTGGGAATCGTCAGCGCCGCCGTGTAGCGGATGCGGATGCGCGGCGTGTCCTGCAGCGGAATCACCGAGCGCGCGTGGATGGCCTGGCACTGGCTGAACAGGAACGGGTGCTGGCCTCCCGCCGTCATCGACGGCGTCAGCCACTGCAGCGCGCTGGCCTGGGGCGAGGTGCGATAGCGCACCGTGAGCTGGCGCACCCCGGCGGGCAATTCCACCCGCAGCCGGCTGCCCAGAATGGGCTCGGGCGGCGACAACAGGAAGGGCAGGGGCTTGCCCTGAGCGTCCACCACTGCACGGATGTCGAGATCCCTTGTGTCCAGGTCCAACGGTCCGGCCGAGGCTTCCTTGAGGGTCAGCGTCACCTCGGCGTGCAGCTGCCGTGTGCGGAAGTCCACCCGGGCCTTCCAGTCAAGGGATTCGGTCTCCGGCTGCGAGCTGTCGTTGTACGAGTGCGGATCGAGGCGGGGCATGACCGGGGGGTTGTAGTCGCAAGGGCTACCGTCTGGCGAGAGACTCGATTGACTTTTGAGTCAAACGCCGACATTTGTGCAGTCCCTTCTTCCCATTCCCACCAAGGGAGCCTTTCCGAATGACGACGCGGATCCGCAAAGTGGCTGTGCTGGGCGCCGGCGTAATGGGCAGCGGCATTGCCGCGCACCTGGCCAACTCGGGCGTGCGCGCGCTGCTGTTGGACATCGTCCCCCCCAAGGCCGGGCCCGGGGAGGACACCTCCTCGAAGGCCTTCCGCAACAAGTTCGTGCTGGGGGCGCTGGCCAACATGCGCAAGCAGAAGCCCAGCCCCATCGTGTCCGAGCAGATCTTCAGCAACATCGAGATCGGCAACTTCGACGACGACCTGGCCCGCATCTCCGAGTGCGACTGGGTCATCGAAGTCGTCAAGGAGGACATGAGCGTCAAGCAGAACCTGTTCGCCAAGGTGGAGCAGCACGCGCGCAAGGACGCGATCATCAGCTCCAACACCTCGGGCATGAGCATCTCCGGCATGACGCAGGGCCGCGGCGCGGACTTCAAGAAGCGCTTCCTGGTGACGCACTTCTTCAACCCCGTGCGCTACATGAAGCTCTTGGAACTCGTGGCCGGCCCGGAGACGTCTGCCGAGGTGGTGAAGACGGTGCACCGCTTTGGCGAAGAGGTGCTCGGCAAGGGCATCGTCTACGGCAAGGACACCACGAACTTCATCGCCAACCGCATCGGCGTGTACGGGATGATGCGCACCATCTCCGAGATGCAGAAGGCGGAGCTGACGGTGGAGGAGGTGGACAAGATCTTCGGCCCGGCGATGGGGCGGCCCAAGTCGGCCGTGTTCCGCACTGCGGACATCGTGGGCCTGGACACCTTTACCCACGTGGCGAAGAACTGCTACGACACGCTCACCCAGGACGAGGAGCGGCAGACGTTCGCCACCCCGGACTTCCTCCAGAAGATGGTGGAGAAGGGGATGCTGGGCGACAAGAGCGGCGGGGGCTTCTACAAGAAGGGCAAGGGCGGCGGAGGGGAGAAGGAGATCCTCGCGCTGGACCTGAAGACGCTGGACTACCGGCCGCAGAACAAGGTGCGCTACGAGTCGCTGGGCGCCGCCAAGGACGTGGAGGACGTGCGTGAGCGCGTGGCCACGGTGCTCAAGGGCACGGACAAGGCCGCCAAGTTCGCCGAGCGGGTGACGCTGGATGTGCTGGCCTACACCAGCCGCCGCATCCCCGAGATTGCCGACGACATCGTCAACATCGACCGTGGCCTGCGCTGGGGCTTCGGCTGGGACATGGGTCCCTTCGAGACGTGGGACGCCATCGGCGTGCGCCAGGGCGTGGAGCGCATGACGGCGCTGGGCCTCGAGCCGGCCGCGTGGGTGACGCAGATGCTGGCTGCGGGCCGCGAGTCCTTCTACGGCGTGCAGGACGGCAAGGACACGTACTGGGACATCCAGAGCAAGTCGGTGAAGCCGGTGCCGGAGAACGCGCGCACGATGCGCGTGGAGTACCTCAAGCGCGGCAACAAGAAGATCGCCGGTAACGGCAGCGCCACGCTGTGGGACATGGGCGATGGCGCCACGCTGCTCGAGTTCCACTCGAAGATGAACTCCATCGACGATGACATCATCGCGATGATGAACACGGCGCTGGACGAGACCGAGAAGAACCACCTGGGCCTGGTGATTGGCAACGACGGGGCGAACTTCTCGGCGGGCGCCAACATCTTCGCGCTGCTGTGGGCGGCGAAGCAGGGCGAGTTCGACGCCATCAAGAAGATGGCCAGCGCGTTCCAGGCGGCCAACCAGCGCATGCGCTACAGCCCGGTGCCGGTGGTGTCCGCCCCGTTCAACCTGACGCTGGGCGGCGGCGCGGAGGCGGCGATGGGCGCCAACGCCATCCAGGCCTCGGCCGAGCTGTACATGGGCCTGGTGGAAGTCGGCGTGGGCCTCATTCCGGGCGGCGGCGGCACGATGCAGCTCTTGCGCAACGTGTACGGCACCTACGCCTCGGACAAGGACTTCGAGCCGCTGCCGTTCCTCAAGAAGGTGTTCCTGTCGATTGGCACGGCGAAGGTGGCCACCAGCGCCGAGGAGGCTCGCGAGGCGGGCTTCCTCACGGCGGCGGACGGCATCAGCGCCAACCGGGACTTCCTGCTGGCGGACGCCAAGCAGCGGGTGCTGGGCATGGCGAAGGCGGGCTTCCGGGCGCCTCGGCCCACGCGGTTCCGGCTGCCGGGGCCCAGCGGCATGGCCACCATCGACATGCTGCTGTACGACATGCAGCTCAACAACCAGATCTCCGAGCACGACCGGAAGATCGGCCAGAAGCTGGCGCGGGTGATTACCGGCGGCGACACCAGCCCGTCGGTGCTGCTGACCGAGGAGCGGTTGCTGGAGCTGGAACTGGAGGCGTTCCTCAGCCTGTGCGGTGAGGAGAAGACGCAGGATCGGCTCCAGTTCATGCTGGAGAAGGGCAAGCCGCTGCGGAACTAGCGCGTGGCTCTTATCCAATATCCCCAGGGTTTTTCAGACTGACGAGTGAGACTGCCCGGCAGCTTGCCGGGCGAGGAGACGCAAGATGGCCAGTCGAGTCGTGATTGCCAGCGCGGTGCGCACGCCGTTCACCCGCGCGCACAAGGGAGAGTTCAAGGACACGCGGCCGGATACGCTCGCCGCGCACGTCATCAAGGAGGCCGTGGCGCGGGTGCCGGGCCTGAAGCCGGCGGACGTGGAGGACGTCATCCTCGGCTGCGCCATGCCGGAGGCCGAGCAGGGGATGAACGTGGCCCGCCAGGCAGCGCTGCTGGGCGGACTGCCGGACACCGTTCCGGCGATGACGATCAACCGCTTCTGCTCCTCGGGCACGCAGTCGATTGCCCAGGCGGCGCAGGCGATTCAGGCGGGGATGATCCAGGTCGCGGTCGCCGGTGGCACCGAGTCGATGACGATGGTGCCCATGGGCGGCAACAAGGTAAGCGCCAACCCGGAGATCATGGCGAAGTTCCCCGAGGTGTACACCTCCATGGGTGCCACCGCGGAGAACATCGCCTCGCGCTACAGTGTGTCGCGCGAGGACGCGGACAAGTTCGCCTACGAGAGCCAGCGCCGCGC
>DASVVJ010001297.1:0-2600 GCA_036389955.1 Myxococcaceae bacterium
TCACGCGGTTCGACAACTCCATTTCGATCGTGGACGCCCGCGCGCGGGTGGAGGTGGGCAAGGTGGTGATGCACAACCCCGAGCCCGCGAGCATCGTGGCGGGGCGGCCCTTCCTCTACGACGCACGGAACACGTCCAGCCACGGCGACTCGTCGTGCGCGAGCTGCCACATCTTCGGCGACTTCGACAGCCTGGCGTGGGATCTCGGTGACCCCGACGCCGAGGAGCACCCCAACCCTGGGCCGTTCATCCTGCCGGCGCCGCCCAACCCCACCTTCCATCCGATGAAGGGGCCGATGGTGACGCAGAGCCTGCGCGGGCTGGCGAACCATGGCCCCATGCACTGGCGTGCCGATCGCACGGCAGGCAATGAAGAGCCGCACCTTCAGCCGGACAGCGGCGCCTACAACGAGGAGGCGGCGTTCAAGCAGTTCAATGGAGCCTTCAAGGAGCTCCTGGGGCGGAGCGCGCCCTTGACCGATGTGGAGATGCAGCAGTTCACCGACTTCATCCTCCAGGTCACCTACCCACCCAATCCCATCCGCGCGCTCGACAATTCGCTCACGCCGGATGAAGCCGTTGGCAAGCACTTCTTCTTCAATGCGAAGGCAACCCTCGGCCAGTTCCGCTGCAACGATTGCCACGTCACTGACCCGAACGGAAACGCCCAGTACGGCGTCGCCAGGCCAGGCTTCTTCGGGACCGAGGGGATCAGCCTGCTCGGGCTGGCAGGAGTGGGAGGCCAGTCGTTCAAGGTCCCGCACCTGCTCAACATGTACCAGAAGGTCGGGATGTTTGGTGTGCCCGAGGATCCGGACTTCCACGTGGGGACGGACACCTCGCACATGGGCGATGCCATCCGCGGGTTCGGCTTCCTGCACGACGGAAGCATCGACAACATGATCCGCTTCCACTCGGGCCCCGGCTTCACCCAGAACCCCACCAACCCGGAGGCGCCGCCGGTGGGCCCCAGCGGCGATACCCTCCGCAGGCAGATTTCAGACTTCCTCTTCGCCTTCGATTCGAACCTGGCGCCCATCGTCGGGCAGCAGGTGACGCTCACGTCGACCAACGCCCAGGTGGCCCTGCCCCGCATCAACCTCTTCATCGCCCGTGCCCACGCGGGGGAGTGTGACCTGGTTGCGAAGCTCGAGGCGGGCAGCCGCATCGCCGGCCTCCTCTATCAGCCCTCCTCGGGGCTCTTCCTGCAGGACCGCTTCTCACGCCCGAAGGTAAGCAATGTCTGGCTGCTGGCCGAGGCGACGCTCTTCAAGCACGAAGTCACCTTCACATGCGTACCGCCAGGCTCGGGCTTGCGCATCGGCATTGACCGTGATGGGGATGGCGCTGGAGACGGCGACGAGGAGGCCGCCGGCACCGACCCGGCCAACCCCGTGAGCAAGCCTTGAGGTAGCGCTGGCGTTGGCGTGCACTCTCCGTCATACATAGACTGCCCCCAGCGAGCAGTCGAAGAGGAGCGTCATGTCAAACCTTGCCGGCTATGCCCTGCAAGCCCCCCTGCTGACGACGGGAAGCACGGTGCTTCAGTCCGCCAGGCGAAGGGGGGACGGGCAGCGCGTCATGTTGAAGATGCCTCGGGCGGCAAACCCGGGGCCGCGCGAGCGCGAGCGCTACCGGCGGGAGTACCGCTTGATGGAGCGGCTGAGCGGTACACCCGGGGTGCTCAAGGTGTACGGCTGCGAGGACATGCAGGAGCGCCCGGTGTTGGTGCTGCAGGACGTGGGAGGCAAATCCCTGTCGGAGGTGCTGACTCAGGGCCCGTTGCCGCTGCGCAGTTGCCTGGAACTGGCCCTGTCCGTGGCCACCACCCTGGCGCAGGTGCACCGCCGGGGCATCATCCACAAGGACCTCAAGCCCTCCAACCTCCTGCTCGGCGCTCAGGGCGAGGTGTGGCTGATTGACTTTGGCATTGCCACGCTGCAGCCGGCGGAGCACGTGGAGGCCGTTCCCGCCCCCCAGGTGCAAGGAACCCTGGCGTACATGTCCCCGGAACAGACGGGGCGGATGAACCGGGTACTGGACTACCGCACCGACTTCTACTCCCTGGGCGTGACGCTCTACGAAGCCCTCACCGGCCACAAACCCCTGCATGGCAAGGATGCGCTGGAGTGGTTCCACGCTCACCTGGCGCAGGCCCCCCGGCCTCCGCACGAGCTGAACCCGGACATCCCCCGCATGGTGTCCGCCATCGTGCTCAAGCTCATGGCCAAGGGGGCCGAGGAGCGCTACCAGAGTGCCGAGGGGCTCCAGGCGGACCTGGAAGAGTGCCTCGCCCGGCTGCGTCAGCAGCGCCTGGAGGAGTTCCCCCTGGGTGAGAAGGATGCGCCGGCAACCTTCCGCATGCCCCATCGGCTCTACGGGCGCGAGAAGGAGGTGCAGGCGCTGCTGGAGGGCTTCGACCGGGTGGCGAGCTCCGGCCGTCCCGAGCTGCTGCTGGTGAGTGGCTACTCGGGCATTGGCAAGTCCTCGGTGGTGAACGAGCTGCAACGGCCCGTGCTCGAACGCCGCAGCTTCTTCTTGCGCGGCAAGTTCGATCAGTTCGCGCGGGATGTGCCCTATGCCACCCTGGCCCAGGCGCT
>DASVVJ010001298.1:0-10947 GCA_036389955.1 Myxococcaceae bacterium
GCATGGTGGCCCTCCCCCCATGGGCCATCAGTAGTTTTGTCTGACTCATCAATAAGTTTCCATGGGGGAAACCCCCCAGGTGGGTCCGGACCCCGGTGGATTCAGCAATTTTTTGCCATCCAAAGCACCGGCTGGTCCGTATGGGTTTACACTGGGAAATCGTGAAACCAATGAAATCCACGGAGCGAACCCTGATCGCGGACCTCCAGGGCGTCATCGACACGCTCAAGCCGGGAGTGGACGTGCTGCCGCAGCTGATGGGGCTGTTGCGCGAGGGGCTGGGCGCCGAGCGCATGGTGGCCTACGGCGTGGATGTCGCACCGGAGCACTACCAGGCCAGCTTCTGCCACGCTTCGGGTTTTCCGCAGCCTGAGGGGGCGCTGCTCGAGACACTGAATGGGTTTCTGCGTCAGCAACCCAACCCCTGGGGTTACTACGACCCGGCGAAGCCACCGGCGGCGCAGCGCAACCAGGCGCTGCATTTCCGCCCCCATGCAGAGGTGGAGACCGGGGCGCCGCTGTATGACGCGCGGGAAGAAGCCTGGGGACGGTTGGGCATTGCCCCGGAAGAGCAGGCGCGGGTCCGCGAGCGGGTGAGCACGGGCGCGCTGACGCTCTACCGGCAGCTGGGCATGGAGCAGATGTTTCAGCTTCGAGCGCTGGTCTGCGAGGACCAGGCGCTGCTGGCCTGGGTGGGAGCGCTGCGCTCCGAGCCCTTCACCCCCCACGAGCAGAAGTTGCTGCAGGACCTGATGACCCCGTTGCGGCGGCGGTTGCAGTTGGATCTGCGGCTACGGGAGGCGGGGCTGCTGGGCACGGCGCTGGAGGCGGCGCTGGAAGCACTGGGGCAGCCGGCCTATGTCACCACGGCCACGGGACGGGTGGTGCACGCCAACCGCGTGGGACGTGCGCGGACGGCGCGCTCCGCTCGGCACCTGGAGGAGTCCGTCCGGCGGCACGTGAGCGGAGAGGCTTCACCGGAGACCACCATCACGGCGCTGCGGGTGCCGGGGCTGGCCACGCATTACCTGGTGGTGGACCGGAATGTGGACGCGCGGAATGACGCGCGCGTGCGCGTGCTGGCCGAGCGCTGGGGGCTCACGGCGCGCGAATGCGACGTGCTGGAGAACATCATCCAGGGCGCCAGCAACAAGGCCATCGCGGCCCGGCTGGGCTGCGCGGAGCGCACGGTCGAGGTGCATGTCACCCACGTGTTGAGCAAGTCCCAGGTGGAGAGCCGCTCGGCGCTCATCGCGAAGTTTTTCCAGGGCTCGTAGGCAGGCTGCCCGGGCGCCCCGGGGATAAGATGGGCAGGTGACTTCTCCCCGCATTCAAGCTGCCCTGGACAACGCCGACCGGAGCGCGGCGGGTGCTCCGCGCTCCACGCCTGCCGAGTCCGCTCCTCCTCCGCGCACGGTGCGGGTCGCTATTGGCGATCCCCAGGCGGACTTCACGCGGTTCCTCGCCATCCTGGACCACCAGGGCCTGCTGGGGGCTGACGGGTGGCTGCGGCCCGAGGTGCAGCTCGTCTCGGTGGGAGACCACTTCGACTACGGCAAGCAACACGAGCGGGACGCGGCAGCCCAGAGCGCGCTGCGGCTCGTCGCCTGGCTGGCGGCGCACCCGGCTGATCAGGTCATCATCCTGGCGGGCAACCACGACCTGGGACGCGTGGGAGAGATGGCGGAGTTCACCGACGCCACCTTCGCCCAGGCCCAGGCGGAAGCGGACCGCCTGTATGACGGAGAGGACACGGACGAGGCGCGAGAGCGGGAGTTCCTGGCCCGCTATCCCCAGGTGCCCACCGTGGAGCTGGTGTCGCGCGACTTCGGCAACTTCCGCGAGGTGCAGCGCACGTGGGTGACGCACCTGCTTCGGGAGCGGCGCCTCCGGGTGGCCTACGCGGCGGGGCCGGACCTGCTGGTGCTGCACGCGGGCGTCACGCGAGAGGACCTGGGCACGGTGGGGCTCGCCGAGGACCGTTACGCGGATGCGCCCGCGGTGGCGGAGGCCCTCAACCGGACGCTGGATGCGGCGGTGCAGAGCTGGCAGAGCGGACGCTTCATCATCCCCGGACTGCACCACCCGGGCCGCGCGGACTACGGAGAGGGCCGGGGCATCTTCTACCATCGGCCGAGCCTGCGGCCGGACGAGGCCGAGCGCACGCGTGTCACGCCGCGCCGGAGATTCGATCCGCGGCGGCTGCCGCTGGGGCTGACGCAGGCGGTGGGGCACACGCGAGACAAGCGCAGCCGTGAGCTGCTGTGCCTGCCGGGCGAGGTGCGGAACGGGGTGCTGCGCCACCTGGTGACGGATGGCCACCGGCTGGCCTACGCGCACGGCACCCCCACGAAGACCAGCCCGGGCGAGGCGGTGCTTCTCTTCACGGACGGAGGGATGCGCGAGTGCTCCACCGAGGCCTACGAGCTGCTCGACCTGGACACCCGGGCCAAACGCCCCTCTCCCACCGGGAGAGGGACGGGGTGAGGGTTCCGCGCCCACCCCGTGCCCCAGTCCCTACTTCGCCTTCACCTCGGCGAGCTTCTTCTCCAGCGCCTCCAGCTGCCGCGGGGAGACCTGCGCCTCGGGCAGCGTCTTCGCGTAGCCGAGCGCCTCGGTGAGCGTGCGCACGGCGGCCTCCTTCTGCCCAAGGTCCACCAAAATGACGGCCCTGTCGGAGAGCACGCGCAGGCGGCGGCTGCCCTGAACCTTCGCCAGGGCCCGGTCGCTGGCGGCGAGCGCCTCGTCCAGCCGTCCCAGCCGCCGGTAGAGGTTGGCCAGCCGGGCGGGCGGGTTGTAGTCCTGGGGCAGGTCCTTCTCGCTCTGCTCGATGGCGGGCACCACGCGCATCAGCTCATCGAGCACCAGCGCCGCCGAGATGCGGTGCGAGTCGAACACCGTGCGCGCCTCGGGGTTCGTCGCCTTGGCGGCCTCGGCTTCGAGGAAGGTGAGCCACTCGTTGGCCAGTGCCTTCTTGCCCTCCTCGTCGCCCGCCACCCCCCGCGCCTCCACCATCACCTCGTACAAGCCAGAGCGGTCGTCCGCGGGCATGTCGATGGGCGGAGGCCCCAGTGCCTCGCGCCCCAGTGCCTCCAGCTTGCCCGCGAGCTCGCGGCCCGTGGGGTTCTCCGGAGGCAGCGCCGTCGCACACATGAGGCCCAGGGTCGTCGCATTCGCCATCGACGGCGAGCGGGGCACCAGCGGCACCTCCTGCACGGCCTTGAGCGCGCAGGCCTCGTACTGCTTGGCGCCCCACATGGCCATGAGCAGTGACTCCAGCGTGCGGCCCCGGCGCGACCAGTCCGCGGGGGCTTCGGCGAGTGCCCGCGCATAGGCCTCGGCCGCCTCGGCCGGCTTGCCCTCGCCATAGCGCGCATCGCCCCAGGCCAGCGCCGCCTCCGCACCCTGGGCCTGGCCCGCGTAGGCGCGCTCTCCGTCCTCGAAGAGCCGCTCGAGCTGCGCCACCGTGGCGCTGCCCGCGAAGCGCACCAGGGCCTTCTCCTCCCTGGGATCAATGATGAAGAAGGTGGGCCAGTTCTCGACGGGATACTTTTCCTGAAAGACAGCGTTCTTCGGCAGGTCGGTGTTGATCTCGAGCCAGACGAACCGTCCGGCGTGCCGCGCGAGCGCCTTGTCCGTGAAGACGTAGGCCCGCATCGAGCGGCAGGTGTGTCACCACGGTGCCCAGATGTCGACGAAGAGGGGCACCCCCTTCGTCTTGGCCTCCGAGAGCGCGCGGGCGTAGTCATCCTCGATGAACGGCAGCGGAGCTCCCTCATGAGCCGCCGTCTCGGGCGCGGAGGTGCGCGAGGCGGTGCAGGCCAGGAGCCCCACGACAAGCAGACTGGCAAGGTAGGTACGCATGGCGGGGCACCATAGCGCCGCCCCCCGGGCTCTGTCCTCAGCGGACAGGACGGCGCGGAAGGACTGGGCGCCGGATGCGACGCGTGGTGTTGTCGAGTCACCGAATGATCGCCTTACCCGAGCTGCGCACCGCCCTGGAGTCCGCCCTCGCCGCCCTGCCCCCGCCCGAGCGCTTCGCGCGGGAGGAGGATGCCGACAGCGCCCGCCGCCTCGCCGAGCGCTTGCGCAGGGACCTGTTGCCCCGGCTGGGCGGGGACGCGCCGCTGCTGTTGGTGGCCATCGCCGGGCCCAACAACGTGGGCAAGTCCACCCTCTTCAACGCGCTGGTCGGCGCCGCGCTCTCTCCGGCCCGGCCCGAGGGAGGCCTCACCAAGCAGTGCCTGGCCGCCGCCCACCCGGAGACGTGGACAGGAGCCCTGCGCGACTTCCTCACCCGGCGCTACGACGTCGTCCCGGTGGAGCCCGGCGCCAGCGCACCAGTGGACCAGCCAGGCCCGGCGGGGCGGCTGTACCTGGTGCTCGCGAACGCGGTGCCCCGGGGGCTGCTGGTGATGGACACGCCTGACTTCGACAGCGTGTACCGCGACAACCGCGAGCGCACCGAGGCGCTGCTCGTCACCGTGGACGTGCTCATCTTCGTGGTGAGCCGGCAGACGTACCAGAACGCGGCGCTGGTGGACTTCCTGCGCGCGGCGGTGGGGCGCGGGCGGCCCTACCTGCTCATCTATAACGAGGCCACGCGCGAGGAGGTGGCGCGCGGGCACCTGGACAAGCTGGCCTCGGACGTGGGGCAGCCGCCGCTGGCGCGCTACCTGGCGCCGCACCAACCCGAGGTGGAGGCGGGACAGCGCCCCCTCGTAACCCAACCGCTGGATGGGCGTCCGGAGCTCGCGGCCCTGCTGGGAGAGGCGGAGCACGCACGGAAGCTCAAGGCCCAGGCGCTGGCGGCCTCCCTGGCGGACGCACGCGCGGAGCTGGGCGCGGTGGGCCGGGCGGCCCGGCAGGCCTGCCTGGAACCGGAGCGGCTGCGCCAACGGCTGCGCCACGAGCTGTTCACGGTGGGCCGGGCGGCGGCGCTCAAAGCGGTGCCAGCGGACATTCTGGTGGATGCCTTCCGGGACGAGCTGGACGCGCGCAGCGCCGTGCACCGCTATGTGCGCCTGCCCTTCCGGGCGCTCGCCACCGCGCTGACGTTCGTCTCCCGCAGAGTGCGCCAGTCCTTCACCGGGCCCGAGCAGGCCGCGGCGCCTGTGATTCACGCCACGGACGAGACGCTGCGCGATGGCGTGCGCCGGCTGGTGGACGCGCTCGCGCCCGAGGTGGCCGCGTGGCACGGAGACCCAGCCACCCGCGCCAAGCTGGCGGAGGCCTTCGGGGCGCCCACCCTGGCGCGGCTGGAGGAGCCCCTGGGCTTCGAGCCGCTCCACGCCCATGCGGCGGACCGCGACAGCCTCTACACCTTCTGCCGCAACCTGGTGGGCGCGGAGCTGCAGGGCGGCATGCGCGAGGAGCTGCTCCAGGCGTTCACCACCCTGGTGTACTCGGTGCCCTCGGGAGCGGCGGCGGTGGTGACGGTGGCCACCGGCGGCATGGGGCATGACGCCGTCATCTGGGCCGGCACGCTGCTGTCCACCCCGCTGCTGGAGCGCTTCGTGGACATGCTGGGCGCGGACGTGCGCGCCCGCGTCACCCAGAAGTGGGCCGAGGCCCACGGCGCCACCCTGGCCCGGGCCCTCGAGGAGCGCTTCTTCTCCGAGGTGCTGGGCCACCTGGACACCCAGGCCTCCGAGTGGACGCGCACCGCCGAGACGCTGGAGGCCTCGGCCCGTCGGCTCGCGGAGTAGGCGGCCAACCCACCCCCCGGCTGAAAATGCCTACCGCTCTGCTGGCGGACAGGGTGGGATCATTGCACTATTGAACACATCTGCTCGCCCGGGACGGGCGCGTCCCTGGAGCCGAAGCCGTGCAGACTCCTCCCGCTGAGCCACCCCCTCCGAGTGCCCCCGCCGCGGCCACCGGTGTGCCGCTGGCGGTCCGGCTGCTGCTGCTCATCCTCCTGGTCTCGGTGCCGCCGCTGGTGGGGCTGGGCCTGACGATGATGAACGTGAACGCGGGCGCGCTGGAGCAGTCCTCGCGTGAGCTGCACCTGGCCATCGCCACGGACGTGCGCCGGGCGCTGCGCAGGGACCTGGCGTACTCCCAGCAGGAGAGCGCGGCCATCGCCTACCTGATGCTGGCGCCCGGGGTGGGCACGGCGCAGGAGCGCGAGACGCTGGCCGCCGTGCAACTGGCCTCCTCGGAGCTCATCGATTTCGTGACGTTCTACGGCGAGGATGGAGCGCGCCTGGGGACGATCAAGTCGCGGGGCCTGGCCGATCCGGACACGCCGGAGCGACTGCCGGCGGCCGAGGAGCTGCCCGAGCAGGGGCTGCGCATCCTGGACACCGTGACCACGGGCAAGGCGCCCTCGCTGCGCGTGGTGCAGCGCGTGTCGCTGGAGCAGGGGCCGAAGGTGCTCGTGCTCACCCACGTGCGGCTGGAGCCGCTGTCTCAGCACCTCGAGGTGCTGAGCAAGGAGTGGGAGTGGAGCGGCTTCAGCGGCGGCGTGTATGTGGTGGACGAGCAGCGGCGGGTGATGCTGCACACGGACTCGGCGCAGCAGGGCACCTCGCTGGCGGAGTTCGACTTCTTCGAGGCGATTGGCAAGGAGGTCCCCTTCCGCAACGACTTCAGCGCCGCCTCGGACTTCGAGACGGACACGCCCATGTTCGGCGCGCTGGTGACGGTGCCGGAGCTGGGCTGGGCCGTGGTGGTGCAGCGCCCGAGAGCGCTGGCGTTCGCCTCGGTGCCGGCCATGCGCCAGTGGATCGGCGTGGGGCTCGGCGTGGCGGTGCTGGTGGCGCTCGCGGGGGCCTGGCTGGGAGCGCGGCAGCTCGCCCGGCCCATCGAGGCGCTGGTGCGCGCCACCCGCAGCATCGCCGCGCGCACCTTCACCCGGGTGGAAGGCAACGTGGAGGCGCGCGGGGACGAGCTGGGGCACCTGGGGCGCTCGATGGGGGAGATGGCGCGCTCGCTCACGGCCTCGGAGAAGGAGCTGGTGGAGCAGACACGGGTGCGCACCGCGCTCAGCCGTTACCTGTCCGCGGACGTGGTGGAGCTGATCGCCCGCGAGCCGGGCCGGCTGCGGCTGGGAGGCGAGCGGCGCGAGGTGACGGTGCTCTTCTCGGACGTGTGCGGCTTCACGCGGCTGTCCGAGTCCCTGCCGCCGGAGACGGTGGTGGCGCTGCTCAACGAGCTGTTCACCTTCGCCACGGAGATCATCCACAAGCGCGGCGGCATCATCGACAAGTTCATCGGTGACAGCGTGATGGCGGTGTGGGGCACCCCGGAGTCCCATCCGGACAATGCGCGGCAGGCGGTGGAGGCGGCCATGGAGCTGCGGCGCTGGGTGGAGACGGGCAACCGGCGCTGGCGGCAGAAGTGGGGCGTGGAGGTGCAGCTGGCCATGGGCATCCACACGGGCCTGGTGGTGGCGGGCAACCTGGGGAGCGAGAAGCGCATGGAGTACACCGTGATTGGAGACGCGGTGAACGTGGCGGCGCGGCTGGAGTCCATGGCGCAGCCGGGACAGATTCTGGTGAGCTCGGCCACCCGCGAAAAGCTGGGCGAGGAAGCCGAGGTGCTGCGCCACCTGGGTGAGCGCGCGCTGCACGGGCGCAACGCCACGACGCAGGTCTTCGAGGTGGCCGCGTGAGCACGGAGCAGGACGAGCACCTGGGCCGCACCCTGGCAGGGCGCTTCCACCTTCAGCGCGTGCTGGGCCGGGGCGGCATGGGCACGGTGTACGAGGCGGAGCAGCTGGGCCTCGCGCGCCAGGTGGCCCTCAAGGTGCTGCACCCGCACATCGCCACCGCGCCCGGAGCCGTGGCGCGCTTTCAGCGCGAGGCCACGTTGATGGCACGGCTGCGCCACCCGGGCGCGGCGCAGGTGTATGACTTCGGCGAGGACGGGGGAGCGCTGTTCCTCGCCATGGAGCGGCTGCAGGGCGAGACGCTGGACACCCTCACCCGTCGCGAGGGCCCCCTGCCGGTGCCCGTGGCGGTGGAGGTGGTGGCGCAGGTGTTGGAGGTGCTCGAGGCCGCGCACGCGCTGGGCATCGTCCACCGGGACCTGAAGCCCGCCAACGTGATGCTCACCGGGGAGCTGTCGGCGCCCCGGGTGAAGGTGCTGGACTTCGGACTGGCGCAGGTGGCCGGAGGCGCGGCCGAGGCGCGGCTCACGCAGTCCGGCATGGTGCATGGCACGCCCGCGTACATGTCTCCCGAGCAGTGCCGGGGTGAGCCGCTGGATGGACGCTCGGACCTGTACTCACTGGGGTGCGTCCTCTACGAGCTCATCATCGGGCAGCCGCCTTTCGGCGAGACGCCCGTCGCCGAGGTGATGAGCGGCCACCTCTACCGTCCTCCACTGGGGCTGCGTCAGCTCCGGCCTCAATTGCAGGTACCGCCCGCGCTGGACACCCTGGTGCTCGAGTGCTTGGCGAAGGTGAAGGAGCAGCGGCCTGACAACGCCCAGGTCATGCGGCTGAGGCTGCGGCAAGCGCTCGCGGCCCCTATTACGCTCACCAAGGCGCCGCCGCGAGGCGAGGGCAAGAAGAAGGACCGCCCGCTGCCCACTCCCTTGCCGGTGAAGGGCAACGAGCCCCCGCCGGATGTGCCCGTGGGAGTGCTGGAGGCGGGAGGCCGCTCCAATCCCCATGGCGTCAGCACCGCGCTGGGGGCGGCGGGCTTCCGGGTGGAGCCCTGCATCGAAGGCGTTCCCCTGGGGGACGTGCGTGTTCTGGTCATCGTCCCCGCGGCAGGCGGTGATGCGCTGGACCTGGCGCGAGAGATGGCCGCTCGACCTTATGCCCCGCCGGTGCTGCTGTGCGGCGAGGATGACCTCACGGTGATGACCCGTGCCATTGAAGGTGGCATTTATGACTACATACCGCTCCCTCTGGACCCTGTGGACCTGTCGCGGAAAGTGGCCCGTGCGCTGCGTGCGCGCCGCTGAGCGGGTGGTGGCGCTGGGGCTGCTGCTGGTGGCGGCGCTGGTGGGCGCAGCCGAGCCGGCCACGCAGGAGGAGTTCGTGACCGTCCAGCCGGGAGACGACTGCCAGGTCATCGCGAAGCGGGTGTGGGGCGCGCCCGAGCGGTACAAGCGGCTGCACGAGCTCAACGGGCTGAAGCAAGGGCACCCCAAGGTGACGCCGGGCATGCGTCTGCGCATCCGGCCGGAGCCCGAGGCGCACCTCACCTACGTGAAGCCAGACGTCAACACGCGTCCCCCCGAGGTGCCACAGTGGCAGCCAGGGCTGCAGGGGCAGGCGCTGTACCCGCTGTACCAGGTGAACACCCTGCGCGGCGCGGGTGCCGAGGTGACGCTGAAGGACACCTCGAAGCTGCAGCTGCGCGAGAACGCACTGGTGGTCATCTACGGCGCGCCGCAGGCGGCCCCGAAGAAGGAGCAGCCTCGCAAGTCGAGCGGCGTGGAGTTGGTGCAGGGAGACCTGCGCATGAGCCTGGCGGCGCTGCGAGGCGAGCCGCTGCCGCTGGAGACTCCCGCGGCGCAGGTGGCGGCCAACGGCAAGGACCTGTTCGTCAGCGTGGACGAGAAACGCATGAGCCGGGTGGCGGTCTTCGACGGACGCGCGCAGGTGGCGGCGAAGGGGGCCAGGGTGGAGGTGCCCGGTGGACAGGGCACGCGGGTGGAAGAGGGAAATGTGCCCGAGGCCCCGCGTCCGCTGCTGCCCGGCCCCGCCTGGAACGGAGGAAGCCCCCAGGAGGTGCTGCTCGCGCTGGAAGGAGCGCCGCCGGCCCACGCGTTGAAGTGGCAGCCGGTGACGGGAGCGGTGACCTACCGGGCAGTGCTGGCGCGTGACGAGGCCTTCAATGACGTGGTGGCCGAGGTGGCGCCGGGGTCCGCGGCGCTGACGCTCGAGGCAAGCGCACTGCCACCGGGGCGCTACCACGCCCGGGTGCAGGCGGTGGATGCGCTGGGACTGCCCGGCATGCCCTCGGCTACGCGGGCGGTGCAGGTGGTGGCGGTGAAGGTGGAGCGCGGCGAGGTGCAGAATCCAGGGCGGGTGCAGGGCCTTGGGCAGGTGAAGCTGTCCGTGGATCCCGCCTCGGGCATCGCGCTGCGGGTGAAGGGCAAGGCGGTGGGGCCCCAGGCGGTCCTGCTCGCGCCGGGAGCGCACACGGTGGACACGGCCGGGGGAGCGCGAGCCCTGAGCGTGGAGGTGAAGCCCTCGGTGAAGGCGGACGTGACGCTGCGGCCCGAGGGGGGCCGGTACAAGCTCGAGGTGAACGCCCGGCCCACGGAGAGCGGGGCTCCGCCCATCGCGGACGGAGCGGTGCTGGTGAGCGGGCTGGAGGGCTCGACCGTGTCGAACCTGGTCCGCAAGGCGGAGACGCGCTGGGAAGCGGACGTGACGCCCGCGCGCGCCGGAGAGCAGCTTCGCGCGGTGGTCGAGGTGCGCGCGTATGGCGAGCCGGTGGGGAGCGCGAACGCGGAGTCAGAGGTCCGCTGAGCCTCGATACCTGGCTTGGTGGGTAGGAAACGGCGAGAGGACCAGAAGGGTTATGACCTGACCGGTCTTTTCTCCATAACTACCCCGGGTGTCCTTGGAACCCAACGTTGTACATCCTATGAATCGCACCGACTTTTAGCGGTGGGCATGGGATGGTCATGGACAAGGAGCTGACCGAGACCCTCAAGAAGGTCATCGGTCCCAATATCCTCAAGGCACGCAAGCGCCTGGGCCTCTCGCAGGCGCGCCTGGCCGAGATGGTCGAGATGTCGACTGAGGTGCTCGGACGGATGGAGCGCCAGCAGGTGCTGCCGCGGCTGGAGCGGCTCGTCCTCCTCTGCAGGATTCTCGGCGTGTCGCCGGATCAGATGCTGGGCTTCACCGAGGAGGCTCCCAGCACGCCGGCGGCTTCGCCTACTTCACCGGCTTACGACGAGATGATGACGGTGATGCGTCACTTCTTCCTGCAGATGGAAGCGCGGCTGACACAGGAAGAGCGCAAGGAGCTG
>DASVVJ010001299.1:0-2750 GCA_036389955.1 Myxococcaceae bacterium
TACGCGCGCACGCGCATCGTGGTGGACGCGCGAGGCATCACCTACCGGGGCATGGTGCGCACCCGGACCTTCTCGTTCACGGAGATCCGGAAGGTAGACGTGCTGCCGGGGCCGGTGACGGTCTACGCCATTCGCACCAATGGCGGCTTCGTGAACTTCACCAGCTTCTTCCTGCACCACCGGCGGCTGGCGGCGCTGCTCGTTGAGCGCGCGAAGCTGTCGCCCATGGCCTCGTGAGGGCTCAGCTCACCAGCGCGTAGGTGACGAGCACGCCCAGAAGCGCCATCGCCGCACCGAGCCCGACGAGCCACCACGCTCGCTGGGGCTTGGGAGGAGGGGTGGCATTGGGCGCAGCCACCTCGGGTGGCTGCGGCGGCTCCGGGGAGGGCTCCACGGGCTGTTCCTCCACGGCCCCCTGGAAACGCAGGATGGTCTGCCCCAACTCGATGACGTCTCCATCGGACAACCGCTGGGTGCGCTGGACGCGGTGACCATTGACGAAGATGCCGTTGGGGCTGCCCAGGTCCTGAACGGTGAAGGCGGACCCCACGCGGAGGATGCGTGCATGCGTCCTCGAGACGGCGCGGTCCCGGATGCGGAGGTCCACCTCCGTTCCGCGCCCAATATCCGTTTTCGTCTCAGCGAGGGCAAAGGTCCGGCCCGTATCCAGGCCCGTGAGGCAGGTGAGGGTCGGGGCGCGTGAGGTGACGAGGCCCTCTCCATCGGTCAGCAGGTGCTTGAGGACAGCCACGGTGCCCATGCCGCGCTCGGCACCCTGAGCGGCCTGGAGCACCTTGAGGCGCATTTCCTCGGGCAGGCCGACCACCTCGCCGGGGACGACGAGGCGTGGAACGCCTGGAGGAACCAGAACGTCGTTCACCATGAACGTCTGGACCGACTCGACGGTGAGGCGGGGGCCCTCGATGCTCAGGGTCAGCAGGCCGGGAGGAAGACCTTCCAGGCGGACATGGTCCTCGGGACTTCCTCCGAGCCGGTGCTGGCCTTCCGCGAGCTCGAAGGGGGTGGTGGTGCCCAGATGCTCGAATTCGAAGTGCATGCCCGCCGCCCAGAGCAATGCGGGTGCCGGGCCTGGAGGAATGAACTTTCAAGGGGTTGCCCGCGCCGCGTCCACATCCACGGACGGTGCAGTCTCCATTCCTGGACACGCGGTGATATGGACCCACCCGATGCATCCCCTGAGCAAAGCTGCCCTCCCGCTGTTGACGCTGACCCTGTGCCTTGCCGCCTGCCGGGATGAACAGGCGGGCCCGCGGCCCAAGACCCCGAACCTGCCGCCCCCCAAGCAGCTGCGCACGCTGGACACGGCGCCTGCGGACCTCACGTTCCGCAGCGGAGCCACCTTCGGCGGAGGCGCGGTGGCCTACCTGGGCTCACGGGTGACACCGGCGAAGGCCAGCCCTGGGCAGCCGGTCCAGCTCACGCACTACTTCCAGGCGCTGCGCGCGCCGCCGCAGGGTTACGGTTTCTTCACCCACGTCATCGACGCAGCCAGCGGGCAGATGCTCGTGAACGCCGACCACGAGATCCAAGGGGGGCTGGCCCCACTGGCCGCGTGGCCCGTGGGCAAGATCATCGAGGACTCCCACGTGGTGGTGATGCCGCCCATTCCCGCGCGGGTGGTGCTCGGCTTCTGGCGCGGCGACGAGCGCCTGCCGGTGGATGCCCCGCGGGCCCACGATGGCGGCAACCGCATGCTGGGGCCCACGCTGGGCAACACCGCCCCCGAGCCTCCCGAGTACAAGATCGTCCGCGCCTCCAAGCCTCCGGCCGTGGACGGCGCGTTGGACGACGCGGCCTGGAGCAGCGCCACACCCGTGGTGCTGCGCGGCAGCTTCGATGGGCAGCCCGCCTCGCAGCGCACCGAGGCGCGGCTGGTCTATGACGACGCGAACCTCTACGTCGCCTTCTCGGTGGAGGATCCAGATCTCTGGGGCACGCTGCGCAAGCGGGACGATCCCATCTACGAGCAGGAAGTCGTGGAGGTGTTCCTCGACGCCAACGCGGACGGGCGTACGTACAACGAGCTGCAGGTGTCTCCGCACAACGTCATCTTCGACGCCTACTTCCCCGCGCAGCGCCAGGGCATGGACACCGGCTGGGACTCGGGGATGAAGACGGCGGTGCAGGTGCGCGGCACGCTGGACAACCCCGCGGACCGGGACGAGGGCTGGACGGTGGAAATGCAGATTCCCTTCGCCCGGCTGGCGGAAGTGCCGAACGTGCCTCCCAAGAAGGGAGACCGCTGGCGCTTCAATCTCTACCGGCTGGAGCACCACGAGCGGAGAGCAGTGGAAGGGCAAGCCTTCTCACCGCTCTTCGTCGGAGACTTCCACGCGCTGTCGCGCTTCGGCTGGCTCACCTTCGAGTAACGGGGCGAGCGCCGATCCGGCTACGAGTGTGGAGAGATCTCCCAGTGGGAGTCCGCGACGGAGCGCTCGGTGGGATCGCCCAGGAAGCGCAGGAAGCCGCGCAGCTCCAGGGTATCGATGAGCTCCTCGGCCTCCAGCTCGGAGAAGCCCTTCATGTCCACGAGCAGGTTGCGCATCAGCGACTTGCCACGGAGGTAGCCCACCGGCTCCCCGGGACCGAGCGTGCGCTTGATATCGGCAGTGAGCTGCCTCAGATCGAGATCGTCTGGAATCATCGGCTCAAGGGTGGGGATGCTGTGCGATTGGGGCAACTGGCTGGGCCTCGGGAGGTGCTTCGCGCGGTAGGAAACCGTGCAGGCG
>DASVVJ010001300.1:0-5032 GCA_036389955.1 Myxococcaceae bacterium
ACAGCTCCCTGGGCCTGCGCAATTACCGGGTGCGGCTCTTCGACGAGGTCGATCGCGCGATGATCTCGGATGACACCGCCGAGGAATCCCCGGAGGGCGTCGTCTACCGCATCACCCTGCCCACTCCACTCAAGAGCGGCCACAAGTACACGCTCGTGCTCGATGCCCAGACGGGCACCACCTTCACGGATGCCCTGGGACGGGAGCTGCAGGACCTGCGAATCGAGTTCCAGATCGCCGGGGAGAAGGAGAAGGACAAGCCCCCCGAGCCCAAGAAGAAGAAGCGCCGGTAGCCTCTCTTACCGGTCGATCGCAGGCAGGTTCAGCGCGGTGTGCAACTCCGTGAGCCGGCGCTGGACGATCTGCATGTTCTGCGGCCCCATGCGCAGCAGGTGCTTCTGCGCGGGGTTCAGGCCCTCGAGCTTGGGGTCCGCGAACGCATAGAGCCCGCCTTTCGGGACGACCTCCACGTCCCCCTGCGGCACCGGCACCGCCAGCAGGCTTTGAATGGCCTGGTTGAGGGTCTGGTCGAACGTCCGCCCCGGCGGCGCGATCTCCACGTACACGCGGTCCACCAGCGGCTTCAGCTCCACCCAGGCATACCGGACGCCCGTCACATCCAGCGAGCCCAGCACCCGGGCCACCGTGTCGTAGCGCGCGTAGCTCTGCGGATCGATGGTGATTTTCTCCTGCGCGGGCTTGCCCTTGGCCCCCTTCAATGGGGTCTCCACCACCTTGAAGCCCTCGGTGGGAGCCAGGAAGGACAGCACCATCCGAGGGCTCTCGCCGTCCGCGATGTTGGTCACCGCCGTGGTGAAGCGCTGCAGCAGGCCCTCCAGCGTCAGCCACTTCGCCAGATCGGGATCCTGAGACAGCGGCCCGACCAGGGCACGTACCCGGGCGTCGCCTTCCGCCACGGACGGCGGTCCCGGCAGCGGTGGAGTTCCCGCATCCACCACCTTCGCCAGTTCGGGAGCCGGCGGCGTCGGCGGGGGCGGCTGATCGGCCTTCATCCGCTGCACCGAGTACCAGATCCCCGCTCCCACCAGCGCCACCAGGGCCACGATCAACCCCACCGGCCGCTTCCGGGGCTGCGTTGGCGGCGGCGTGTTTCCGGGACCTCCCGGCGTCGGACTGCCGGGCACCATCGGCTGCTGACTCATGGGACCTCCGGAACGTCGTTCTCAGGGCGACCAGCTCCCTTTACGGGCTCCGCGCCGATCGCCGCAACCCCGAGGAGCGCTCCGTCATTCCGGAGCCGGGATAGTCAACAGCGCCCGCGCTCTAACCCGCGGATGGCCACCCCCAACTCGACGGCCTCCGTCACCAGCTTGAGCAGCTTGCCAGGGTCAGTCCCAGCAGCGTCTATTCCGAGTCCCTCCAGCACGGCGCGGCGGATGCGCAGTGCTTCCGCCACCACGTTGAGGGCGGGCCTGTCACTGACGCTCAGCTCCTCGGACAGAAGCAGCCCTACATCCTCCGGTAGCTCCGACAGCTGAACCAGGGCATTCAACTTTCGCGACACGGGCACACCCTCCAGGCGAATAGGCCAGAGAAGCCACTCCACCAGCAGCCTCACCCTATGGGTACAGCAGCTTACACCCTACCGTGTGTGTCGTCTCTCGTATCGGCCGGCGCTGGGGAATGGACGCTGGAAGCGCGGCGAGGATGAGGAGAGCACGCGGATTCACGGCTCCTCCGAGGTGGGTGGGCGGATCCTGTTGGGAGGGATGACGGGCGTATAGCACCGGTCCTCGTGCTCAAAGGCGTCCTCACATGGCGGCTTCTTGTTGTGATGGACCCACCAGCACAGTCCGTTAATTGCCCGCTGTTCAGCGGGGTTGCACGGTGGCCTCTTCTGCCCCGGCTCTGGCTTCTTGGGGATGGGCTCGCCCAGCACGAAGCCGGGCCCCCCGTAGGCGGGCTGAGACTCGGCCGACGCGAGCACCGAGTCATCCACGCCGGCATCCGCCAAGCCCACCGCGCGCTCTTCCTCAGCGCCAGCGTCTTCCTGCTCTTGCTCTTCGGCAGCGAGTTGCACGGGATGCTCAGGGAGGGAAAGCAGCGCGAGCCCCCCCAGCAGGCACGCGGAGAGGATGCCTGCCACGCACAGGGCCGCCGAGTGCTCACGCGCCACCCTGCGTGCGGCTTGGCGAGCCAGGTGCCAGCGGGTAGGGCCAGGGCGGGCGGTGCACTTGGTGGGCAACAGGGAGCGGGAGGGCACCACGCGTTCGTCCGCCACGGGCCCGGCTTCCTTTGCGGCCTGCTCCAGGGCCTCGGCGAGCGCACCCGCGGTGCCACGCGCCTCGGGCTCCTCGGAGAGCATACGAAGGATGAGAGCCTCCAGTTCCGGCGCCACGGTGGCCAGCTCGCTGGGTGGGCGCATGCGCGGTGCTGTCGCGTGCCTCGCCTCCTCGCGGCGCTCTGAGCCCGTCCGAGGGTAGCTGCCCGTCACCAGGAAGTAGGCCGTCACCCCCAGGGCATACACGTCATCCTCGGGCTGGTAGTCGTAGCGCGCCTCGAAGTCGTTACGAAACCGGTGCTGGAAGCGCAGGCACCTCGGTGAGCGGTACGGCCCCGTGCCTGGTGGCACGGGGGTCTCCGTAAGAGGGCGGGCGCCCTCGTACCAACAGCACCCGAAGTCCACCAGCACCGCCCGCCCCTCGGGGGTGACGAGCACATTGTCCCCCTTCACATCGCGGTGCATGCCGAGCGCATGCGTGGCCTCCAGCGCGCGCGCTACCTGCGCCAGCACCCTCAGCCCCTGGCGCGAGGTGAGGCCGTGCCGAGCCGCCCAGTCATAAAGCGGCACTCCCTCCACCCACTGCATGACGAAGTAGGGGTACTTGCTCCCCCACGGAGCCTTCCACACGCCGCGCTCCCTCAAGGCCGGCACGTGGGGGTGAGCCAGGCGCGAGAGCAGCTCCGCTTCCCGCTCGAAGCGCGGATCCTCCGACTCGCGCGCCATCTTCAGGGCGTACTCCCCCTCCCCTGGCTGCTCGGCGAGGCAGACGCGGTAGATGATGCCGTTGTTGCCTGCGCCCACCCGCTCGAGGATGCGCCAGCGGCCCACGGTGGCGGCGGAGACTGGAGCGTGAGGATCGGATGGCGTGGGATGGGTCATCGCGCTGCTCCTGCAGCCGGTGGGGCACAGGAACCCTACCCCATTGTGCTTCGCGCAGCCCCAAGGTTGGCGCCGTCAGGCCCTTTCCTCCGATGCTACTCCTGGTGTTCTGTTTCTCCGCGCTGAAGGTGAAGGCCACCGAGTCATGCAGACCTCTGCTTCACTTCCTTACCCATCTCAGCAGTCCCTCGTGGTGTTCGTCCTGCTGACGCTCGTCTTGCTTCCCGGCTGCGCGACTCGTTCCGCGGCCAGCGCTTCAGGGAGAGATTTCAGACTCTCGGGCAATGGCCTCTCCACGGGAGGGTGGGACGAACCAGGTTCTTCTGCCTGGCCTGCCACCGCTGGCGACTTCGCCTGGCCACGGCTCGGCGAGGATGAGTGGGGGCAGGCGCGCCGCAGCGAGGCGGCAAGAGCGGTGGAGTCCCTGTGGACCGTGGCAGGTACCACGAACACACTGGCGGCTGAGTGGACGTTCCGCTTCTGGTCCCACGGCGGCACGCTGACCCTCTTGTCCCTGAAACGAACGGAACAGGGTGGTAGGCCTGTGGCACCGATCAGCCGGAGAGCCTTCCTCCCAGGCTTCGCGCGTGACCTGCCTGAGCTTCTCGGCACCCAACCAGGTGAGGTGACCCTGACCTTGGAGCGTGAAGAGACAGGATGGAACGCGGACCTCGATACCGCCTCGCGCGAGTCACCTCCTGCTTTTGCCCGGACCCTGCCCTCCACGCGGGGTGGTGTCTCCACGCAGGCCTATCAACAAACGATCGACGCCTCGCGCCGCATCGAGCGGCTGATGACGGTACCACGGGGCGGCAGCACCCGCCTCGAACTGCGGGTCCACCTGGAGGATGACCGGGTGATCGGCTGGGCCCCTGCGATGGTGGACTCCAGTGGCGGCGGCCCCGGGCTTGCTCCTCCCCCGGAGGCAGGATCGGCGGTCGTCCGGACACTGCTGCTCTACACTCACGGGCTGGGCGAGCGCACGGTGAGCATCACCCTGGACGGGACGCACCATGAAGGAGAGTCCATCCCCCGCTGGGGCGTGGTGGAGGCTCGGACGCTGGAGCCGCCACCTCCTCCCAGGGAAGTGGCCGACTTCCACCGGGAGTATCGGCTCATGCACGAGTCCATCCTCTACGACTTCCAGGAGCAGTCGCGTGAGGGGGCTGTGCTGGCGGCCAGCATCTCCCTGGAACAGCTCGCCTACAGCATCGTGGGCGGCCTGCTGCTCAAGGGCATCAGCGTCATCGTCGGCAAGGCAGCGCCCACGGTCGTCTCCGTCCTGTCCCAGGGAGGAAGTTCCGCGGTCCGCTGGTTCCGCACCCTGTTGGTCCGGGCGCCGCAGAAGGATCGCGAGTTACTGACACAGCTCTAGCTCAAGGCCGAGACCCAGGGGCTCCAGGCGCTCACCGGTGTGGAGAAACAAGAGCTGCGCGCCGTCATGGGCCGCTTGGAGAAGGCGCTGGGGACTCCATTGAATGACTATGCGAAGAAGGAGATCTGGCGGTGGTCACGCCGGGAGTACTTCGAGCTGCATAACCCACAGCTTGCCAGGATTCTAGGCTCGGAAGGGATGCGGTTGTATCAAGTGCACCACCGCTACCCGATGAAGTATGCTCACGTGTTCCCGAAGCTTGATATCAACGGGAAGGCCAATCTCGTAGGGGTGCATACCGATGTTCATGAGAGTATCACGGGCGTCTGGAGTTCTCTTGGACAGACTGCAAGCCGCATGAGGCCCGAGGATCTCACGCGCGTTGTGGAGATCATAAACCGACATTACGGTCGATGGTTCGACACGGTTTACGACCCCAAGCATGCCGCGGCGCTCTCCAATGCCAAGCAAGCCGCGCTCGCCGAAGTAGCCCAACTCAAGGCGTTGCTCATACGGTGAAAGAAAGCCAGGAT
>DASVVJ010001301.1:0-2517 GCA_036389955.1 Myxococcaceae bacterium
GCTGGCGCACGTACATGGCCATGTAGCCGATGTTGGCCCCCACATCGCAGGCCACCATGCCCGGCTTCAGGTGCGGGCTGATGAGCGGCAGGTCCGCGATGAAGTCCTCGCCCTGGAGGTAGAGCAGCATGTGGGTGGTGCTGCGGTGCGCCTGCAGGGACAGGTCGTAGCCGAACAGCCGGCGGTGGACTTCGAGAGGCTGCGCCCCGTTCAGTCCCAGCAGCATGCGCGCGGTGCGCAGCTGGCTGTAGGGGAAGACGCGGTGCGCGAGACGCGCGGCCCGGAGGGCTGGCTTGAGTGGGAGCATGAAGGTACGCGGGTTTCTATCAGGAGGGCATGCGCGGGCGCAGCACCCGCATCAGCAGGGAAGGAGGCGAGCCCTTCAGCCGCAGCGCGGGCTGCTCCACCAGGCGCCACGACAGCGCCGCCAGCGCCACCACCCCGGGCAGCGAGAGCGCCGCGTTCACCCACCACTCGGTGCGGCCGCCAAGCAGCGCGGTGACGAGCTGCTGCACGGGGAAGGCATAGATGTAGACGCCATAGGAGAAGTCTCCATGGCGCGCGAAGCCTGAGAGCCTGCTGGGCAGGAACGCCAGGTACAGCACCAGGTACGCTCCGCAGCTGCCCACCGCGTACCGGAAGCCCACGCCCAGCTGCGCCGTCACCCCCAGCACCGCCAGGCACCCCAGCGCTACCCACGGGCTCATCCGCACCCGGCCCCGCAGCAGGTACAGCGCCAGCCCGCCACCAAAGTAGAGGTACAGCTCCGGCCAGAACCCCAGCCGTGGCCCCACGTAGGGCACGAAGGGCACCGCCGCCGCCGCCACCCAGCCCGCCAGCGCCACCCACCGCCGTAGTAGCCCCGCCGCGCCCAGCCCGGCCACCAGCAGGTAGAAGCCCACCTCGTACTTCAGCGTCCACAGCGAGCCGTTCACCGCGCCCGGGTACACGTTGCCGGTGAACACCCCCGGCAGCTCCCACTGAGGGGCGTACAGGGTGAAGTTGCGCAGCACGTACAGGTACGGCTCCGGGGAGCTGAAGTATGCCCCGAGAGGGGCCTCCGTCAGCACGGGGCCCAGCAGGAACGCGCTCAGAAGCAGCGCCACCCCCAGCCCCGGAAAGATGCGCAGCACCCGCGCCCACGTGAAGCGCGCCAGGCTCGGGGTGCGCTCAAAGCTCTGGGTGATGAGCACCCCGCTGATCACCAGGAACACCGCCACGCACAGCAGCCCCAGCGTCATCTGCCCGCGCGTGAAGTCCTGCAGGGGCTCGCGCGTCCCCGTGCCCTGCGCGAGCGGAAAAGCATGCGAGAAGATGACGCCCGCGGCCGCCACGAACCGGATGAAGTCCAGGTTGTTGCGCCTCCCGTCCAGGCACTGCCGCAGCGTGGGAGAGGAAGGGGAGGACATAGCGGGGCAGGGGCCGGGCGCATTCTGGACCGGGGCCTCCGCCCCTCAAAGCATTCAAGGAGGCGGCCCCTTGGTGGCAGGTCCGTCATTCGCCGTCCTCCCCCCAGGCCTGGCCGTGCTATCAGCACCCGGGTCCTCTTCTTCAGAGGGAGCGCCGTGCCTGGCCTGAGAGTCCTCCTCGGCATCCACCACCAGCTCGATCCGAACCTGGGGGCCCCGGGCGTGACGCTCACCTTGGGCCAAGCGCTCACCACGCTGGGCTGCGAGGTCTCCTACTACGGCTTCGGCGAGGCGTTTCCCGGCGCGGAGTGGTACTCCGCCTGGCACTCGGTGCGCTTCCCGTGGGTGCTCAGCGCATGGCTGGCCCGCAACGCCGGGCGTTTCGATGTGCTCGACATCACCACCGGGGACAGCTGGCCCTGGGCCCGCCTCGGCCGGCCGGGCGCCAGGCCCCGCCATGCGCTGATCACCCGCAGCCACGGCCTGGAGCACGTCGTCTCCGAACAGCTGCGCGCCGATGCCCGCTCCGGGTTGGCCCGCCTGAGCTGGAAGTACCCGCTCTACCATGGTGGCTTCCGCCTCTGGGAGGTGCGCCAGTCCCTGCTGTGCGCCGACCATGTCGTGCTCCTCAACCCCCTGGATCGCGACCACGCACGCCAGCGCCTGGGCGTGCCCGCCGAGCGCATCTCCGTGATTCCCCACGGCCTGCCCGAGGCCTTCCGGAACCTGCCCGAGCCCCAGCCGCTGGCCGAGGGCCCTCTGCGCATCGCCGTCGTGGGAACGTGGATCCAGCGCAAGGGCCGCGAGGACGTGGTCGCCGTGGCCCGCGCGCTACGGGAACAGGGTGTGGACTTCTCCCTGGGCCTGCTGGGCACGGGCACCGGCGAGGCCGAGGTGCTCGGCGACTTTCCCACGGAGGTCCGCGAGCGGGTCCGCGTGGTGCCGCGCTACCTCCATGCCCAGCTGCCCAGCCTGCTGCGCGACGACGAGGTGCTGCTCTTCCCCAGCCACGCCGAGGGCTACGGCATGGCGCTCATCGAGGCCATGGCCTGTGGGCTCGCGCCAGTGTCCACCCCGGTGGGGGTGGCTCCCGAGGTGGTGCGCGAGG
>DASVVJ010001302.1:0-1538 GCA_036389955.1 Myxococcaceae bacterium
GAGGTCAAATTTCGCGGCCGTGACAGCGCGCTGTGGCTCCACTTCGGGGTGACCGCGCGCCTGGATGACAAGCGCTGCCGCCTGCGCCTGCTCTTCGACACCAATACCGGCGAAGTGCGGCTCGAGAACGAGGAGGGATGACCATGGAGCGCATCTTCTCGGAGCGGCTGGATATCAAGCTCACCCTCAAGCTGGGGGAGAATACCCATACCATCATCCCCGGCAATATCCGCGCGATCGAGCTGGCGATGCGCAGCTGGGGCTTCGAGGGGTGGGTCGAGTTCCTCGTCGCCGACAACGAGGCCTTTGGTGGCCAGCAGCGAGATGAGCTGCTGGCGGACTTTCTCAAGCCAGACCTCGCGCAGGTGTCCCTGGAACTCAAAGCCGTCCTCACGGACGCGCCCCCCGAGGCCTCGATCACCCCGCTGAAAGTCGAAGGGCTGGTGGCCGACAAGTCGCTCTCCGAGATGCCCACGAAGCAGACCCATGGCTCGTCCATTCTCTACCGGCGCTATGGGGTGCGCTTCGTCGACGCCGCCCAACTGCTGTGGCGCCAGCACTTTCCCTGCGAACTCTACACCCACAAGACATTCCAGGATGTGCTCGAACTCCACAAGGGTGAGCACATCCGTCTGGACTATGACTGGGATGCGGAGCTGGGTGTCAGCCGTCCTCAGCTCTTCGTCGGGCTGGATCCGCAGCAGGGAGCGAGCTTTTACGACTTCGTCGCCTGGTTCGTCTCTCAGCGATGCGGTGTTTTCTCATATGACTATGCGGCAGCCCAGTACTCACTGACGGCCACCAAGGATGCCTCAGCTGAGCCGCAGACGCTCCGCGCCGAAGAGATCAAGGCCGTGGAGTTGCTCTTCCCCGAGGTCATCCGCCACGAGGTCGTCATGCTCAACTCCTGGGCCGAGGGGCCCACGAGCGAGACGCTCCCTCAGCCGCAGGCCGTGCAAGGCATTCACCAGGACGTGCTGTTGCGCACGCCCATTCAGGACGAGGTGCAGGCCCGCACGGGGTACGAGCAGACGCGCTTGGTTGCGCGCCAGCGCGAGCTGGCGCTGACCTGGGGGCGCTTCCCTCTCGGGGCGCTGATGCCGGGGGCCCTGGTGCAACTGCCCGAGCACGCGCCCTGGGCCTCCTCGGGCGTGGCCGCCAGTGACACCTTCCGTGTCCGCCAGGTGCTGCTGCGCGCCGAGGCGGAGCCAGACAGCGAGGATGACGAGCACGACGCGGCGAATGCCCGTTACCAGCTCTCCCTCACCACGCGCATGGAACTCGTGGATGAGCCCTGGGTCGAGCTGCCGGAGTTTCAGCCCCCCGCGTTCCCGCGGCTGGCCGAGGGCTTCATCGTCAGCGAGATGGGCGAGGACGAGGACGAGACCTGGCAGGCCTATACCGATGAGGAGACCTCGCTGGACCGCTACCAGGTGCGAATGCCCCTGTGGGAGGACCAGATCATCACCGTTCCCTTCGAGCCCGGCCTGTTGCCAGGTCACTTCTACTTCCCGGCCTTCAAGGGTGAGCGGGTGCTG
>DASVVJ010001303.1:0-3338 GCA_036389955.1 Myxococcaceae bacterium
ACCAGATGATCACCGCCCCCCTGAAAGAAGGGGACCCGCTGTACTGGGGGCTGTTCTCGTCGGCCCGGCCCGGCTCCACGGTACCCAGACAGCGGGCAGAGGATGACTCCGCCATCTGGGAGGCGTGCCATGAGGCGCTTCTGGCCAGTTCCACGCTGCCCAGGCGCGACCGCACGCCCGGGGACATCCGCGCCCGCCTGACGCCCGAGGGGGAATGATGAAGACCATTCTCCTCTGGTTCCTGGTTGGCCTGGGACTCTCGTCCGTGGGAGTCGCCGGCTTCATCCTCTTCACCCACTCCGGGCGGGTGGCCCGGGCCCGCGAAGGCTGGGACCTCAAGCCTGTCATCGTCGTCAGCCGCGACGTGCCCGAGGGACGGGCGCTCACCTACGACGACCTGACGCAGCGGCTGCTGCCCTCGAAGTTCCTCACCGAGTCGGTGGTGACGCCGGCCGATGCCGCGCGAGTGGTGGGCCGCGCGCCCAGCATGCCGCTGAAGCAGGGGGACTGGCTGCTCTGGGCGGCCTTCACGGACTACTCCGCCACGGACGAGTGCTTCGTGTCGATCGCTCCCAAGGTCGACGATGCCAGGGCCAGGGCGCGGCACGAGGCGCTCGCCCGGTTTGAGACCCAGAACCTGCCCGTGCTTCGGGAGCCCGGGCAGGTGCCCGTGCCGCAGGCAGAGGCGTCGGGCGAAGTGGCGGTGGTGGTGCTCAAGGCCCGGGTGGCCGCGGGCCAGGTGCTCCAGGAGCCGATGCTGGAGATCGGCAAGCGTCCTCAGGGGCTGGTCACCGCGAGCTTCGTCCCTGCTGACCAGCTGCGCGAGGTGGCGGGAGCCAGGCTGCTCATTCCGCTCGAGGCGAACGACGCGCTGATGTGGCAGATGCTCGATGACGCGCAGCGGCCCCGGCGGGTGTTCAGCTGCATGAGCGAGGTGGGTAACTCGATGAACGAGGCGCATGAGCGCGCCCGGCGTGAAGAGGCCGCTGCCTTCGTGAGCGCCAAGGAGGCCAGGTGATGCGACGTGTGTTCCTGCTTGCCGTCCTCTCGCTGTGGGCCGGGGCCTGTGCCGAGGCGAGTGCCGCCCCGCCCGAGGCGGAGTCCCTGGAGGAGATCCTCGTGGCGGCCCGCGACCTGCCCATGGGCACCCTGCTGAAGAGCACGGATGTGGTGACGCGCTCGGTGCCCAGCAGCGGGGTGACCCCGTCGATCATCAAGCCCGATGCCGCCAGCTACCTCATGGATCAGCGGGTGCTGCTTCCCATGCTCGCGGGAGATCCGGTGCAGTGGGCCTTCTTCGAGAACGTGGGCAACCAGGCCTACGAGGCCTGCGAGCAGCTCGAAGCCGGGAACGTCTCCGCTGGGCAGCAGGTGGCGTTCGCCCGGCAGATGATTCTCGAACGTGCCGACTAGGGCAGCCTGTCAAGCCGCCTTCCGAGCAGGGGAGTGCGCACGCACGGCGTCCAGAACCGGGCGCCGATACAGGCTTGTGGTGCGGATGCCGAGGCCGAGTGTCACCCACTGGGCGATGCCTGGGGACAGTTGGTGCTGGTGCCTTTCCTCCCGGCGGAATCCCTCTAGGTTGGCTGTTCGTTTCCGGAAAGACCCCTATGCCTGAAGTTCTAGTCGTCGATGACAGCAAAGTGATGCGGGACATGGTCGTCGCCTGCTTGCGGCCCTATCCCGGCCTCACCTTCACGCATGCCTCCAGCGGACTGGAGGCCATCGAGCGGCTGTCGCTCAAGCCGTACGACCTGATCGTCCTCGATTTGAACATGCCGGACATTGGCGGCATCGAAGTGGTGGAGTTCGTCCGCGGCCAGGACACCCTGCGCCAGCTGCCCATCGTCATCGTCACCACGCGCGGTGACGAGGCCTCGCGCTCCAAGGCACTCGCGGCCGGCGCGGACCGCTTCATGACCAAGCCGTTCACTCCTGACGCCATCCTCTCCGAGGTGAAGAGCCTGCTTGAGAGGGGGCGCGGGTGAGTGTGGACCTGGCGGACTTCCTCCCCGCCTACCTCGTCGAAGCGGAGGAGCTGCTCGGCACCGCCCAGGCCCACCTGCTGACGCTGGAGACAGCGGCGCGGCAGCACTCGGCCAGTCCCCGGTCCGCGCGCGAGTTGTTC
Source organism: Myxococcaceae bacterium (assembly GCA_036389955.1). Lineage (GTDB taxonomy): Bacteria > Myxococcota > Myxococcia > Myxococcales > Myxococcaceae > DATHBR01. Next base: position 2,129 of record DASVVJ010001303.1, read on the forward strand.
CGCGCCGTGCACACCCTCAAGGGCCTGTCGGCCATGGTGGATGTGGAGCCCATCGTCGAGCTCACCCATGCCATGGAGACGCTCCTGCGCCAGGCCAATCAGGCCGGCGGCCGGGTCTCCGAGGCCAGCATCGAGCCGCTCATGGAGGGCCTGCGCGCCATCGAGGAGCGGGTGCGCCAGCTCGCGGACCGCCAGCCCGTCTCGGCGGTGCCCAAGGGGCTGCTGGAGCGGTTGGAAGGCCTGGAGCCTCACGTCCAGGGCGGTGCAAGCCGGGGGGCCAGCCAGGTGTCTCTGGCGCTGGAGCCGACGCTCGCCGCGAAGCTGTCCGCCGCGGAGCAGGAGCAGCTGCTCGCCGGTGCCAGCGCGGGCCGCCGTGCGGTGCAGTTGGACTATGTGCCTTCCGCGGAGCGCACCGCCCGCGGTCTCACCATCAACAGTGTGCGTGAGCACCTGAGCCGCCTGGGAGAGCTCGTCAAGGTGGTACCCCTCTCGGGCGCCGCCGCGGGCGGAGGCAGCCTCACCTTCGCGCTGCTGCTCCTCACGGACGCCACGGACGAGGCGCTGCTCGAGGCGGTGGGAGGCGCTCCCGCCACCGTGCGGTTGCTCGCCGAGCCCACGCCGGCAGAGTCCGCGCCCGCACCGGCCGAGTTCCCTTCGTCCCCGGCTCCGGGAGAGGAGGAGCCCACTGGCGAGGCCCGCCGGGGCTCCGTGCTGCGCGTGGAGGTGGCCCGCCTGGATGACGCGATGGAGAAGCTGGCCGCGCTCGTCGTCAACCGCTCGAAGCTGGCGCGTGCCGTGGCGGAGCTCACCGCGAAGGGGGTGCCCACGCGGGAGCTGACGCAGGTGCTGCAGGAGAACGCGCGGCAGTTGCGGGACCTGCGCTCCTCCATTCTTCGCCTGCGCATGGTACGCGTGGGGGATGTGCTGGAGCGGATGCCGCTGCTGGTGCGAGGCCTGCGCCGCGCCACCGGCAAGCAGGTGCGGCTGGAGCTGCAGGTGGGCGATGCGGAGCTGGACAAGGCGGTGGCGGACCGGCTGCTGCCCGCGCTCGTGCACCTGGTGCGCAACGCGGTGGACCATGCCCTGGAGCGCCCCGAGGAGCGCCGCGCCGCCGGCAAGCCCGAAGAGGGCGTGGTGTCTCTGGCGTGCCACGCGCGCAGCAGCGGCCGGCTCGATCTGTGCGTGAAGGATGATGGGCGGGGAGTGGATG
>DASVVJ010001304.1:0-7795 GCA_036389955.1 Myxococcaceae bacterium
TGCCCGCCTGACGGAGACTCACCATGCCCTCTTTCTTCGACGACGCGAACAACTCCATCTCCAGCGACATCGAGGCCGCGGACAACAGAACCCTGCGGCTCTCCGTGCATCCGCTCACCGAAGAGGAACTCAAAGGTTTGATCCGTTACCAGGAGACCTTCCTGGCGATCGCCGAGCCCAACCCTGGGCCCGAGGCGCTGGCCCGGGCCCACACGGAGGCGCTGAATGCCTCGGGGCTGCCGGACTCCAAGCGGGCCGATCAGGGCAACGCCATGCTGCGTACCTTCTGTGGCCAGCGCTGGGGCGTGTACAAGCTGCGAGATAAGCTCAAGCAGATCGAGTCCCAGCAGGGCCCCGCGGCCGACGAATTGCGTGAGCGCATCCGCGAGGAGATGGCCCGGCTGGAGCGCACGGATGCCTTCGCCCGCCGCTACGGAGAGCAGGCCCTTGCGCTCATCGAGCCCCACGAGGCGAAGCTCGTGGACCTGCACACCCGGATGACGCGGGTGCTTAGCCGGGGGTGAGCAGGGGAAGTCCGTGTTCTCCAGGCTCCTGTATCTTGTCGCAACGGTGGTGTCCGCCGGATGCCCAGGTTTGAGTGCATGGAGTACGGATGCCCTGCCACTGTGAACTGCGAGGGCGCCAAGGCCCTTTGTTCCGTCACCCATTGCGGAAAAGGGAGTTGCAACCTCTGCCCGGCGCCTATGCCGGAGGCGTTCAAGCATCTCGTCTTCAAGCAATGGTGCGAGTACGAGTGTCTGAGAGGCCCGGTTCGGCTTGGAACGGTCATTGGCTTCGTTCCAAGCATCGGGGCGGCCTTCATCGGCCCGTTTGGGTGCCCGAAGGAATAAAGAGGCCTACTGATGACCTCGTTACACGAAATGGATGCGGCTCAGATTGGCAACGCTCTCAACGACCTGGGGCACGTTGCTACCGGGCAGTCCCTTGACGAGGTGCGTCGTTCCCGGGGAGATGCGGGCCTGCGTGAGACTCTGCGGGAATCCGCGACTCTTCTTTTGGGCATGGTGGCTCGCGAGGAGCGAAACAACCCTCGGGTAGTTCCCCGTTCCACAGACGCTAAAGCCGCGCTCGTTCAGGTACGCGATCTGGCGCAGTCCGTCGATTGGGACGACGCGCAGAGCGTTCTCAGGCTCGCGAAGTATGCGCGTCAGTCCCTCGAAGCTCTTGGCTTCGGGATGCCTGGTTGAGGCGCCACCGGGCAGGGAAGGGTGCTTGCGGGTTGCATTCCCTCCTACAGCGGCGCATAAAGACCCGTTTTTCAACGGAAAAGCCCATGAAGCGCTACTTCATCCACACCTTCGGCTGCCAGATGAACGTCAACGACTCGCTCCGCATGAGCGAGGTGCTGACGAAGATGTCCTACGAGCCGACGCCGGTGCCGGAGAACGCGGACCTCATCATCCTCAACACCTGCTCCATCCGCGAGAAGGCCGAGGACAAGATGCTCTCCGCCCTCGGCCGCTACCGGCCCGTCAAGGTCAGTCGCGGCGCCCTCATCGGCGTGGGCGGCTGCGTGGCGCAGCAGGAGAAGGACCGTCTGCTCAAGAAGGTCCCCTATGTGGACTTCGTCTTCGGCCCGGACAACATCGCCAAGCTCCCCGAGATCCTCGAGCGCGTCACCCAGGACCGCGAGCGCATCGTCGAGACCGCGTTCGTTGACTCCGAGGAGTACGTCTTCCCCCGCGCCGACCCGGAGACTTCCCGCGGCAAGGTGACCGAGTTCGTCACCGTGATGAAGGGCTGCGACAACGTCTGCTCCTTCTGCGTGGTGCCTCACACCCGTGGCCGCGAGGTCAGCCGGGCCTTCCCGGACGTGCTCACCGAGGTGGCCGACCTGGCCCGCGTGGGCGTGCGCGAAGTCACCCTCATTGGCCAGAACGTCAACTCGTACCAGGGCGGCATCAGCTTCGCCCAGCTCCTGCTGCGCACCGCCGAGGTGCCTGGCATCGAGCGCGTGCGCTTCACCACCAGCCACCCGCACGACCTGTCCGACGAGCTGATCGACGCCTTCCGCACCCAGCCGAAGATCGCTCCGCACTTCCACCTGCCCGTGCAGTGTGGCTCGGACCGCATCCTCAAGCTGATGCGCCGCGACTACACCGTGGAGCAGTACCTGGAGCGCCTGGCCAAGCTGCGCGCCGCACGCCCCGGCATCGCCGTCACCACCGACATCATCGTGGGCTTCCCCGGAGAGACCGAGGAGGAGTTCGAGATGACGATGCGGCTCACCGAGCAGGTGCGCTACGAGAACCAGTTCTCCTTCGTCTTCAGCCCCCGGCCCAAGACGGGCGCCGCCCTGCGCGAGAACGATTGGGGCCCCATTCCCCACGAGGTGAAGGTCGCCCGGCTCGAGCGTCTGCAGAAGCTCCAGCGGAAGATCTGCGGGGAAATCTCCGCTACCCAGGTGGGTCTCGAGGTGGAGGTGCTCGTCGAGGGCCACTCCAAGTACGACGCCGCCAAGCGCTTCGGCCGCACCCCCGAGAACCGCACCGTCAACTTCGACGGAGACGCCCCCGCGGGCTCCTTCGTGAAGGTCCTCATCGAGCGCGCCACCCCCAACCAGCTCCAGGGCAAGCAGGTGGCGGTGCTCCAACCTCCTACCGTGGTGCCTCCCCCCTCCGAGGCCCTGGCGGGGGTCCAACCGGCCCGGTTTCCCCTGGGGGTGGCGTAGGCCACCCGGCTTTTCACAGGGAGATCCGGTCAAAACGCTGACGGCAAGGGGTGGGCCGTGGTAGGAGCAAGGCCATGGCCATCGTGCCCGAGACCGTGCTGAAGGCGTGCCCCATCTTCAAGGGGTTCACCGACACAGGCATCGCGATCTTCGCCAGCATCGCCGTCCCGCGCGCCTTCCCCAAGGGCTCTCAGCTCTTCGCCGAGGGCAAGGTGGGCGAGTCGATGATCATTGTCGGCGATGGCACCGTGCGTCTGAGCGCCAAGAACCAGGCCGGTGAGGAAATCTCGCTCGGAGATGTGGGCTCGGGTGAGCCGCTGGGTGAGCTGGCCCTGGTGCAGAAGGGTGAGCGGCTGTGCAGCGCCACCGCCATGACGGATGTGTCCGCGCTGGAGATCCGTCACGCGGACTTCCAGAAGCTGCTCATTCAGAAGCCCCAGGCCTGCGTGAAGCTGCTGATGGGCATCGTCGTGTACTTCGGCCAGAAGGCCCGCGATAACCGCGAGATGCTCCGCACCCTCGTCGGAAAGGCCCCCGCCGCCTGAGGTGGGCGTGCTAGCACGGGGGCCTCTCATGCGTACGTGCGCTCCGCTGCTCGCCGTGCTCCTGGCCTTCGGGGCCCCCAGCGCCCAGGCCGAGGCGGATTGGTTCTCCCGCGTCTACACGCCGCGCGGCATCGAGGTTCGCGCGGACTCGCGCGTCTTTACCCTCTTCGCGCTGCTCAACCGGGCCGGCTACGACGTGGGCCCCGTGCGCCGCGAGCACCCTGTGCCCGCGTACCGGTACTCGCCGGCCCGCGCCCGGGTGCGGGAGGCCCTGGCTGGGGCTGACCCCGCGGTACTCCAGCGCGCCCAGGCCTTCTTCGACGCCCACCCGCTGCCCCTGGAGCGCTACGTGGCGCTCGCCATCCTCCTGGAGGACGACGCGCCCGTGCCCGCCGACTTGCGCGAGCTGGAGGGCCTGGAGGCACTCCTCGACCAGGTGGAGGAGCGCTGGCCGGTGGCCTCCCTGCGGGCCGAAACCTTCAGTCACTTCCGGACGGAGATGCGCTCTTACCTTGCGGTGGCGGATGCGCCGACTCAACGTGCCCGCCACCTGCTGCGAGTGCCAGAAACCGGGCCAGGCGTGCGGATTGTCGTTAATCTGCTCGCTTCGGAGGGCTGGGTGCGGGGCTTCCGTACCGGGCAGGGCGTGGTGCTGGTGGTAGGGCCGGGGAAGACTCCGGACCTGGAGCGGTTGCTGTGGGAGTACGCCCGTGTGCTGCTTTCTCCCCAGGTGGGCGAGCAGGCGCAGGCACGGTGGGCAGCGGGGCCGGCACTGCTTCGGGAGGCGCAGGCCCTGGGCGCGAGGGAGGCGACGGTGGGGGAGTACGCAGTGGCGCTGTTGAGCCGAGCCCTGGCGCTCGCGGCCGTGGAGGCCCCGGATTCGGCCTATGAAACGGCTCAGCGGGAGGGGTACTTTGGCCTCAAAGCGCTGGCTGGGAGTTTTGGAGACCCGCGCCCGGTTGATGCGTGGGCGTTAGAGGGGCTGTCCCGGGTAGCAGCCGGGCGGGCCCCGCGGAAGTGAACCAGAGAGCCTAAGGGACCACGCGTGCAAGAGATCCTCACCAGCCTGCTCGGCGATACTCAAGGCTTCATCGCCTACGCGACGGTGTTTTTGATCCTCCTGGCCTGCGGGCTGGGAGTGCCGCTGCCGGAAGACATCTCGCTCATCCTGGGCGGCTTTCTGGCGCACAAGGGCGCGGCGAACCTGCCGATCATGATGGCGGTGGGCTTTGCGGGCATCCTGGCCGGAGACAGCCTCATCTTCTACTTCGGCCGACGGCTGGGCACGAAGGTGGGCACGAAGCCCACGGGCTTCTTCGCTCGGATTATTACCCCCGAGAAACGGGCCAAGGTGGAGGGGCTGTTCGCCATCCACGGGCAGAAGATCGTGATGATCGCGCGCTTCATGCCGGGCGTGCGCGCGGTGACGTACTTCACCGCGGGCTCGGTGGGCATGCCGTACTGGCGCTTCATCTTCTGGGACGGGCTGGCCGCGCTGTTGTCGGCGCCGGTGTTCGTGTTCCTGGGCTACCACTTCGGCAGCGAGCTGGACACGCTGATCGGCGTGCTCAAGGAGTCGCAGTACATCGTCTTCGGTGTGCTGGCGGTGGGTGGCGTGGGCTTCTACCTGTGGCGGCGGCGCAAGGCGGCCAAGGCCAAGGCTCAGGCGGATGCGGCCGAGGCGCTGCAGCGCGCCACCGTGGTGCCCATTGCTCCCGAGAGCTCCGCGGGAGACTCCAAGGGAGAGACGTTTCTAGACGCGGCCGAGAAGCAGCAGCTGTCGGTCCGCTCGCGGACGTCCGAGATGCAGAAGTAGTCAGGGTACGTCAGTGCCCCAGAGCTGACGCGCGAGTTCTCTGACGCGCGCGTTTTCGGGCACCTGGTTCAGGAAGTGCTCGCGGGCCTCGGCGCCCGGGATGTCCGAGGCCCGGAGGTGCACGCACTCGAGGGCCTTGCGCAGGGCAGCTTCCCCTGGCTCCTGGTCTCCTTGAGCGAAGCAGGCCTCGGCTAAGGCCAACCTCATGCCCACGGCCATGGCGCCGGGGGGCCCCATCTGCTCCAGCTCGCTTACGCCTTGCTCCGCCTCAGCGCGGGCCTCGGCGACGCGCTGCTGTGCCAGCAGCGAGTTGCACAGCGTGGTGCGCGCCATGATGTGGTAGGCCCGGAACGATCTCAGGGCCTCACACGACTTGCGTGCCTGCGCTTCCGCTTCGGTCAGTAGCCCCCGCAGCAGCGCGACCTTGGCCAACACGAGGTGAGCCGAGCCCTGGTTGATCACATTCGTCTTCTGCGTTTCCTGAGTCTCAAGCGCGAGTTGGTGAGCTTCGTCATGGTGGGCGGGCTCAGCGCTGCTCACCAGCACCAGCGCCAGGTTGATTCGCGTGCGCGCGATGACATAGGCCTGCCCAATCCGGCGGGCACTTTGTACGCCCAGCCGAATCACGTCGATGGCGCCAGGCACCTCTCCCAGGGCAGCCAGGGCCAGCCCCGTCAGCGCCTGTGCCAGCGACAGGTTGCGATCAATGTTGAGCGTCTGGAAGGACTGCGCTGCTGTCTCCGCCCAAGTTCGGCTGCTCCACGGTCGGGCATCGAGGAAGTGGCCAATGTACCCGCTGGCGAAGGCCCGCCATCCCTCACTGATGCTGTCGGGCTTGGGGAGAGCACTGGCCACTTCATTCATGCGGTCCAGGATCGCTTTAGCTTGCTGCCTCCGGCCATACCACACCGCTGGAACCGCCAGAAAGCACGCCGACTCAATGTAACTGGGCATCGCTTCTGGGTCAGGGGTGGCGCTCAAGAAGATCGTCCCCAGCTTCTCCACGTCCTCGTGCCGGCCGTTCTGCGCGCAGCCCAGCATCAGCCCACCCATGACGCGTCCCCACGCGGTGCTGCCAGGCCTGAGGGCGGGGCGTACCTCATTGCCCACCTTGTACAGTCGCTCGAAGTCCAGCAGCCCCAGGCAGATCACCACTTCCAGGACGCCCAGCATGGTCAGCGCTTCGCCCTGGGGATTGAATCTCAACGCGGTATCCAGACACTGCTGCGCTCCGGAAAGGTCTTCCCGCTCGAAGAGTTGCTCCCCCGCACGCGTGAAGAAGAAGATGGCCTTCTCCCTGTCCTCGCCCTCCTTGTAGTGCTCGGCGAGCACCAGCGGATCCTGCTCACCCACTTTTTCCAACCACGCGCCCGCCTGGCGGTGGCCCACGGATTTGATGCGAGGGGGCATCAGGCTGTAGGCGGCGTCTCGCACCAGCGCATGGCGGAAACGGTACTGCTGCTCGGCGGGGAAGCGGCTGTCTCGCTGGAGTTCCACGACCTCCAGAGCGGTGACATGGCACAGCTGGCCCTCCAACTCCTTCGTGGAGATCTCCTCATCCAGCAGCGCCTTGACCCCACCGGCCCAGAAGCTGCGGCCGAAGATGCTGCCGGCCTGCAACACCCGCCGCGTCTCTGGCTCCAGCCGCTGTAGGCGCGACTGGAGCATGGCCAATATCGTGCCGGGCGTCTCGTCTCCGCGCCCCTCGTCCTCACTGCGGATGAGTTCCTCCAGGAACAGGGCGTTGCCGGCGGCCTGCTCCACCAGGCGGGACACTACGGACGCGGAGACCTGCGGGCCCAGCACCTCGTGCACGAGGCGCGTGCTCGCCTTCTGGCTCAGGCCTCGCAACTGCAACTCCTGCAGGTTGCACACCCACAACCGGGGAAACAGCTCCCGGACCTCGGGACGCGCCAGCGCCAGTACCAGCAGTGGGCACTCGTTGAGTTCGCGCAGCACCTCGTCCATCAGCCGCACCGAGGGCACATCGCTCCAGTGAAGGTCCTCCAGCACCAGGAGCACGGGCCCCTGGGCCAGCTCGGCGCGCAGCAGCGCCACAATGGCGCGCGTCACATGGTGACTCATTGCATGAGGATCCTCGCGTGCCGCGCGAAGCCTGGGGCTGTGCTCCTGGGGGAAGGGCACGCCGCACAGCTCGCCCAGGAACTCCACAGTGTCTTGGGTCTGCTTGGGTGGCAGGTTGCGGCAGATGCGTCCGGCCAGCTTCTGGCGGCGGACCTCCAGGGGCTCGCCATCCACCACGCCGCACAGCTGGCGCACCGCATGGCCCAGCAAACCGTAGGCGGAGTTAGCGCTCATCGGATCGGCGCGCCCGAGCAACACCAGCGGAGGCGGGTCACGCCGCTCCAGGCGGCGAAGGAACTCATGGCGCAGGCGGGACTTGCCGGTGCCCGCAGGCGCGGTAACCAGCAGTGCCCGTGCGGTGGAATCCTCTTGGCAGGAGACGAAGGCCAGCTCCAGCAGGCTCAGCTCCTGCTCGCGGCCAACGCAGGGGGTGGGGCGGCCCAGCAGTGGGCGCGACTCGTCCGCGTGTAGCTTCTCGCCACGCAGGAGGAAGCTGCCTGTGCGAGCCTTATCGAAATCAAAGCGGGTGCTCAGCAGCCCCGCAGTCGTCTCGTCCATCATGACCAGAGTTGTCGCGGCCGGCTGGCCGTCCATCCGGCGCAGGAACTCCCCGGCTCGGTCCATGACCTCACCCACAGGCACTGGCTTGTCTCGCAG